>NZ_CP117425.1:0-372500 GCF_030687295.1 Pseudomonas beijingensis | reverse complement strand
CATCCTGGACGAGGGCTACGACGTCTCCATCGTGCTCGCCAGCGAGCTGCCGGATTCAGGCTTCGTCTCCCAGCGTCTGGGGATCACCTACAGCATCGTCTGTGCGTCGCCCGCCTACGTGAAAGCCAGCGGCTGCCCGCAAAAACCCAGCGACCTGCTCAACCACGCCTGCCTGCGCCTGGTCAGCCCGGTCATCCCGCTGGAAAAATGGGTGTTCGACGGCCCGGAAGGCCAAGAGATGGTCACCATCAACAGCTCACCGTTCCTGGTGAACTCCGCCGATGCGATGAAAACCGCGATCACCAGCGGCATGGGCGTGGGAGTATTGCCGGTGTACGCCGCCATCGAAGGCTTGCGCAACGGCACGCTGGTGCGGGTCATGCCCAACTACCGCTCCCAGGAACTGAACCTCTACGCCATCTATCCATCGCGCCAATACCTGGATGCGAAGATCAAGACCTGGGTCGAATACCTGCGCGGCTCGTTGCCGGAAATCCTCGCGGCGCACCAGGCTGAACTGACGGCTTACGAATTGAGTGGCAGCCTGGCAGGCGCACGGGTCACGAGCTGAAGTCGTCCCCGTGCTTGAAGAATGAATTCAGCGCTTGCCCATGGAACGCCGCGTGCCGGGAGGCGCCGCGCCCGGGGTCTTGGTATGGCCATTCTTCGCGCCATTCTTGTACCACGGCTGTTGCCCGGCGCCCTTGGCCGCAGCCAGTTCACCGGGTTTGAACGGGAATTTGAAAGCAGGGATCGCCGCCTTGACGTCCTCACTGCTGGAAACATCGCTGTCCGTTTGGCCAGACGATTCGCCTTGCGAACGTTCGTCCGCAGGCGATGGTATTGAGGAAGTCATTTGAATTATTCACCTGAGTAGGACAACAACCCGTGGCGAGGGAGCTTGCTCCCGCTGGGCTGCGAAGCAGCCCATCCCTGTGAGCGCTTCGCACTCAAGCGGGAGCAAGCTCCCTCGCCACAATTCAGTATGTCGGGCTCCGTAGGCGAGCCGCGAAAGGCGGCAGTATACCTGCCCGATATCACCGCGCGCTGGCCGTTTCATCCGGCATCTGCATTCATCCGACAGCAAACCGGGACAAAACTGACAAGCCTGTCAGTTAGCCGTCACCTTCCTGACCGGCTCGCAACGCTATATAAGAAAGCTCCAACTCCTGCGTCCCGAACCGGCCCTTCATATCCATGCGCATCCAGAAGAAAACTGTCCTGCTTGTCGTGCTGTTGATCGCCCTGGCGGCCCTCGCCCTCTGGTTTGTGCTCAAGCCCGTCACCGCCAAGCCCGGCGCTCCCGCCGCCGTTCCGGTACGGGCCATCAGCGTGATGCAAAAGGATGTACCGCGCTTCGCCAGCGGCATCGGCACGGTGCTCTCGCTGCACAGCGTGGTGATCCGGCCGCAGATCGACGGCATCCTTACCCGCCTGCTGGTCAAGGAAGGGCAACTGGTGAAGAAGGGTGACCTGTTGGCGACCATCGACGACCGCTCGATCCGCGCCAGCCTCGACCAGGCCCGGGCCCAGCTTGGCGAGAGCCAGGCGCAACTGGCGGTGGCCCAGGTCAATCTCAAGCGCTACAAATTGCTGAGCGTCGATGACGGCGTTTCGAAGCAGACCTACGACCAGCAACAGGCGCTGGTCAACCAGCTCAAGGCGACCGCCCAGGGCAACCAGGCGGCCATCGACTCGGCCCAGGTGCAACTGTCCTACACCCAGATCCGTTCCCCAGTGAGCGGTCGCGTCGGCATTCGCAACGTGGACGAAGGCAACTTCCTGCGTACCAGCGACGCCGAAGGCCTGTTCACGGTGACCCAGATCGATCCGATCGCCGTGGAGTTCTCCCTACCCCAGCAAATGCTACCCACCTTGCAACGGTTGATCGCCGCCCCCGAGCAAGCCTTGGTCAAGGCCTATATCGGCGCCGATGGCGCCCCCGGGGAGCTGCTCGGCGAGGGGCGCCTGAGCCTCATCGACAACCAGATCAACGCCAACACCGGCACCCTGCGGGCCAAGGCCGAATTCAACAACGCCGCGCAACGGTTGTGGCCGGGGCAACTGGTGACGCTGAAGATCCAGACCGCCGTCGACAAGGACGCCCTGGTGGTACCGCCCACCGTGGTCCAGCGCGGCCTGGAGCAACACTTCGTGTACCGGATCAAGGACGACAAGGTCGAGAGCGTGCCGGTGGTGATGGTTTACCAGGACAGCGACCTGCACATCATCAAGGGAGTGAACGCCGGCGATCAGTTGGTGAGCGACGGCCAGTCACGGCTCAAGCCGGGCAGCCATATCCAGGTGCTCAGTGATCCGCCCGCCCTGGCCAAGACCGCGGAGCCCCAGCCATGAAGGGCCGCGGCTCGGTTTCGGCATGGTGCATCGACCACCCCATCGCCACGGTACTGCTGACGTTTGCCCTGGTACTGCTGGGAGTGATCGCGTTTCCCCGCCTGCCCGTCGCGCCGTTGCCGGAGGCGGAATTCCCGACCATCCAGGTCAACGCCCAGTTGCCCGGGGCCAGCCCCGAAACCATGGCGTCGTCGGTGGCGACGCCGCTGGAAGTGCAATTCAGTGCCATTCCCGGCATCACCCAGATGACCTCCAGCAGCGCCCTGGGCTCGACCAACCTGATCCTGCAATTCAGCCTCGATAAAAGCATCGACACCGCCGCCCAGGAAGTGCAGGCGGCGATCAACACCGCCGCCGGCAAACTGCCCAACGACATGCCGAACCTGCCCACCTGGCGCAAGGTCAACCCCGCCGACAGCCCGGTGCTGATCCTCAGCATCAGCTCCAGCCTGATGCCCAGCACCGAACTGAGCGACTACGTCGAAACCCTGCTCTCCCGTCAGATCAGCCAAATCGATGGCGTAGGGCAAATCTACATCACCGGCCAGCAACGTCCGGCAATTCGGGTCCAGGCCTCGGCCGACCGGCTCGCTGCCATCGGCCTGACCCTGGCGGACATTCGCCTGACGCTCCAACAGGCCAGCCTGAACCTGGCCAAGGGCGCCTTGTACGGTGAGTCGAGCATTTCCACCCTGTCCACCAACGACCAGTTGTTCAAACCCGCAGAGTACGGCGAGCTGATCGTGTCCTATAAGGACGGGGCACCGGTTCATCTCAAGGACATCGCCAAGGTGGTCAACGGCTCGGAAAACGCCTACGTCCAGGCCTGGTCCGACAACGAGCCCGGGGTCAACCTGGTGATCTTCCGGCAACCGGGGGCCAATATCGTCGAGACCGTCGACCGCATCCAGGCGGCCCTGCCCACCCTGCAAGCCATGTTGCCCGCCGCGGTGCAGGTCAAGGTGTTGATCGACCGCACCCAGACCATCCGCGCCTCGCTGCACGAAGTGGAAATCACCTTGCTGATCGCGGTGCTGTTGGTGGTGGCGGTGATGGCGCTGTTCCTGCGCCAGCTCTCGGCGACCCTGATCGTCTCGGCGGTGCTGGGGGTGTCGCTGACCGCCAGTTTCGCCCTGATGTACGTGATGGGGTTCAGCCTGAACAACCTGACCCTGGTGGCCATCGTCATCTCGGTGGGGTTCGTGGTGGACGATGCGATTGTGGTGGTGGAGAACATCCACCGGCACCTGGAGGCCGGCGACGGCATGCGCGAGGCGGCGATCAAGGGGGCCGGCGAAATCGGCTTTACCGTCGTTTCCATCAGCTTCTCACTGATCGCCGCGTTCATTCCGCTGCTGTTCATGGGCGGCGTGGTCGGGCGCCTGTTCAAGGAGTTTGCCCTGACCGCCACGTCGACCATCCTGATCTCGGTGGTGGTGTCCCTCACGTTGGCACCGACCCTGGCCGCGCTGTTCATGCGCGCCCCGATGCACCCTGCCCACGGCGCGCCAGGGTTCGGCGAACGCCTGCTGGGTGGGTATGAACGCGGTCTGCGTCGGGCCCTGGCCCATCAAAAGCTGATGATCGGCGTGTTCGGCCTGACCCTGGCACTGGCGGTGGTGGGCTATGTGTTCATTCCCAAGGGCTTCTTCCCGGTACAGGACACCGGCCTGGTGCTGGGCACCAGCGAAGCCGCCGCCGATGTGTCGTTCCCGGACATGGTGGCCAAGCACAAGGCCCTGGCCGACATCGTCGCTGCCGACCCTGCGGTGCAGACCTTCTCCCATTCCGTCGGTGTCTCGGGCAACAACCAGACCATCGCCAACGGCCGCTTCTGGATCGCCCTCAAGCCTCGGGGCGAGCGGGATGTCTCGGCCAGCGGGTTCATCGACCGAATCCGCCCCAAGCTGCTGAAAATCCCTGGCGTGGTGCTGTACCTCAGGGCTGGGCAGGACATCAACCTCAGCTCCGGCCCCAGCCGCGCCCAGTATCAATACGTGCTCAAGAGCAACGACGGGCCGAGCCTCAACGCCTGGACACAAAAACTCACCGACAAGCTGCGCGGCAACCCGGCATTCCGTGACATCTCCAACGACCTGCAACTGGGTGGCAGCATCACCCACATCAACATCGACCGCAGCGCGGCGGCGCGCTTCGGCCTCACCGCCACCGATGTCGACCAGGCCCTGTACGATGCCTTCGGCCAGCGGCAGATCAATGAGTTCCAGACCGAGACCAACCAGTACAACGTGATCCTGGAACTCGACACCGCGCAACGGGGCAAAGCCGAGAGCCTGGCGTATTTTTACCTGCGTTCGCCCCTGAGTGGGGAAATGGTGCCGCTCTCGGCCCTGGCCCGCTTCGATGCGCCCAGCAACGGCCCGCTGTCGATTGCCCACGACGGCATGTTCCCGGCCGCCAACCTGTCGTTCAACCTCGCGCCCGGCGTGGCCCTGGGGGACGCGGTGCGCCTGCTCGACCAGGCGAAGAACGAAATCGGCATGCCGGCCGCCATCACCGGTAATTTCCAGGGCGCGGCCCAGGCCTTCCAAAGCTCGCTGGCGAGCCAGCCGTGGCTGATCCTCGCCGCGCTGGTGGCCGTGTACATCATCCTCGGCGTGCTCTACGAGAGTTTCGTGCATCCCTTGACGATCATCTCCACCCTGCCCTCGGCCGGCCTCGGCGCGCTGATCATGCTCTGGCTGCTGGGCCAGGATTTTTCGATCATGGCGCTGATCGGGCTGGTGCTGCTGATCGGGATCGTCAAGAAGAACGGCATCCTGATGATCGACTTCGCCCTCGATGCCCAGCGCAACAAAGGGCTGGCCCCCCAGGAGGCGATTTTCCAGGCGTGCCTGACACGCTTCCGCCCGATCATGATGACCACCCTGGCGGCCCTGCTCGGTGCCCTGCCGCTGATGCTCGGCTATGGCCCCGGCGCGGAACTGCGCCAGCCCCTGGGCATCGCGGTGGTAGGCGGCCTGTTGGTGAGCCAGGCGCTGACGCTGTTCACCACACCGGTCATATACTTGTGGCTCGAGCGAGTGTTCCATCGGCCCGCCCATCAGCCAGGGTCGGCGCCGACGACGGCGCTGGCGAGCACAGACCACTGAGGCGGGGCCATGCGCGTTCTGATCATCGAAGACGAAGAAAAAACTGCGGACTACCTGCACCGCGGTTTGACCGAACAAGGCTACACCGTGGACGTGGCGCCGGACGGCATCGAGGGGCTGCACCTGGCCCTGGAAACCGACTATGCGGTGATCGTGCTCGACGTGATGCTGCCGGGCCTGGACGGCTTCGGCGTGCTCCGCGCCCTGCGCGCCCGCAAGCAGACCCCGGTGATCATGCTCACCGCCCGGGAACGGGTCGAGGACCGTATCAAGGGTTTGCGCGACGGCGCCGATGACTACCTGGGCAAGCCCTTCTCCTTCCTCGAACTGGTGGCCCGCCTGCAAGCCCTGACCCGCCGCAGCGGCGGCCATGAACCGATGCAGGTGAGCATCGCCGACCTGTGGATCGACCTGATCAGCCGCAAAGCCACCCGCGCCGGCCAGCGCCTGGACCTGACCGCCAAGGAGTTCTCCCTGCTCAGCGTCCTGGCCCGCCGCCAGGGTGAAATCCTCTCGAAAACCGCCATTGCCGAAATGGTCTGGGACATCAACTTCGACAGTGACGCCAACGTGGTGGAAGTGGCGATCAAACGCTTGCGGGCCAAGCTCGACGGGCCATTCGAGCAGAAGTTGCTGCACACCATTCGTGGCATGGGATATGTGCTGGAGAGTCGCAGTGATGACCTTCCCTGACAGCATCGCCTTGCGCCTGAGCGGCATGTTCACACTGGTGGCGGCGCTGGTGTTCCTGTTGATCGGGGGCGCTTTGTACCAACAGGTCGCCAAGGGCCTGGGCCTGTTGCCCGAAGCCGAGCTCGATGCCCGCTACAGTGTCCTGGAGTCCACCGTCGGCCGCTACGGCACGCCTGAACACTGGGTGAAGATCAACAACAAGCTGCGTTTGCTCGGCGAGGAAGACAAGCGCATCCATTTCTGGATCGTCAGCGACGACCCGCGCTTTGAATATGGCAATCCCGATGCACAGATCCGCGCTTTTGCCCAAGGCCCCCTGGGTAAACGCGACCTGACGTTGCCCCATCGGCACTACCCGATGAAAGTGCTGGTGAGCCAGTTCCCGGCCAAGGACCAACGCCCGCCACTACGCTTCATGATCGGCATCGACACCGAGACCTTCTACCAGACCCAGCATCGCCTGTTGGTGGCGCTGGTGAGCCTGGCGATTGTCGGCGTGTTTCTGGCTTCGTTGCTGGGCTACTGGGTCGCGCGCATCGGTCTCAAGCCGCTGATCAAGCTGTCCGATGAAGCCCAACGCCTGGCCCCGCCCCGCCTGTCCGGGCGCTTGCAACTGTCGCCCTTGCCGCCGGAGCTGAGCCAGTTCGTCAGTTCCTTCAACGCCACCCTGGACCGGGTCGAACAGGCTTACTCGCGGCTGGAGTCGTTCAACGCCGACGTCGCCCATGAATTACGCTCGCCCCTGACCAACCTGATCGGCCAGACCCAGGTGGCGCTGACCCGTGGACGCTCGGCCGAACACTACTTCGAGGTGTTGCAATCGAATCTCGAGGAGTTGGAGCGGCTGCGCTCGATCATCAACGACATGCTGTTCCTGGCCAGCGCCGACCAGGGCAGCAAGGCCACCAAGTTGACCAGCACCTCCCTGGCCGGCGAAGTGGCGACCACCCTCGATTACCTGGACTTCATCCTGGAAGATGCCCAGGTCCAGGTCCGAGTCTGCGGCGACGCCCAGGCCAACATCGAGATCGCCCACCTGCGGCGGGCACTGATCAACCTGTTGAGCAATGCCGTACAACACACCGCGCCCGGGCAAGTCATCGACGTGCGCATCGAAACCCTTGGCGAGCAGATCAGCCTCGCCGTCACCAACCCCGGCGAACCGATTGCCGGCGAGCACCTGCCACGCCTGTTCGAACGCTTCTATCGCGTCGATGCCTCGCGAAGCAACAGTGGCGCCAACCACGGACTGGGGCTGGCCATCGTCAAGGCCATTGCACTGATGCATGGTGGCGATGTGTTTGTGCACAGCGACCAGGGCGCCAACACGTTCGGGATCCGCTTGCCCACCTGACGCCCCTCCCCCCTAAGTTTGTACGAGTCATCAGGCCTTTCCTGGCCAATGAATGCTGGGCGAAAGGCAGCTGTAGCAAAATCGGAAGACCGTCCGAACGCGACCCGGGCTTTCATCAATTACCGGGTTATTGCGCAAACACTGATTGCCCGCTCTCATTGATCCAAGCACAATCAGCAAAAGGCCAGCATCTGGTGCATTGCCGGTTTGCAATCCTTGGGGACGGATCCCAGCCACATGACAATGCAGACATCGGAACCATGAGCGCGCGCAGTGCGACACCCGGCAACACCCCGCCTTCGATACGTTCGGAACGGGTACTCGTACTGGCCAGCTCGCTGGTTGTCATTGCCATCCTAAGCATCGTGACGTTCCTGTTGATCCGCGAACATGCCGCCGCACAACAGGCAGCGACACGTGCGGCGACCAATATCGTGCAACTGATTGACGCCGATGTGCTGCGTAACGTGGAGCTCTACGATCTGTCGCTACAAGGTTTGGCCGCCGCCGCTAAACGCGACGACCTGAAAGACGTTTCGCCGGCGATTCGCCATCTGGCGCTGTTCGACCGCGCCACCGCCGTTCCCTATAAAGGCGACATCCTGCTTCTGGACAAACACGGCGATGTGATCGCCGACTCCGCCTCGGTCGAACCGCGCAAAGGCAATTACGCCGACCGGGAATATTTCCAGTCTCATGTCCAGGACCCGAGCCCGGGCATGATGATCAGTCGTCCGTTCCGTTCCAGGAGTGCCACCCACGATTGGCGCATCAGCTTCAGCTATCGACTGAGCGACGAACGGGGCGAGTTCATGGGCGTCGCCGAGGCAGCGATGCGGTTGAACTACTTCAACCAATTATTCAAAAGCCTGAACATCGGACATGGCGGGACGGTTAATCTGGTCAGCAGCAAAGGCATTCTATTGGCCCAAGAGCCGCCCTTGGCTGACGATATGATAGGCAGGGACTTCAGCAACCGCCCGAACTTCGTACGAATCCTGCGCGAAGGCAACGGCAGCTTCACCAGCGTATCTGGCCAAGATCAAAAAACGCGCCTGTACACCTTTTCCCAGGTAGGCGACTTACCGCTGATTGTCGTGGTAGCCCTCTCGACCCGGGAGGTTTTTGCCTCCTGGCAACGCACGGCATTGTTGGTCAGCGGCGCCACCGGTGCGCTGTGCATCGGTTTGCTCTGGCTCACCTGGCTGCTGCGCCGCGAATTGCGCCGCCGCTACAGAGCTGAACGGGAATTGGCCCAACTGGCGTCCGTCGACGCTCTCACAGGCCTGGCCAACCGACGAACACTGGACGAGACATTGCAACAGGAATGGCTACGTGCCCAACGTTCGGGCCAACCGTTGTCTGTGCTGATGATCGATGCCGATCACTTCAAGGCGTTCAACGATCGTCATGGTCATCAACAGGGTGACGAGGCCCTGCGCACCTTGGCGCAATTGATCGGCCAACATGTCCGCCGTCCCGCCGACCTGGCGGCGCGCTATGGCGGTGAAGAGTTCTCGGTGGTGCTGCCGGAGACCACCACCGCTGGCGCCTTCACCATGGCCCAGCATATTCGCGACGCGGTTGAACAACTGCCACCGATGTCGGAGGGGGGAGCGCCCATGACGGTGAGTATTGGCATCGCTACTTGGACTCAGGGACCGTACAGCGAACTCAAACAACTCTTGTTCGCTGCGGACAAGGCGTTGTACCAGGCCAAGGCCAGCGGGCGCAATCGGGTGGTTTGTGCGATGTGATGCCCGTCTTGTTGCTGTAGGGCGCTCTGTGTGTATATCCGTTTCTGCGGTAACGGCCACTTAGGGTTCCGCCCTTACGGCCATCCCTTTCAAGGTCTTAGGTAAAATCCCCTGAAGTTTCTATCAGGGATACCCGAACGATGTGGGCCGATGTTCTGGAGCGTTTCGAGAAAAAAGCACCTGCCAGCGTTATGGCCAAATTGGCGCTGGAGCACGCTATTGCTCCTGAGTGGGTCGATCAGGTTTTCGAAGAACATCGGCAACGGCAGTATTCTCGTGAGCTACTGTTCTCGACCATCATCAAGCTGATGTCCCTTGTTTCATTGGGTTTGAAGCCATCCCTGCACGCCGCGGCGCGGCAACTGGAAGATCTTCCTGTCAGCCTGGCGGCCCTCTACGACAAGATCAGTCGTACCGAGCCAGCTTTGTTGCGCGCCCTGGTCACGGGCTGTGCGCAGCGCCTGGCTCCAACCATCAAGGAGTTGGGTTGCACGACGATGTTGCCGGGTTGGCAGGTTCGGGTGGTGGACGGTAATCACTTGGCATCCACTGAGAAACGACTGGGGGCTTTACGCCACGAGCGCGGCGCCGCTCGGCCCGGGTTTTCGGTGGTTGTCTACGACCCCGACCTGGATCAAGTCATCGACCTGCAGGCATGTGAAGATGCCTACGCAAGCGAGCGTGTTTGCGTGCTGCCTCTCTTGGCGGATGCCGAGCCGGGCCAGGTGTGGCTGGCTGATCGACTCTATTGCACGCTCCCGGTCATGGAGGCTTGCGAACAGGTCAAAACCTCCTTTGTCATTCGTCAACAAGCCAAGCATCCACGCTTGATTCAAGAGGGGCATTGGCAAGAACCCGTGCCTGTGGACGCGGGCACTGTGCGTGAGCAGATCATTCAGGTCAGAGGCGGTTATCAGTGTCGGCGTGTCGAACTGACGCTTCATTCGCCAACAGACTCGGGTGACAGCAGCTTGATGTTCTGGAGCAACCTGCCTGAAAGCGTCAGCGCGCAGCAGATCGCGGAACTCTATCGCCGCCGCTGGAGCATTGAAGGCATGTTCCAGCGACTGGAAACAATCCTGGAGAGTGAAATCGAAACCCTTGGTAGCCCAAAGGCTGCGTTGCTCGGGTTCGCTACTGCGGTGTTGGCCTACAACGTCCTGGCCGTACTCAAACGAAGCGTCGAGCAAGCCCATCAGGCTTCCCAGCCTGACGGCTGGGAAGCCTCAACCTATCACTTGGCGGTTCAGGTCCGGAGTGGTTATGAAGGCCTGCAAATTGCGCTGCCCTCGGAATGTTTTCCCGTCATACCTCTGGAAAAACTGGCCCATCGCTTGTTGGAACTGGCCAGAAACATCCAACCAAAACAAGTTGCGAAAAATCCCCGGGGCCCCAAGGTGCCTAAACCCAAAACATGGGTGCAAGGCACTGCGGTGCATGCACATGTTTCAACGGACCGGGTAATCAAGGCCGCCAAAACGAAAAGACCTTGAAAGGGATGGCCCTTACGGCGGGTCACTTTTGAAGAGCCCGGAAGCCGGCCCAGTCAAAAGTGACTAAAACGCTTCTGCCCCACCACTCGGTGCCTCGCCTAGGCTCGGCATGCCTGAACGAAGGCATTGCTCCGTGGGCCGCCGCGAAGGCGGAGTGTCAGTTTGCGGTGATGTTGGATGTGGCGGCCTTTTCGCGAGCAAGCTCGCTCCCACAGTGGTTTTGTGTTGGACTTAAATTTCGTGGCTGTTGAATATCGAAATGTGGGAGCGAGCTTGCTCGCGATGGCGGTGGTTCAGTCACAGGGATGTTGGGCTTGCCGGCCTCATCGCGAGCAAGCTCGCTCCCACAGGAGAAACGCGGTCCTCATCAAGAATCAGGTCGGCTATAAGGCCGCCTCGCGGTGGACGTTGATCTCGGACGCCCCGTTAACCACGATGGCCGAACGCAGGCATTGTGGAGTGGGCATCCCGGCATGGATGCCGGGATAGCCGCGCTGGGCCATGGATGGCCCTTCGCGGCGGGCCCACGGAGCAATGCCGGAGTGAGGGCATGCCGAGCCTAAGCGAGGCACCGAGTGGTGGGGCAAAAGCGCTTTGGTTACTTTTGACTGGGCCGGCTTCCGGGCTTCTCAAAAGTGACCCGCCGTAAGGGCGGAACCCTAAGCAGCCGTCACCGCAGCAATGGATATACACACCAACCAAGCACCCATAAAAAAAGGCCACCCAAAGGCAGCCCTTAAAAAACTAGAGAGGTTTTTTGCTTACACAGCCGCAACAGGGCGCATGTAAGAGATTGGTGCGGTGCTGGCGTCTTCGAACGTCACGACTTCCCAAGCATCTTTCTGCTCAATCAACTTGCGCAGCAGTTGGTTGTTCAGTGCGTGGCCGGACTTGAAGCCCTTGAACTCACCAATCAGGCTATTGCCCAGCAGGTAGAGGTCGCCGATTGCATCGAGGATCTTGTGCTTGACGAATTCGTCTTCATAACGAAGACCGTCTTCGTTCAATACACCATCGGAATCGACCACGATCGCATTTTCAACACTGCCGCCGAGTGCGAGGTTGTGCTTGCGCAGATACTCGATATCACTCATGAAACCAAAGGTACGGGCGCGGCTGACTTCTTTTACGAACGAAGTGCTGGAAAAATCCACGCTTGCACTCTGGGTGCGGTCACGGAAAACCGGGTGATCGAAATCGATCTCGAAGCTCACCTTGAAACCTTCGAAAGGGACGAAAGTGGCGCGCTTGTCGCCGTCTTCCACTGTCACTTCCCGCAGGATGCGGATGAACTTCTTGGCTGCGTCCTGCTCTTCCAGGCCAGCCGATTGAATCAGGAATACGAAGGGTCCGGCACTGCCATCCATGATCGGGACTTCGGACGCGGAGAGCTCGACGTAGGCGTTATCGATGCCCAGGCCAGCCATGGCCGAGAGCAAATGCTCCACCGTATCCACTTTGGTGTCACCGTTGACCAGTGTGGTCGACATAGTGGTTTCACCAACGTTTTCCGCGCGAGCAGGAATCTGCACCACAGGGTCGAGGTCGGCACGACAAAACACAATGCCGGTATCGATAGGCGCGGGCTTGAGGGTCAGGTAGACCTTCTCGCCGGAGTGCAAGCCGACACCTGTGGCACGGATAATATTCTTCAGGGTGCGTTGTTTAATCATGGCATGGGCCGCTTCAGCGCAAATTGCGAACTGGTATCAACAAAGGCTGGCGATGATAGCAGACCAGACCTTTGCTGAACACCAATCACCCGTATCCCCCTGATACATTTCATCAATCGGCCTGACGACGCAGGAAAGCCGGGATGTCCAGGTAATCCAGATCGTCTTGCGGATTCATCTTCGCGGCAGTCGCAGTACCGGCCCTGGGCCTGGTTGCGCATGACGGTCGGACGGTCCAGGTCACGGTAGTTCACCGCAGGCGCTTCCTGACGCGAAGCCACTTGTTGTTGCGGTTGCGAAGCCATGGAAGTGTGAACGGTGTTGTCGATGACCTTCACGGGCTTCTCGATTTTCGCGCCCAGGCCCGTGGCAACCACGGTCACGTGCAACTCGTCGCGCATGTCTGGATCGATAACGGTACCGACCTTGACCATCGCGTGCTCGGAAGCGAAGGCTTCGATGATGCTACCCACGTCGGAGTACTCACCCAGGGACAGGTCAGGACCGGCGGTGATGTTCACCAGGATGCCGCGTGCACCTTGCAGGTTCACGTCTTCGAGCAACGGGTTGCGGATGGCCGCTTCGGTGGCCTCGCGTGCACGGTTCGGACCGCTGGCGCAGCCAGTGCCCATCATCGCCATGCCCATTTCGCTCATGACAGTCCGTACGTCGGCAAAGTCGACGTTGATCATGCCCGGACGCTTGATGATGTCGGAGATACCGCGAACGGCACCGGCCAGTACATCGTCAGCCTTGGCGAAAGCCGACAGCAGGCTTGCGTCTTTACCCAGGATGGTCAGCAGCTTCTCGTTAGGAATGGTGATCAACGAGTCAACGCTTTCAGACAGCAGACGGATACCTTCGTCGGCGATCTGCATACGCTTGCGGCCTTCGAACGGGAACGGACGAGTCACCACCGCAACGGTGAGGATCCCCATTTCCTTGGCCACTTCGGCAATGATTGGCGCCGCACCGGTACCGGTACCGCCGCCCATGCCCGTGGTGATGAACACCATGTTGGTGCCTTGCAGGACTTCAGCAATGCGCTCACGGTCTTCGAGAGCGGCCTGACGACCGACTTCCGGGTTGGCGCCGGCGCCCAGGCCTTTGGTTACGCCAGTGCCCAATTGCAGGATGGTCCGCGCGCCGATGGATTTCAGCGCCTGGGCATCAGTGTTGGCGCAGATGAATTCAACGCCTTCAATGTTGCTCTTGACCATGTGGTTGACAGCGTTGCCGCCGCCACCGCCGACACCGATTACTTTGATAACCGGGCTAGCGGGGATGTTGTCTACGAGTTCGAACATTTTCCCTCTCCTTTCATTCTCTAGTTTTTTCGCCTACTGCGTTTGCTGCGTCTTCCAGCGCCAAGCCTGAAACCTGCCGCGTGAAGCTTTGAAACTGTTTAGAAGTTGCCTTTGACCCAAGCCTGGAGCCGCTCGAACAGCGGTGCCTTCGGCTCGTCGCTGCTGTAGCTGTCGCGGCTGCCAATCCCCGAAAACGAGATCCCGTCGGACTGTTTCTGCAGGCCGTACATCAACAGGCCTACGCCAGTGGAATAGATCGGGTTGCGGACCACGTCATCCAGGCCCTTGACGCCATGGGGCACGCCCAGGCGCACCGGCATGTGGAAAATCTCTTCGGCCAGCTCGACCGCGCCTTCCATCTTCGACGTACCGCCCGTCAGCACGATGCCGGCCGGGATCAGGTCTTCGTAGCCACTGCGACGCAGCTCGGCCTGGATCAGCGTGAACAGTTCGTCGTAGCGCGGCTCGACCACTTCGGCCAGGGCCTGGCGCGACAGTTCGCGCGGTGGACGGTCGCCGACGCTCGGCACCTTGATGGTTTCACCGGCACCGGCCAGCTTCGCCAGGGCACAGGCGTAACGGATCTTGATTTCCTCGGCGTACTGGGTCGGGGTGCGCAACGCCATGGCGATGTCGTTGGTCACCTGGTCACCGGCAATCGGTATCACCGCCGTGTGGCGGATCGCGCCTTCAGTGAAGATCGCGATGTCGGTGGTACCGCCGCCGATGTCTACCAGGCACACGCCCAGTTCTTTCTCGTCGTCGGTCAGCACCGAGTAGGCCGAGGCCAGTTGCTCGAGGATGATGTCGTCGATTTCCAGACCGCAGCGGCGCACGCACTTCTCGATGTTCTGCGCGGCGTTCACCGCACAGGTCACGACGTGGACCTTGGCTTCCAGGCGCACGCCGGACATGCCCAAGGGCTCACGCACGCCTTCCTGGTTATCGATCACGTAATCCTGTGGCAGGGTGTGCAGCACACGCTGGTCGGCCGGGATCGCCACGGCCTGGGCCGCGTCGAGGACGCGCTCAAGGTCGGCGGAGCTGACTTCGCGATCACGGATCGCCACGATGCCGTGGGAGTTCAAACTGCGGATGTGATTGCCCGCCACGCCGACGAACGCCGAGTGAATCCGGCAACCGGCCATCAGCTGCGCCTCTTCGATGGCGCGCTGGATCGATTGCACGGTGGACTCGATGTTCACCACCACGCCTTTTTTCAAGCCGCGGGACGGGTGTGTACCGATCCCGACGATGACCAGCGTGCCGTCGTCCGCGACTTCGCCTACCAGCGCCACCACCTTGGAAGTGCCGATATCGAGACCGACGATCATTTTCCCGCTTTGCACGTTTGCCATGGGTCCTGCCTCTTCTTAATTCTTCGCGACGGCGGGTACGGCCGTCGTCGGCGCTACAGGTTCCCGCCAGCCAACAGCCAGGCCGTTGGCGTAGCGCAGATCGATGCGCGCAATGTTCGTAATCTGTTCTTTGAGCGTCTTGTCATAGATGGCGATGAAGCGGCGCATCTTTTCCACCAGGTTGCCGCGCCCGAGCAACAGCTCGATGCCCGGCCCCGAGCTGCCCGCGCCAGTGGTCAGGAACCAACTGCCGCGCTCACGCAATTCCAGGCGCGCGATGGAGAAGCCCAACGGCCGCAACATCTGGCTCAACACCTGGTACTGCTGCATCACTTGCTGCTGGGCCCGCTGTGGACCGAACAGTTGTGGCAAATGTTCATAGTTGGCCAGTTCTCGCGGCGTAAACGCCTGGCCCTGGTTGTTCAACAGCGACTCGTCGCCCCAACGGGCCACCGGCAGTTGTTCTTCCAGGCGTATCGACACCTGGTCGGGCCACACCCGCCGGACTTCGGCGTGAGCGATCCAGGGCATCTGCTCCAGCTCCGTGCGCATGCCCGCCAGGTCGATGGTGAAGAAGCTCGACGCGACGAACGGGGCGATCCGTTGCTGCACCGCCTGCTGGCTGATGTAGCTCAGGTCGCCCTGGACGTTGATCCGGGCGATCGGCCGGTCGGCATAAGGCAGTAACCGCTGCGCGCCTTCATAGGTGCCGAACCCCAACGCCACCAGCAGTACCGGCCAGAACAGGCTCTTGAGAAAACCAAAATTGGCTTTCGGCAAGCGCGCCGACATCGGCTCTTTGGCCACCATTCGGCTGGCACCCCGCGGCACCGGCTTGCGACCGGGTGCGGATGGCTGATGACGAAGCGATGCGCCTTGCATGGCTTAACCTCTTGGCTCTTGATGGCCGACACTGGCGGCCAGGATCGACAGCACCAGTTGCTGGAAATCCAGACCGGCGGCACGGGCCGCCATGGGCACCAGGCTGTGATCGGTCATGCCAGGTGCGGTATTGACTTCCAGGAACCAGAACTGCCCATCGGCGTCCTGCATCACGTCTGCCCGGCCCCAACCGGCGATACCCAGCGCCTCACAGGCCTTGGCCGTGAGGTCCATCAGTTCTTTTTCCTTGGCAGCGTCCAGCCCGCAGGGAATGCGGTACTGGGTATCGTTGGCGATGTACTTGGCGTCGTAGTCGTAGAACGTGTGGGGCGTGCCCAGCGCAATCGGGGGCAACACCTGGTCACGCAGGGTGGCGATGGTGAACTCGGGACCGGTGATCCATTGTTCGACCAACACTTGCGAATCGTAGGAACTGGCGTCTTTCCATGCCGCGGTCAACTCAGGCAGCGAAGTCACTTTCGCCATGCCGATACTTGAACCTTCATGGGCCGGTTTGACGATCAAAGGGAAGCCCAGTTCCGTGGCCGCCGAAATACAATCGGCCTCGGACGCCAGCACGGCGTGACGCGGCGTCGGAATGCCAAGGCTGTGCCAGACCTGCTTGGTGCGCAGCTTGTCCATCGCCAGGGCGGATGCCAGGATGCCGCTGCCGGTGTAGGGAATCCCCAGGCATTCGAGCAGGCCTTGCATGCTGCCGTCTTCACCGCCACGGCCGTGGAGGATGATGAACGCGCGGTCGATCTTTTCGCTCAGCAGGCGCTGCAGGAAATCGTCGCCCACGTCGATGCCGAAGGCGTCGACGCCGGCGCTTTGCAAGGCTTGCAGCACGGCATTGCCGGACTTGAGGGACACCTCGCGCTCGGCGCTCTTGCCACCGAACAGCACGGCCACGCGGCCGAAGGCTTTCGGATCGAGGGTCGAAACCAGGTTGGCGTAGGCAGCAGTCATTTCAGTTTCCCCTCGCTGGAGGCCACGATTGCTCCGGCGAATAACGGACTTTTCAATAGTTTCGGGGCCAGGCCACCGATGTCACCGGCACCCTGGCACAGCAGGATGTCGCCGGCGCGCAGCAGCGGCTTGACCAACGGCGCGAGGTCCACGCCGCGTTCGATGTAGATCGGGTCCAACTGGCCGCGTTGACGAATGCTGTGGCACAGCTGGCGGCTGTCGGCCCCCGGGATCGGTTCTTCACCGGCCGGGTAGACTTCCATCAGCAGCAGCACGTTGGCGTCGGCCAGCACTTGGACGAAATCGTCATACAGGTCGCGGGTGCGGCTATAGCGGTGCGGCTGGTAGACCATCACCAGGCGCCGCTCCGGCCAGCCACCGCGCACGGCCTTGATCACCGCCGCGACTTCGGTCGGGTGATGGCCGTAGTCGTCCACCAGCATCACGTTGCCGCCGTCCACCGGCAGTTCGCCGTAGACCTGGAAGCGTCGGCCCACACCCTGGAACCCAGACAGGCCCTGGACGATGGCTTCATCGCTGACACCTTCGTCGGTGGCGATGCAGATGGTGGCCAAGGCATTGAGCACGTTGTGGTTGCCGGGCATGTTCACCGACACGTCCAACGGCTCGCGATCAGGGCGCAACACAGTGAAGAACGTCTGCATGCCCTGCTGGCGCACGTTGATGGCGCGCACGTCGGCGTCTTCGCCAAAGCCGTAGGTCACGGTCGGACGCTTGATCAGCGGCAGGATTTCACGCACCACCGGGTCGTCCAGGCACACCACCGCCAGACCGTAGAACGGCAGGTTGTGCAGGAACTCGACGAAGGTTTTCTTCAGTTTGTTGAAGTCACCGTCGTAGGTCGCCATGTGGTCGGCGTCGATGTTGGTCACCACGGCCACCAGCGGTTGCAGGTGCAGGAAGCTCGCATCGCTCTCGTCGGCTTCGGCGATCAGGTAGCGGCTGGTGCCGAGCTGGGCATTGGTGCCCGCGGCATTCAGACGACCGCCGATCACGAAGGTCGGGTCCAGGCCACCGGCAGCGAACACCGAAGCGATCAGGCTGGTGGTGGTGGTCTTGCCGTGGGTACCGGCAACGGCGATGCCGTGGCGATAGCGCATCAGCTCGGCGAGCATCTCGGCCCGTGGCACCACGGGAATACGGCGCTCCAGGGCGGTGGCGACTTCCGGGTTGGAGGTGTTAACGGCGCTGGAAACCACCAGCACGTCGGCATCGGCGGCGTTTTCGGCACGGTGGCCGATAAAGATCTGCGCACCGAAGGACTCCAGGCGCTCGGTGACCGGGGAAGCCTTCAGGTCGGAACCCGAGACCTGGTAACCCAGGTTCAGCAACACCTCGGCGATCCCGCACATGCCCACGCCGCCGATACCGACGAAGTGGATGCGGCGGATACGGCGCATTTCCGGTTGCGGCATGGCTTTGCGATTCTCAACCATGGGCCACCTCCAGGCAGGTATCGACCACTTGGGCCGTGGCATCGGGTTTGGCCAGGCGGCGGGCGGCGCGGGCCATGTCTTCAAGTCGTTGCGGCTGCATCAAAACCTCTGTCAGGCGGGCGGCAAGATCCGCGGCGCCAGTCGTTCTTTGCGGCATCAGGAAGGCAGCGCCTTCACGGGCCAAATAATCGGCGTTACGGGTCTGGTGATCGTCGATGGCGTGGGGCAAAGGCACCAGCATCGAGGGCAGACCGGCGGCAGCCAGTTCACTGATGGTCAGCGCGCCTGCGCGGCAGACCACCAGGTCGGCCCAGCCATAGGCTTGGGCCATGTCTTTGATGAAAGGCTGCACTTGCGCCTCGACGCCGGCGGCGCGGTAGCGCTCGGCGGTCACTTCATCGTGGTGCTTGCCGGCCTGGTGAAACACTTCCGGGCGCAGTTCGGGGGCGACCTGCGACAGGGCTTCGGGCAGCAATTTATTCAACGGTTCTGCCCCCAGGCTTCCGCCCAGGACCAGCAAACGCGCTTTGCGTCCGGCCAGGGCCGGGCGCGGTGTTTCGAGGAACAGCTCGGTACGCACCGGGTTACCGGTGGTGCGGCGGCTGCCCGACAGGGTAAAGGTGTCGGGAAAAGCTTCACAGACCCGGGCGGCCAACGGCACCAGTAACCGATTGGCGGTACCGGCCACGGCGTTTTGTTCGTGAACGATCACCGGCACACCGGCCAATTTCGCCGCAACACCGCCAGGACCGGTCACATAACCACCGAAACCGACCACGCACACCGGGCGCAACCGACGGATGATCGCCCGCGCCTGCCAGATCGACTTGAGCAGCATCAGCGGCGCCTTGAGCAACGACAACTTGCCCTTGCCACGCAGGCCACTGGCGTCGATCCGGTGCAGCTCAAGGCCCGCACCCGGTACCAATTCGTTCTCGATACCCCGTGGCGTACCCAGCCAATGCACGGTGTAGCCGCGCGCCTGGAACTCCCGGGCACAAGCCAGCGCCGGGAACACGTGCCCGCCGGTACCGCCGGCCATGATCAGCACATTAGCGCCCATGAGTCGGCTCCTCGGCGAAGTCGCTCTCCTGGAATTCCATCTCTTCGCTGCCCAGGTGGGTTCGACTCTCCCATTCGATGCGCAGCAACAGGCCGAGACAGGCGCAGCAGATCACCAGGGAACTGCCGCCATAACTGAGGAACGGCAACGTCAGGCCCTTGGTCGGCAACAGGCCGACGTTCACACCGATGTTGATCAGGAACTGGCCGATCCACAGGAACGACAAGCCATACGCCACGTAGGCGGCGAAAAACTGCTTGGCCTTCTCGGCCCACAAGCCGATGTACATGCCGCGCACACAGACGAACACGAACAGGGCAACGGTACACAGGGAACCCACCACGCCCAGCTCTTCGGCCAAGACCGAGAACACGAAGTCGGTATGGGCTTCCGGCAGGTAGAACTGTTTCTGCACGCTGTTGCCCAGGCCGACGCCCAGCCATTCGCCGCGACCGAAGGCGATCAGGGCCTGGGTCAACTGATAGCCGGAACCGAACTGGTCGGCCCACGGGTCGGTAAAGGTGATCAGGCGCGCCATCCGATACGGTTGCGCCTGTACCAGCACCGTCACCGCGCCGACCGCCAGCGCCACCATCAGGGTGAACCGGAACAGCCCGACGCCGCCCAGGAACAGCATCGCCGCCGCCGCGCCCATCATCACCACCGTGGCGCCGAAGTCCGGCTCCATCAGCAGCAGGCCCGCCATCGGCAGCAACACGATGAACGGCTTGAAGAAACCCATCCAGCTCTCACGCACTTCCTTCTGGCGACGCACCAGGTAACCGGCGAGGTAGATCACCACGAAGACCTTGGCGATCTCCGAAGGCTGGACGTTGAAGAAACTGAAGCCGATCCAGCGCATGGAACCGTTGACCTCGCGGCCGATTCCCGGCACCAGCACCATCACCAACAGGCCAAAGGCACCGAGCAGCATCAGCCAGCCCAGGCGTTGCCAGGTGGCGATCGGCACCATCATGGTGACGATGCACGCGCCCAGGCCGATCACCAGGTAAATGAGGTGGCGGATCATGTGGTAAAGCGTGTTGCCCGACTGCACGGCGGCCACTTCCGACGACGCGGAGGTAATCATCACCAGGCCCAGGCCCAGCAAGGCCAGGCAACCGGCGAGCATCGGGAAATCCAGGTCGATGCCGCGGCCGGTGATCAGCGGCGACGGGTACGGCTTGATGATGTTCATCAGGCTCATGCCAAGTCCTCCGCGGCCCGGGCGAACAACTGCCCGCGCTCTTCATAGTTCTTGAACATGTCGAAACTGGCGCAGGCCGGTGACAACAGCACCGCGTCGCCCGGGTGCGCGAGGGCGCGGCACTGCTGCACCGCTTCGTCCAGCGAACTGACGCGAACCAGCGGCACGGCGTCGCCGAGGGCCTGGGCGATCAATTCGCGGTCGCGGCCCATCAGCACCACGGCACGGCAGTTGGCCGCCACCGGGTCGCGCAGGTCCTTGAAGTCAGCGCCCTTGCCGTCGCCGCCGGCGATCAGCACGAGCTTGCCTTCGATGTCCGCACCCAGCCCTTCGATGGCCGCCAGCGCAGCACCGACGTTGGTGGCTTTGGAGTCGTTGTACCAAGCCACGCCATCGAGGTCGCGCACCCACTGGCAGCGGTGCTCAAGGCCGGCGAAGGTGCGCAGGGCCGCAAGCATGGCGTCGAACGGAAGGCCAACCGCGTGCCCCAGGGCCAACGCGGCCAGGGCATTGGCCTGGTTGTGGGCGCCACGAATCTTCAGCTCGCGCACCGGCATCAGGTTCTGGAATTCGAAGGCCAGGTATTTCTCGCCATTCTCTTCGCGCAAGCCGAAGCCTTTGAAATCAGGAACGCCCAGGCCGAAGGACCAGCACGGCATGCCCTCGCCCAGCAGCGGACGGGTCAACGCATCCTGGCGGTTGAACACCACTTGCCGCGCGCCACGGAAGATCCGGTGCTTGGCCAGGTGATACGCCGGCAGGCCGCTGTAGCGGTCCATGTGGTCTTCGCTGATGTTGAGCACGGTGGCCACTTCGGCGCCCAGGTGGTCGGTGGTTTCCAGCTGGAAGCTCGACAGTTCCATCACGTACAGCTCGACGTCGTCGCTGAGCAGGTCCAGCGCCGGGGTGCCGAGGTTGCCCCCCACGGCGACGCGCTTGCCGGCCGCCGCGGCCATCTCGCCCACCAGAGTGGTGACGGTGCTCTTGGCGTTGGAGCCGCTGATGGCAATGATCGGCGCCTTGGCGTTACGCGCGAACAGCTCGATGTCACCGGACAGTTTCACGCCACGGGCCGCGGCAGCCTGCAGGGCCGGAGTCGCCAGGGCCAGGCCGGGGCTCACGTAGAGCTCATCGGCGCGGCACAGGAACTCGACGTCCAGCTCGCCACAACGCACGTCCACCTGGGGATAGTCACGGCGCAGCGTGGCCAGCTCAGGCGGATTTTCCCGCGTATCGGCCACGGCAAACGACACGCCCCGGTTCGCCAGGAAGCGAACCAGGGACATGCCGCTCTTGCCGAGGCCGACAACGATGCGGAAGTGGTCAGAAGCGATCAGGGACACTCGTTCTACCTCAGCTTCAGGGTGGCAAGGCCGATCAGCACCAGAATCACGGTGATGATCCAGAAACGGACGATCACACGCGGCTCGGGCCAGCCCTTGAGTTCAAAGTGGTGGTGGATCGGCGCCATGCGGAATACGCGGCGGCCGGTCAATTTAAAGGAAGCAACCTGAATGACGACTGACAGGGTCTCCATCACGAACACACCGCCCATGATGAACAGGACGATTTCCTGGCGAACGATGACGGCGATGGTGCCCAGGGCCGCGCCCAGCGCCAGCGCGCCGACGTCGCCCATGAAGACTTGCGCCGGGTAGGTGTTGAACCACAGGAAGCCCAGGCCGGCACCGATCAGCGCACCGCAGAACACGATCAACTCGCCCGCCCCCGGCACATACGGGATCAGCAGGTATTCGGCAAATTTCACGTTACCCGACAGGTAGCAGAAGATCCCCAGCGCGCCGCCGACCATGACCGTCGGCATGATCGCCAGGCCGTCGAGGCCGTCGGTCAGGTTGACCGCGTTGCTCGAACCGACGATCACCAGGTAGGTCAGCACGATGAAACCTGCGCCCAGCGGGATGCTGTAGTCCTTGAGCATCGGCAGGATCAGGGTGGTCTCCACCGGCGAGGCAGCGGTCATATAAAGGAAGATCGCCGCGCCGAGGCCGAACACCGACTGCCAGAAATACTTCCAGCGGCTTGGCAGCCCACGGGAGTTCTTCTCGATGACCTTACGGTAGTCGTCGACCCAGCCGATGGCGCCGAAGAACAGGGTCACCAACAGCACGACCCAGACGTAGCGGTTCGCCAGGTCAGCCCAGAGCAAGGTGCTGATGCCGATGGACGACAGGATCAGCGCGCCGCCCATGGTCGGCGTACCGGATTTGGACAGGTGCGATTGCGGGCCGTCGTTACGGACCGACTGGCCGATTTGCAGGTTCTGCAAAGTGCGGATCATCCACGGGCCCAGGAACAGCGACAACGACAACGCGGTCAGCACACCCAGGATCCCGCGCAGGGTCAGGTACTGGAAGACCGCGAAGCCTTTGTGGAACTGTTGCAGGTACTCCGCTAGCAGCAGCAGCATTAATGTTTCTCCATGGCGGTGCCGCACAGGGCCGCGACGATGTTTTCCATCGCTGCGCTGCGTGAACCCTTGATCAATAAGGTGGTGTTCGGGTCCTGCTCGGCGCCCAGGGCCTGGATCAGTTCGGCCTGGGTGGTGAAATGCCGTGCGTGGTCGCCAAACGCGGCGACCGCATGGGCCATCATTGGACCAACCGCATACAGTGCATCGACCTTGCCGCGTGCATAGGCTCCGACGTCGTGATGGCCCTGTTGCGCCCATTCGCCCAGTTCACCGATATCCCCCAGCACCAGCACGGTACGGCCGGAGAAACCGGCGAGGATGTCCACGGCCGCGCACATGGACGACGGGTTGGCGTTGTAGGTGTCGTCGATCACGCGCATGCCGTTGCTGGCCAGTTGCGCGACGGAGCGACCCTTGACCGGCTGCACGGCGTTCAACCCGGCGACGATGCCCGGCAGCGACACGCCCAGGGCATGGGCGGCAGCCGCGGCGGCCAGGGCGTTGGCAACGTTATGGGTGCCCAGCAGGTTCAATTGGACCCGCTCGGCGCCGTCGGGGCTGTGCAGGTTGAAGGCCGGGCAACCACGGGCATCACGGTCCAGGTCGCTGGCGTAGAAATTCGCGGCGAGGTTGCTCAGGGCAAAGGTCAGCACCTTGCGCTCCCCCGCCCGGGTCTTCCAGATTTCGAAAGCCTTGTCGTCGAGATTCAACACGGCGACGCCATTGGCATCCAGCCCCTCGATGATCTCGCCCTTGGCCTCGACGATTTTTTCCGGGCCACCGAACTCGCCGACATGGGCGGTCCCGGCGTTATTGAGCACCGCCACATGAGGCTTGGTCATGGCCACGGTGTAGGCGATCTCGCCGAGGCGCGAAGCCCCCAATTCAATAACGGCGGCGCTGTGTTCCGGCGCCAGTTCCAGCAAGGTCAGCGGTACGCCAAGGTCATTGTTCAGGTTGCCACGGGTCGCCAGCACCGGACCACGGGTGCGCAGGATGCTGGCAAGCATTTCCTTGACCGTGGTCTTGCCGCTGGAGCCGGTGATGGCCGCGACCGGGTTGCCATACGCCGCACGGTTCAACGCACCGAGCTGGCCCAGGGCCTGCCGAGTGTCGTTGACAAGCAATTGCGGCAACGTACTGTTGCTCACTTCCCGCTCGACCAGGGCCGCGACCGCACCTTTGCCCGCGACCTCGTTCAAGTAATCGTGACCATCGAAACGCGGCCCGGTCAGGGCGACGAACAATTGCCCCGGCGCGATCGCCCGGCTGTCGATGCTGACACCGTCGAAGCTGGCGTCCGTACCGATGAGGCGTGCATTCAGGGCGTTGGTCAGTTCGCTGAGTTTCAGGGCCTTAAGCATGGGCCACCTCCCACGCGGTCAGGGCGTGATCGGCTTCCACCAGGTCGGAAAACGCATGGCGTTCGCCGTTGATTTCCTGATAATCCTCATGGCCCTTGCCGGCCAGGACGATGACATCGTCCGCCGAAGCGCTGGCGATCAACTGGGCAATGGCCTCGCCGCGTCCGGCGACGAAGGTGACGTTATCCACAGCGGTAAAACCGGCGCGGATGTCGTCGAAAATCCGCAGCGGGTCTTCGCTGCGCGGGTTGTCGTCGGTGACCAGCACGCCGTCTGCCAAGCGCTCGACCACTTCGGCCATCAGCGGGCGCTTGCCGCGGTCGCGATCGCCACCGCAGCCGAACAGGCACAGCAACTTGCCCTTGGCATGAGGACGCAGGGCCGTGAGGACTTTTTCCAACGCGTCGGGGGTATGGGCGTAATCGACCACCACCAACGGTTGGGCACCACCGCCCAGGCGCTGCATGCGCCCGGCTGGCCCTTCCAGTTTTGGCAACACCTTGAGAATTTCGTCCAGCGCATAGTCCAGGCCGAGCAAGGCGCCGATGGCCGCCAATACGTTGCTCAGGTTGAAGCGACCCAGCAAGGTACTGCGCACATGGTGCTCGCCCTGGGGCGTGACCAGCGTGGCGCGCACGCCTTCGTCGTCGAACTGCGCCTGACGTATATAAAGGTAGGCGCTGGCATCTTCCAGGCTATAGGTGATCAACCGGGACTCGCGCTTGTCGGCGGCCAGTTGCCGACCGAATTCGTCATCGAGGTTGATGACCCGGCACTTCAAATCATTCCAGGCAAACAGCTTGGCCTTGGCTTCGCCGTAGGCCTGCATGGTGCCGTGGTAATCCAGGTGGTCCCGGGACAGGTTGGTCAACACCGCCACATCGAATGCCAGCGCCGTCACTCGGCCCTGGTCCAGGCCATGGGACGAAACTTCCATCGCAACGGCCTTGGCACCGGCCTTTTTCAGGTCCGCCAGGGTCGCTTGCACGGCAATCGGGTTCGGCGTGGTGTGCAGGCCGCTTTCCAGCGCACCATGAAAACCGTTGCCCAAGGTGCCGACAATGCCGCAATGCTGGCCGAGCAGGTCCAAGGCCTGGGCCACTAGTTGGGTCACGCTGGTCTTGCCGTTGGTGCCCGTCACGCCCACCAGGTTCAGGTGGCGGCTCGGGTCGCCATAAAAACGCCCGGCGATGTCCGACAGCTGCGCCGCCAGGCCCTTGACCGGAATCAATGGCACGTCAGTGATTGGCAGCACGGTGGCGCCTTGCACTTCATAAGCCACGGCAGCCGCGCCACGCTTCAGGGCGTCGGCGATATGGTCGCGACCATCGACACGGGCGCCCGGCACCGCCAGGAACAAGTCCCCAGCACGTACATTACGGCTGTCCAGGGCCAATTCGCGAATCAGCAGATCGTGACCGGCGTGGGCAAAAATCTTGTTCAGGCTCAGGGACATCAGCCACGCCCTCCTTCGGCTTTCAAGGGAATGACCGGTGCGGTATTGGCCTGCTGGGTCGGCGGCAGGTTATCCGGGGTAATGTTCATCAGGCGCAGGGTGCCGGACATCACTTTGCTGAACACCGGCGCCGAGACCAGGCCACCGAAGTAGCCCGCCTTGCTCGGTTCGTCGATGACCACGACGATGGCGTAGCGCGGGTCGCTCATCGGGCCGAAGCCGGCAAACAGCGAGCGGTAGGAGTTCTCGGCGTAGCCTTTGGTGCCCACGGAGGTTTTACGGGCCGTACCCGATTTTCCTGCCACGTGGTAGGCCGGCACCTGGGCGCGATAGACACCGCGCGGCGCCTCGATCACCTGTTGCAGCATGCCCTGCATGGTCTTGGCGACGTTTTCCGGGATCACCTGGGTGGTCTGCGGCGCCTTGTCGGTCTTGATCAGGGTCAGCGGCGCCATGCGCCCGTTGTTCGCCAACGCGGAAAACGCGTGGACCAACTGGATCGCGGTCACGGAAACACCGTAGCCGTAGGACAACGTGGCGGTTTCAGCCTTGCGCCAGTCACGGTAGTTCGGCAGGTTGCCAACACGCTCGCCCGGGAAGCCCAGGCCTGTGTCCTGACCGAGGCCGATTTTCTGGGCCAGCCGATAGATCGTTTCCCCGCCGATATCGAAGGCGATCTTGCTCATGCCGACGTTACTGGAGTTGATCAGGATGCCGGTCAGGTCGAGCACCGGGCCTTCGGTCTTGGACACGTCGCGGATGGTGTACTTGCCGATCTGCAGGGTGCCTGGGTACACCTCGACGGTGTCGCTCGGCTTCCAGCGCCCGGTTTCCAGGGCGGCGGCCATGGACACGGCCTTCATGGTCGAACCCGGCTCGAACACGTCGATCATCGCGCGGTTGCGCATCATCGCCGGTTGCAGGTTGCGACGGTTGTTCGGGTTGTAGGTCGGCTGATTGACCATCGCCAGGATCTCGCCGGTCTTCACGTCCATGATCACCAGGCTGCCGGCCTTGGCACCGTTCTCGACGATGGCATTGCGCAGCTCGCGGTTGGCCAGGTATTGCAGGCGCAGGTCAATGGACAACGCCAAGGGCTTGCCGGCCTTGGCGTTTTTGGTGACTTGGACATCCTTGATCAGCCGGCCGCGCCGGTCCTTGATGACCTGTCGCTTGCCGGCGACCCCGGCGAGCCATTCGTCATAGGCCAGTTCGACACCCTCGCGCCCTCGATCATCGATGTCGGTGAACCCGACCATGTGGGCGGTGACTTCACCGGCCGGGTAGAAACGCCGGAACTCTTCGATGCCGTAGACACCGGGCACTTTCAAGTCGAGCACGCTCTGGCCCTGCTCGGGCGTCAAGCCGCGCACCAGATAAATGAACTCCTTGTTGGCCTGGGCTTCGAGGCGTTCGGCCAGGGCCTTGGGATCCTGCCCGAGGGCGGCGGCCAGCGCCGGCCACTTTTCTTTGGCCTGCTGCATTTCCTTGGCGTTGGCCCACAAGGTGGTCACCGGGGTGCTCACGGCCAGGGGTTCGCCATTGCGGTCGGTGATCAGGCCACGGTGAGCCGGGATCGGAATATGACGCACACTGCGGGCATCGCCCTGTTCCTTGAGGAAGTCACGGTCGACGACCTGCAGGTCGATGATGCGCCAAGAAATCGCCGCCACCATGAGCCCGAGCAAGCCCAGGACCAGACGAAACCGCCACGGGAACAGCGCCCCTTCGAGTTTCATCATGGCGCCACCATCTGCACTTCGGCGGCGCCGGGAATGCGCATTTTCAACTGTTCGGTGGCCAAGACTTCGATACGGCTATGGGCGGTCCAGGTGCTTTGCTCCAGGATCAACCGGCCCCACTCGGCCTGCGCCTTGTCACGCACGCTCAGCTCGCTGTAAAGATTATTGAGCAACTGCCGGTTCCAGTGCGCGCTATAGGAAACGGCGATGGCCGACACGAGCACGCCGATAAACAGCAACAGCATGAAAAAGCTGCCGCCGGGCAGGGGCTTGGCGAAGAGCTTGCTCACCGCAACTTCTCCGCGACACGCATGACGGCGCTACGGGCGCGAGGGTTAGCCTTGAGTTCGGCGTCGGACGCGAACTGCGCTTTGCCATGGATCTTGATTTTCGGCACGAAGGCTTCGAAACGCACCGGCAGGTTGCGCGGCAGGTTATCGGCTTCACCCTTGGTGAGCTTGCGCATGAACAGTTTGACGATGCGGTCTTCCAGGGAATGGAAGCTGATCACCACCAGGCGACCGCCGATCTCCAGCGCTTCCAGCGCCGCCTCGAGACCCACTTCCAGATCGCCCAGTTCGTTATTGACGTGGATGCGCAAGCCCTGGAAAGCCCGGGTCGCCGGGTTCTTGCCCTTTTCCCAGGCCGGATTGGCAACCTTCAGCACCTCGGCCAGGTCGCCGGTGCGCTCGAAAGGCTTGATGTCGCGGCGCTCGACCACGGCGCGGGCCATGCGGCCGGAGAAACGCTCTTCACCGTATTCCTTGAAGACACGGGCGATTTCTTCCACCGGGGCGGTGTTGACGAATTCGGCGGCGCTGATCCCACGGGACGGATCCATGCGCATGTCCAGCGGGCCGTCATTGAGAAAACTGAAGCCGCGCTCCGGGTCGTCCAGTTGCGGCGAAGACACGCCCAGGTCGAGCAGCACGCCACTGACCTTGCCGGCCAGGCCACGCTCGGCAACTTCCGCGCCCAGCTCGGCAAAGCTGCGCTGCACAACGACAAAGCGGCCGTCTTCGGCCGCCAGCGCTTGCCCGGTGGCAATCGCTTGAGGATCCTTGTCGAACCCCAGCAACCGGCCGCCCGGACCAAGCTGGCTGAGAATCAACCGGCTGTGTCCGCCACGCCCGAACGTGCCGTCCAGATAGCAGCCATCAGGACGTACGGCGAGAGCCTCGACGGCTTCGTCAAGCAGTACGGTGATGTGGTTAAAGCCGCTATCAATAGTCACAGGATCAAATCACGCAGTTCATCAGGCATGGCGCCCGGTTGTTGAATAGCAGCAAGGTCAGCGGCAGAAACCGCATTCCAGGCGTCTTCGTCCCACAGTTGGAACTTGTTCAGTTGGCCCACCAGCATCGCGCGCTTGTCCAGCTTGGCGTACTCGCGCAGGCGCGGTGGCACCAGGAAACGACCGCTGCCATCGAGTTCGAGGTCGACGGCATTACCGATCAGCAAGCGTTGCAGGCGGCGGTTTTCTTCACGCAGCGAAGGCAGTGCGCGCAGTTTGGTTTCGATGATTTCCCACTCATCCAGAGGGTAAACACACAAACATGGGTCAACGGCATCGATCGTGACGATTAACTGCCCCGAACTTCGCGAAACGAGCTCGTCACGATACCGGCTGGGCATGGCGAGCCGGCCTTTTGCATCGAGACTGATAGCGTTAGCTCCGCGAAACACGTCAGCGTTTCTCCACTTTTTGGCGTTTTACCTTCAAAAAAACCCACTTCATGCCACTTTCCGCCACTTGCGCACACTATAGGAATGCGCCCACCGCACCGTCAAGGCGCGTAATGAAGGAAAAGCCTTATAGATCGGAGATTTAGGAGCGTTTCAGGAGGGGTAACAAGAATCTGACGTAGGAAAATTCGCCTCAACCTGAAGCAGCACAGGGGACTGCGCGCACAAGTTAAAGTGATTTGTTAAGAGTAAGATTTTTTTGGTATTAGGAACTGCGTCTGCCAGTGATTCCGGCAGGAAGGGAAAAGGTGGAGAGTCGATCTGTAAGCCGGGTTCTGTCTTGAACAGTCATTCGTCTACGATGGCCATCACTGGACATCTTTAGCAACCTACCCGGTCCCAGCGCGGGCCACGCCTTGGGACCCTATTTGGTCTTGCTCCAAGTGGGGTTTACCTAGCCACGAACTGTTGCCAGCCGTGCGGTGCGCTCTTACCGCACCTTTTCACCCTTACCGGCGCCGAAACGCTTAGGCGGTTATTTTCTGTGGCACTTTCCGTAGGCTCACGCCTCCCAGGCATTACCTGGCACTTCGCCCTATGGAGCCCGGACTTTCCTCCCCCCCCTAATTCTCATAGAGGGCAGCGACTGTCCGATCGACTCTCCGCCGCGAAGGTTAACGGTAGAGCGCTTGAAGAACAAGCGCTAAAAGCCCCGGGCCAGCACCGCGCCCCGGTTTCACTGGTCTTTCTGTTTTTCCAGTGCGACCTGATACAGCACATTCTTGCGCTCGCCCGTGATCTGCGCCGCAAGGGCCGCGGCGCGCTTGAGGGGCATTTCCTCGAGCAGCAGGTTCAGGACGCGCATCGCCTCGCTACTGACGGCGTCCTCGCTTTGCGGCGGCGTCCAACCTGCCACCAGCACGACACACTCGCCGCGCTGCTGGTTGCTGTCGCCTTCGACGAAGGCGCGCAATTGGGCCAACGGCAGGCCCTTGAGGGTTTCAAAGGTCTTGGTCAACTCACGGGCCAACAGTGCCTGGCGCTCGGGGCCGAACACCAGCTCCATGTCTTGCAGGCATTCCAGGATGCGGTGCGGTGCCTCATAGAAGATCAACGTGCGCGGCTCTTCCTTTATAGCTTCCAAGCGTGCCCGCCGCCCCACCGCCTTGGCCGGCAGAAAACCTTCGAAGATGAAACGGTCCGACGGCAGGCCTGCCGCCGACAGCGCCGCGATCAACGCGCAAGCCCCCGGCACCGGCACCACGTTGATACCAGCCGCCCGGGCCTGGCGCACCAGGTGGTAGCCGGGGTCGGAAATCAACGGCGTACCCGCATCGGAAATCAGCGCGACGTTATCGCCTGCCAACAACCGGGTAATGAAACGACTGCCTTCGTCTCGCTCATTGTGTTCATGACAGGCCGCCAACGGCGTGGAGATGCCGAAATGTTGCAGCAGGCGCTGGGAGTGGCGGGTGTCTTCAGCCGCGATCAGCGCCACCTCCTGCAGGATTTTCAGCGCCCGAGCACTGATATCGTCCAGGTTGCCGATGGGCGTCGCCACCACATAAAGCGAGCCGGCAGCGGAATTCAAAGCACCTGGAGCAGTCAAAACGCGCACCTCATGATCGTAAAAACCGCCATTGTAGCGTGTGCCAGCCATCTCAGTTGTTCACATCAGCCATTGTGGTGAGTGTCGCCACCTGAGTGAGTAGCGGCTTTTGTGCTGCGCCGCACTCTTTGAAATACCTAAATTGATCGATTCACGCCACTAACATCGCGCCCCGGCCAGTGCTTGGGTACAATTCGACGCTAATTTGATCTCGTATCAGGAACACTTACATGATCGCTTGCCTGCGGCTGCTCTCCGCCCTCTGCCTCGCTGCCCTCCTGGCGGCCTGCGCCAGCTCGCCCTCGTCCAGCCTTGGCGAACTTCCACGCACCCCGGATGCCAGTATCGAGCAGTTGCTCGAACAGGCCAACCAAAGCAAAACCCCGGAAAAAGCCGCCCTGCTGCGCCTGAGCGCCGCAGACCTGGCCTACCGCCAGGGCAATGCCGGCCAGTCCGCACAAATCCTGCAACAAGTGCCGATGGAACAACTCAAGCCCGGCCAGCAGATTTTCGCCAGCACGCTGTCGGCTGAACTGGCGATGACCCGCAACCAGCCCAAGGCCGCACTGACCGCCCTGAGCCACCCAAGCCTGCAACACCTGAGCGAAATGCCGGTGGAGCAGCAGGTCCGCACCGGCACCGTTCGCGCCCGCGCCCTCGAGGCCGATGGCCAGACCCTGGCCGCCGCCAAGGAGCGCATCTTCATCGCGCCTCTGCTGGAGAACGACGCCGCGGCGAAAAATCACGAAGCCATCTGGTCGCTGATCGCCTCCCTGCCCACCGATCAGTTGCAGCCAGCCTCCAACGATGACCTCGGCGGCTGGCTGAGCCTGGCCCAGGCCGTCAAGACCGCCGGCACCCTGGAACAGCAGCAGGCAGCCATCGACCATTGGCGCGAACAGAACCCGAAACACCCCGCCGCCCTGCAACTGCCGACGCCCCTGGTCAAACTCAAGGAGCTGGCCAGCCAGCCACTGAGCAAGATCGCCCTGCTGCTGCCACAGAGTGGCCAGTTGGCCGCGGTTGCCAAGGCCTTGCGTGAGGGTTTCATGGCCGCGCACTACCAGGCCCAGCAGGCCGGGCAGACGCCGCCAAGCATCCAGTTCTACGACAGCGCCAGCCTGACCTCCATGGACGAGCTCTATCGCAAGGCCCAGGCCGACGGCGTGCAACTGGTCATCGGCCCGCTGGAAAAACCCCTGGTCAAGCAGATCAGCACCCGCCCGCAATTGCCGATCACCACCCTGGCGCTGAATTACAGCGAAGGCGAACAAGGGCCACCGCAACTGTTCCAGTTCGGCCTGGCACCTGAGGATGAAGCCCGTGAAGTGTCCCGTCGCGCCCGCGCCGATGGCCTGCACCGCGCAGCTGCCATGGTGCCGAAGGGCGAATGGGGCGATCGTGTACTGAAGGCCTTCAGCCAGGACTGGCAGGCCAACGGCGGCACCATCGTCGCCATCGAACGGGTCGACCAGCCGGTCCAACTGGCCCAGCAGATCGCCGACATGTTCCAGTTGCGCCAGAGCGAAGGTCGCGCCAAGAGTCTGCAAAGCACCGTTGGCACCACAGTCGCGGCACAGCCGTCCCGTCGCCAGGACATCGAGTTCATCTTCCTGGCCTCGACACCGCAGCAGGCCCAGCAGATCAAGCCGACCCTGAACTTCCAATACGCCGGCGACGTGCCGGTCTACGCGACGTCTTCGGTGTTCAGCGCCAGCGGCGACCAGAACCAGTACAACGACATGAGCGGTATCCGTTTCTGCGAGACCCCGTGGCTGCTCGACGCCAATGACCCGTTGCGCAAGCAGGTCACCGCGCAGTGGCCCCAGGCGGCTGGCAGCCTGGGTCGGTTGTACGCGATGGGCGCGGACGCCTATCGCTTGGCACCACGCCTGGGCCAGCTCAAGACGTTGCCGGACAGCCGCATCGAAGGCCTGTCGGGCAGCCTGGCCGTGTCTCCCACCCAGCGTGTACAGCGTCAACTGCCATGGGCCGAGTTCGTCAACGGCCAAGTGCAGCGCCTGCCGGACACCCAGCGCTGATGCCTGACCGATCATGCCAGCAAAGCGGACGGGATGCCGAGGGCCAGGCCCTCGCGCATCTCCAGCAACACGGCCTGCGGCTGGTGGCGCAGAACTGGTTGTGCAAACGCGGCGAGCTTGATCTGGTCATGCTTGACGGCGATACAGTAGTATTCGTCGAAGTCCGCTACAGAAAAAATACCCAATGGGGTGGCGCGCTCGACAGCATTGACGAGCGCAAGCGCCGGAAGCTGGTGTTCGCCGCGCAGTATTTCCTGCAACGCGAATCTCGCTGGGCCGATTATCCCTGCCGCTTCGACGTGGTTGCCATCGACAGCGACGCCGCCCAGTTGAACTGGCTGCAGAACGCCTTCGACAGCTGAGCGCCCATGCCGAGCCGGACACCTTCACCTAACTCTTTTGCTCTTTGCTTTGCGCGCCGCACATGTTTGTGCCCATAAGCCGCGCTACTTAAGGTCACACAGATGGACATGCAATCGCGAATTCGCCAGCTTTTTCAGGCCAGTATCGACACCAAGCAACAGGCGATGGACGTACTTGCACCGCACATCGAGCAAGCCAGCCAAGTGATGGTCAACGCCTTGCTCAACGAGGGCAAGATGCTTTCGTGCGGCAATGGTGGCTCGGCCGGCGACGCCCAGCACTTCTCCTCGGAACTGCTCAACCGCTTCGAGCGTGAACGCCCGAGCCTGCCGGCGATCGCCCTGACCACCGACAGCTCGACGATCACCTCGATTGCCAACGACTACAGCTACAACGAAGTCTTCTCCAAACAGATCCGCGCCCTGGGCCAACCCGGCGATGTGCTGCTGGCGATTTCCACCAGCGGCAACTCGGCCAATATTATTCAAGCGATCCAGGCCGCACATGATCGCGAAATGATTGTCGTAGCATTGACCGGTCGTGACGGCGGTGGCATGGCATCACTGCTATTGCCCGAAGACGTCGAGATCCGCGTACCGGCCAATGTCACCGCACGTATCCAGGAAGTCCACCTGCTGGCGATCCACTGCCTTTGCGACTTGATCGACAGCCAACTGTTCGGGAGTGAAGAATGACCCCTAATCGCCTAGGCCTTCTGGCCCTGACCCTATGCCTCGGCATCAGCGGCTGCACATCGGTGGTTAACGCCAGCCGGGAAAAGCCGATTGAAGACGACCGCGGCACCCGCACCTTCGGCAGCAAGATCGACGACTCCCTGATTGAAACCAAGGTCGGCGTGAACATCGCCAAGGCCGACCCGGACCTGGACAACAACTCGCACATCGTCGTTACCAGCTTCAACGGTGTCGTGCTGTTGGCCGGCCAGACCCCGCGTGCCGACCTCAAGGCCAAGGCCGAGCAGGAAGCCAGCGCCGTGCAACGGGTCAAGACCGTGCACAACGAACTGCAGGTCCTGCAACCTTCCTCGCTGCTGGCGCGCCAGAATGACGCCTGGCTGACCACCAAGATCAAGACCCAGATGCTCACCGACGCCAGCATTCCTGGCTCGCGCATCAAGGTTGTGACCGAGAATGGCATTGTCTATTTGCTGGGGTTGTTGACCAAGAAAGAGGCCGCGCAGGCGACTAATTTGGTGCAGGGTGTGTCCGGGGTGCAGAAAATCGTCAAGTTGTTTGAGTACATTGACTGATACTTCAGTGGCCCAAGAAAAACGGCGCTTCTTCCGAGACGGAAAGCGTCGTTTTTTTTGGCTTCGTTTTTTGGTGTCGGCGTGTATATCCGTTGCTGCGGTAACGGCGGCTTAGGGTTCCGCCCTTACGGCGGGTCACTTTTGAGAAGCGCAAAAGTAACCAAAACGCTTCTGCCCCACCACTTGGCACCTCGCCTAGGCTCAGTGTGCCCTCACTCCGGCATTGCTCCGTGGGCCCGCCGCGAAGGGCCATCCATGGCCCAGCGCGGCTATCCCGGCATCCATGCCGGGATGCCCACTCCACAATGCCTGCGTTCGGCCATCGTGGTTAACGGGGCGCCCGAGATCAACGTCCACCGCGAGGCGGCCTGATAGCCGACCTGGTTCTTGGTCGGATCGCGTTTCTGCCGCAGGAATGAGTGTGGGAGCGAGCCTGCTCGCGACGGTGGTGGTTCAGCCACATGGGTGTTGGGCTTTCCGGCCTCATCGCGAGCAAGCTCGCTCCCACAGGGGGGCTGTGTTTGGACATGAATTTTGTGCCCACTGAAGATCGAATGTGGGAGCGAGCTGGCTCGCGATGGCGGTGGTTCGGTCACATGGATGTTGAGCTGCAGGCCTCATCGCGAGCAAGCTCGCTCCCACAGGGGGCTGTGTTTGGATATGAATTTTGTGCCCACTGAAGATCGAATGTGGGAGCGAGCTGGCTCGCGATGGCGGTGGTTCAGTCACATGGATGCTGGGCTTGCCGGCCTCTTCGCGAGCAAGCCCGCTCCCACAGGGGGTCTGTGTTTGGACATGAATTTTGTGCCCACTGAAGATCGAATGTGGGAGCGAGCTTGCTCGCGATGGCGGTGGGTCAGTCACATGGATGCTGGGCTTGCTGGCCTCATCGCGAGCAAGCTCGCTCCCACAGGGGATCTGTGTTTGGACATGAATTTTGTGCTCACTGAAGATCGAATGTGGGAGCGAGCCTGCTCGCGACGGTGGTGGTTCAGTCACAAGGATGTTGGGCTTGCCGGCCTCATCGCGAGCAAGCTCGCTCCCACAGGGGGTCTGTGTTTGGACATGAATTTTGTGCCCACTGAAGATCGAATGTGGGAGCGAGCTTGCTCGCGATGGCGGTGGTTCAGTCACATGGATGCTGGGCTTGCCGGCCTCTTCGCGAGCAAGCCCGCTCCCACAGGGGAAACGCGGTCCCCATCAAGAGCCAGGTCGGCTATAAGGCCGCCTCGCGGTGGACGTTGATCTCGGACGCCCCGTTAACCACGATGGCCGAACGCAGGCATTGTGGAGTGGGCATCCCGGCATGGATGCCGGGATAGCCGCGCTGGGCCATGGATGGCCCTTCGCGGCGGGCCCACGGAGCAATGCCTTCGTTCGGGCATGCCGAGCCTAAGCGAGGCACCAAGTGGTGGGGCATGTAGCGTTTTGGTTACTTTTGCGCTCTTCAAAAGTGACCCGCCGTAAGGGCGGAACCCTAAGCCGCCGTTACCGCAGCAACGGATATACACACAAACCATGACACCACAAAAAAAAATGCCCGTATCTCACGACACAGGCATTTTCCTAACCAAGCTGCCAGGCTTTCACCCAGTCCATGACCGGATGGCCTTTAGCACAACCCGCTATTTCACCACTTTCAAACTCGGCCGCCCGCTAGGACGCGGCGGCTCGTCATCCGGTGGCGGCAGGTCATCATCCGGCTCGAACTCTTCTTCACCGTCCAACGGCGTTTCCAGCTCAAACACCATACCCTGGCCATTCTCCCGGGCATAAATCCCCAGAATCGCAGCAACAGGCACGTACAGGGTGTGTGGCACACCACCGAAACGCCCTTCAAAGCTGACGGCGTCATTATCCATATGCAGGTGACGCACAGCGGCTGGCGACACGTTCAAAACAATCTGCCCATCATTGGCAAAACCCTGCGGCACCTGCACCGACGGAAACTCGGCGTTGACCAGCATGTGCGGGGTGCAATCATTGTCCACAATCCACTCGTAGAGCGCGCGGACCAGATAAGGTCGACTGGAGTTCATAGCGGCTCCCTAAGCCTTAGCGCATGTCGCGTTCGACGCCAGACAGACTCGCCTGGAATGCCTCACGCGCAAATTGGCGCTCCATATAATCAAGCAGCGGCTTGGCAGGCCGCGGCAGTTCGATACCCAGAATCGGCAAACGCCAGAGTATGGGCAATAGGCAGCAATCCACCAGACTTTGTTCCTCACTGAGGAAAAACGGTTTGTCGACGAACAGCGGCGATACGCCCGTCAGGCTTTCACGCAACTCCTTGCGCGCCACGACCCGCGCCGGCTCCTTGGTCCGGGAATCCAGGATCAGATCCACCAACCCGCACCAGTCACGCTGGATGCGATGGATCAGCAAACGGCTGTTGGCACGCGCGACAGGATAAACCGGCAGTAAAGGTGGATGCGGATAACGCTCATCCAGGTATTCCATCACCACGGTCGACTCCCACAACGCCAGGTCACGATCGACCAGTGTGGGCAGGCTACCGTAAGGGTTCACTTCGATCAGCTTCGGCGGCTGACGACCCGCTTCGACGTAAATGATCTCGGCGCTGACACCCTTCTCTGCCAGTACGATACGTACCCGGTGGGAATAGTGGTCGGCGGGGTCGGAGTAACAGGCCAACCGATTGGTCACGCCCATGGCGATCCTCCTCGCTTGTTGAAATTATCGAAAAACGGAAAAACGAGCGCGCCCAGAGGGCGTCTCCCGTAACACCTGGCGGGCCAGGTTCGTTACATATCTAGAGACGCCCTTGGGCGCGCACGATTAACAGCAATGGCTTACAGCTTTATCAATGCACGTCTTTCCAGTATTCACGCTTGAGCAGGTAAGCGAATACGAAGAAGAACGCCAGGTACAGCAATACATAGGTACCGATGCGCTGATGCTCCAGCTTCACCGGGTTGGCCGAATAGGCCAGGAAGGTCACCAGGTTCTTGACCTTCTCATCGAACTGCTCCGGGGTCAGGCTGCCGGTGTTCGGCAATACGGTCAGCTGGTCGCAGGCTTCATGGGTCAAAGCGGAGCCTGTCAGCGGGTCGAATTGCTTTTTGCCGTCTTCAACGATCTGAACCTGTTTGCAGCCTACCACCTGACGCCCCTGGAGGCCGACCAGAACGTTAGGCATGCCGACGTTCGGGAAGACCTTGTTGTTCACACCCCAAGGACGTGCAGGGTCTTCGTAGAACGAACGCAGGTAACCGTAAAGCCAGTCGGTGCCACGCACACGGGCCACCAGGGTCAGGTCCGGCGGCGCGGCGCCGAACCAGGTCTTGGCGTCCGCAGGCTGCATGCCGATGGTCATGTGATCGCCCAGTTTGGCACCGGTGAACACCAGCTTCTCGAGCATCAGCTCGTGGGGGATGCCCAGGTCATCGGCAACGCGCTCGTAGCGCTGGAACTTGGCACTGTGGCAACCCATGCAGTAGTTGGCGAACGTACGTGCGCCGTCCTGCATGGCCGCTTTGTCGGAAACGTCGATGTCGACCTTTTTCCAGTTCCGGCCCACTCGACGTGGACGCAAAGGACAGTACGGGCAAAGCAGCAAGAATCAGTACAGAAAATAGCTTTTTCATCAGCCAGTCACCCTTTCCGGAACCGGTTTGGTCTTCTCGAGCCTGGTGTAGAACGGCATCAGAATGAAGTAGGCGAAGTACAGGAAGGTGCAAACCTGCGACAGCAGCGTACGCCCCGGTGTCGGTGCCAGTACGCCCAGCACGCCCAGGATCACGAACGAGATGCAGAACACCACGAGCCAGATCTTGCTCAGCCAGCCTTTGTAGCGCATCGACTTGACGGGGCTGCGGTCCAGCCACGGCAGGACGAACAGCACGGCGATGGCCGCGCCCATGGCAATAACGCCCAATAGCTTGTCCGGAATCGCTCGCAGAATCGCGTAGAACGGCGTGAAGTACCAGACCGGGGCAATGTGCTCAGGGGTCTTGAACGCGTTCGCCTGTTCGAAGTTCGGCTTCTCGAGGAAATAACCGCCCATTTCCGGGAAGAAGAACACGATGGAGCAGAAGATGAACAGGAAGACCACCACGCCGACGATGTCTTTCACGGTGTAGTACGGGTGGAAGGCGATGCCATCCAGCGGTACGCCGTTCTCGTCCTTGTGTTTCTTGATGTCCACGCCATCCGGGTTGTTCGAGCCGACTTCGTGCAGCGCGAGGATGTGCAGCACCACCAGACCGAGGATCACGATCGGCAGGGCGACCACGTGCAGGGCGAAGAAGCGGTTCAGGGTGATGCCCGAGATCAGGTAGTCACCACGGATCCACTGGGTCAGGTCGTCACCGATGACCGGGATCGCACCGAACAGCGAGATGATCACCTGGGCGCCCCAGTAGGACATCTGGCCCCACGGCAGCAAGTAACCCATGAAGGCCTCTGCCATCAGCGCCAGGTAGATCAGCATGCCGAAGACCCACACCAGCTCACGCGGCTTCTGGTACGAACCGTAGAGCAAGCCACGGAACATGTGCAGGTAGACCACGATGAAGAACGCCGAAGCGCCGGTGGAGTGCAGCAGACGCAGGATCGAGCCGTACTCGACGTCGCGCATGATGTATTCGACGGAGGCAAACGCTTCTTCCGCCGACGGGGTGTAGCTCATGGTCAGCCAGACACCGGTGACGATCTGGTTGACCAGAACGAGCAGTGCCAGGGAACCAAAAAAGTAGAAGAAGTTGAAGTTTTTCGGAGCGTAGTACTTGCTGAGATGGTCTTCCCACATTTTGGTCGCGGGAAAGCGCGCATCAACCCAATCCATTAGTTTGCTCATCACGCTTTCTCCGTATCGACGCCAACGACAATGATGTCATCGGTCTCATAGGAATGCGGGGGAACTGGCAGGTTCAGAGGTGCAGGTTGCGACTTGTAGACGCGACCGGCCAGGTCGTAGTGGGAGCCGTGGCATGGGCAGAAATAACCACCGACCCAATCCTTGCCCAAATCGGCAGGGGCCACTTCAGGGCGGAACGTTGGCGAGCAACCCAGGTGCGTACAAATACCGATCAGCAGCAAAACCTCTGGCTTGATCGAACGCGTTTCAGGATTGACGTATTCCGGTTGGACCGAGTTCTTGGAGGTCGGGTCGGACAACTGACCCTCGATCTTTTTCAGATTCCCCAGGATTTCCTCTGTACGGCGGACGATGAACACCGGCTGGCCGCGCCACTCAGCAATCATCTGCTGGCCTGGCTCGATCTTGCTGACATTCACTTTCACCGGTGCACCTGCGGCTTTCGCCTTGGCGCTGGGAAACCATGACCCCACGAACGGGACCGCAGCCCCCACCGCTCCTGCAGCACCCACCACGGATGTGGCTGCTACCAGGAAGCGACGCCGGCCTGCATTCACGCCGTCATTGCTCATTCAGTCCTCTCCCATCAGCTTTGTGGCCTGTTAGATCAGGCGTCTACTAAGTAAAAATCTGAACTTATAAAAATTTTGCCGAATGGTAATGAAAAGCCCCAATTCTGACAAGGTAATTACCAAGCGGCCAAACCGCCAAGCCTTGTAGTATAGGGGCTCTACGAATGTGGCAAGTTGTCACAGAGCAATTATTTTGCCCATAAAAAAACGCCCAGCTCCGTGAGGAACTGGGCGCCTTTTGAAAGCGGAAGCGAAATTAACGCTTCGAGTACTGCGGACGCTTACGCGCTTTACGCAGACCGACTTTCTTACGTTCAACTTCGCGAGCATCGCGAGTTACGAAGCCGGCTTTGCGCAGAGCACCACGCAGAGTCTCGTCGTAATCCATCAGGGCGCGAGTGATGCCGTGGCGGATTGCGCCAGCTTGACCACTTACACCACCACCGATAACAGTGACGTAGATGTCGAATTTTTCGACGGTCTCGGTCAGTTCCAGCGGCTGACGAACTACCATGCGGGCAGTTTCGCGGCCGAAGAAGTTATCCAGAGAGCGGTTGTTGATGGAGATGTTACCAGTGCCCGGAGGCAGGAAAACGCGTGCGGTTGCAGTCTTGCGACGGCCAGTGCCGTAATTTTGAGTCGCCGACATAATGAACTATTCCGTTAAAACTTCAGTTCTTGGGGCTGCTGAGCAGTATGAGGGTGAGCAGCGCCCGCATAAACCTTCAGCTTACGATACATGTCGCGACCCAGTGGGTTTTTAGGCAGCATGCCTTTAACCGCGGTCTCGATCACGCGCTCAGGGGCTTTGGCGATCAGCTTTTCAAAGTTGATCGACTTGATGCCGCCAGGAAAACCGGAGTGGGAGTAGTACATTTTGTCAGTGGTTTTAGCGCCAGTAACACGTACTTGCTCAGCGTTGATCACGACGATGTAGTCACCGGTGTCAACGTGAGGGGTGTACTCAGGCTTGTGCTTGCCACGCAGACGGCTCGCGATTTCGGTGGCCAGACGACCCAGGGTCTGACCAGCAGCGTCGACGACAAACCAGTCGCGCTTTACTGTTTCCGGTTTAGCAGTAAAAGTTTTCATTCTTTATAGCCTCAGGGGCCGCCCTGTAAATTAGACGGCGGATCTTACTGAATAGTGCGTACTTTGACAAGTCAAAGGCAGCCGGATACAGACGCTTTCGGGGGCTCGGGTCGGCGCGTCCGTTCAACGGCAAGATTCTTCGGCGGCGGCGCATCACTTCCACTGCAGAAAGAGGTGCGCAATTATGCAGATTGCGAAAAATATTTCAACCTGCTTTTATGATTGTTTTGCCCAAGGAGTTCCCGATGGACTATCGCCAGCTAGGCCGTACCGACCTGAACGTGAGCGCCCTGTGCCTCGGCACCATGACCTGGGGTGAGCAGAACAGCGAGGCCGAGGCCTTCGCCCAGATCGAACGCGCCAAGGGTGCCGGCATCAACTTCATCGACACCGCCGAGATGTACCCGGTGCCGCCCAAAGCCGAGACCTACGCCACCACCGAGCGCTACATCGGCAATTACTTCAAAAGCCGCGGCGACCGCGCCGACTGGATCCTGGCGAGCAAGATCGCCGGCCCCGGCAACACCATCGACTACATCCGCGACAAGAACCTCAAGCACAACCGCCGCCATATCGTCGAAGCCGTGGACGCCAGCCTCAAGCGCCTGCAGACCGACTGGATCGATCTTTACCAACTGCACTGGCCGGAACGCAGCACCAATTTCTTTGGCCAACTGGGCTACCAGCACAAGGCCGACGAAACGTTCACTCCGCTGGAGGAAACCCTCGAAGCCTTGGACGAACAGGTCCGCGCCGGCAAGATCCGCCATATCGGCCTGTCCAACGAAACGCCGTGGGGCACCATGAAGTTCCTCGCCCTGGCCGAGGCCCGTGGCTGGCCGCGGGCGGTGTCGATCCAGAACCCCTACAACCTGCTCAACCGCAGCTTCGAGATCGGCCTGGCGGAAATCGCCATTCGCGAGCAATGCGGCCTGCTGGCCTATTCACCACTGGCGTTCGGTTTCCTGTCGGGCAAGTACGAAAACGGCGCACGCCCCGCCAAGGGCCGCCTGACCCTGTACAGCCGCTTCATGCGCTACTTCAACCCGCAATCGGAAGCGGCCTGCAGCCGTTATGTCGCCCTGGCCCTTGAACATGGCCTGGACCCGGCGCAGATGGCCCTGGCGTTCGTCACCCAACAGCCGTTCGTGACCAGCAACATCATTGGCGCCACCACGCTGGAGCAACTGGACAGCAATATCGCCAGCTTCGACCTGAAGCTGTCCGATGAAGTGCTGGCGGGGATCGAGGCGATTCACAAGGATCAGCCGAACCCGGCGCCTTGATCCGCAGGCCTCATCGCAAGCAAGCTCGCTCCCACAGGGTTCGATGCTGATTACGAAATAGCGATCAGACATGAATTCCTGTGGGAGCGAGCTTGCTCGCGATAGCGGCCCCAGGCTCACCACCGCATCAAAGCGACCGCGCAATGATCTCCTTCATGATTTCATTGGTCCCGGCATAGATCCGCTGCACCCGCGCATCCGCCCACGCCCGTGCGATCGGGTATTCCCACATGAAGCCGTAGCCGCCATGCAACTGCACGCACTCGTCGAGCACCTTGCATTGCAGGTCGGTGCCCCAGTACTTGGCCATCGCCGCCGTCGGCACGTCCAGCTTGCCTTGCAGGTGCAATTCCAGGCAACGGTCGACGAAGACCCGACCAATCTGGATTTCGGTGGCCATTTCCGCAAGCTTGAAACGGGTGTTCTGGAAGTCGGCGATGGTTTTGCCGAACGCCTTGCGCTCGCGGGTGTAATCCAGGGTCCATTGCAGCGCCGCTTCGGCCGAAGCCAGGCCGCCGATGGCAACCGTCAGGCGCTCCTGGGGGAGCTCTTGCATCAGGTAGGCAAAGCCCATTCCAGCCTGCCCGAGCAGGTTGTCCTTCGGCACGCGGACATCCTGGAAGAACAATTCCGACGTGTCCTGGGCTTTCATGCCGACTTTTTCCAGGCGCTTGCCCTTTTCGAAGCCCGGTGTGCCCGCTTCCACCAGAAACAGGCTGGTGCCCTTGGCGCCAGCCTTGGGATCGGTCTTGGCGACCACGATCACCAGGTCCGCCAGGAAGCCATTGGTGATGAACGTCTTGGAGCCGTTGATGACGTACTCATCGCCGTCGAGCACCGCCGTGGTCTTCACGCCTTGCAGGTCGGAACCGGCGCCCGGCTCGGTCATGGCGATGGCCGTGACCATTTCGCCGGACACCAGTTTGGGCAAGTACTTGTGTTTCAGCGCTTCACTGCCGTAATGCAGGATGTACGGCGCGACGATGTCGGAATGCAGCGAGAAACCGATCCCCGTCAGCCCCAGGCGCCCGATCTCCTCGATCACCACCGTGCTGTAGAGGAAGTCCGCGTCCAGCCCGCCATAGGCTTCTGGAAGGTGCGAGCACAACATGCCCGCCTCCCCTGCCTTGTTCCAGAGCTGGCGATCGACATGCCCCTGTTTTTCCCACTGGCTGTGGTACGGCACGGCTTCTTTTTCGAGGAAGGTTCGTACGCTGTCGCGAAATAATTCGTGCTCGGGACTGAACAGTGTTCTTGGGATCATGGCTCACCTTTGGTTATTGTTGGACGTGGTTATCCGACAGAGCCTAAGCCTGCGGTGTGCGACAGGACACTGGACACATCCGACAAAAAATAAGACGATCCAGCCGTCTGTTGACCACTTTCCCCTATAAAAATAAAGATGAACTATGTCTATGCACGTCTCCACGCCCTTGCGGCGCGTCAGCATCCTGGCAATCGACCGGGTCTTCGCCTTCACGCTCATGCAAGCCAAGGATTTTTTCCACCTGGCCAGCCTGCGCTATGGCAAACAACTGGGCCAAGGCCTGACGCCGGCGTTTGAAACCCGCCTGGTCAGCCCCGATGGCAAACCGGTGAACAGCTTCAGCGATGTGATCATGCCGGTGGACGGTGGCCTGGAAAATACCGACGTCATCATCCTGCCAGCCTTCTGGGATGATTTCGCCAGCCTCTGCCAACGTTACCCCCAGATCCTGCCCTGGCTGCGCGAACAACACGCTCGCGGCGCGGTGCTCTGCGGCGAAGCCACCGGGGTGTTCTGGCTGGCCGAGGCCGGGCTGCTCGACGGCAAGGAAGCCACCACCTATTGGCGTTTCTTCAATGCCTTCAAGGAACGCTTCCCCCAGGTGCACCTGAACCAGGACAAGCACCTGACCGACGCCGACAACCTGTTCTGCGCCGGCGGCACGACCTCAGCCTGCGACCTCTACATTTACCTCATTGAACGCTTCTGTGGCGCCAACGTGGCCCAGGCCGTGGCGCGGGACATCCTGTATGAAGTGCAACGCAGCTATTCGCCAGGACGGATCGGCTTCGGCGGGCAGAAATTGCACCAGGACGTGATCATCCTGCAGATCCAGCAATGGCTCGAAGAGCACTTCGCCGACAAATTCCGCTTCGAGGACGTTGCCCGGGAACACGGCATGAGCATCCGCAATTTCATGCGCCGCTTCCAGACCGCTACCGGCGACAAACCGCTGCATTACCTGCAACGGCTGCGGATCGAAACCGCCAAGGGCCTGCTTTCCGGCAGCCGCAAGAGCATCAAGACCATCAGCTACGAAGTTGGCTATGACGACGCGAGCTTTTTCGCACGGCTGTTCCGGCAACATACCGACCTGTCGCCGAACCAGTATCGGCAGCAGTTTCAGCAGGCGGCGTGAATCAAGGGTTGAATACAGTCCAATGTGGGAGCGAGCTTGCTCGCGATGGCGACGGCTCAGCAGCATGGATGTTGACTGACACGGCGCCATCGCGAGCAAGCTCGCTCCCACAGGGTTATGCAGTGAACTGCTCAATCTCACGCGCACAAAAAAGGCCTGCAATCGCAGGCCTTTTTTTGTGCTCCGAGTCATCTATGGCTTATGCGCCCGCGACAGGAACTCGTGGGATTGCATCTCCAGCAAACGACTCAAGGTCCGCTGGAACTCGAAGGTCAAGCGACCGCCGGTGTAGAGGTCCTTGAGTTCGACTTCGGCCGAAATGATCAGCTTCACGTTACGGTCGTAGAACTCGTCGACCATGTTGATGAAGCGCCGGGCGATGTCGTCAGTGGTGACGCTCATCTGCTCGACGCCGCTGAGCAACACGGCGTGGAAGATCTTGCCCAGTTCGATGTAGTCGTTCTGGCTGCGCGGGCCGTCGCACAGTTCGCGGAAGTCGAACCAGGCCACGTCGTCGCAGGTGCGGATGGCGCGGATCTCGCGGTTTTCGATGATCAGCACATCGTTTTCCACCGCCTGGGTGCACTCCGGCGTCAGGGCGCGAAAGCTCTTGCGCAGGCTTTCTTCGGCGGCGGCATCCAAGGGAAAGTGGAACAGCTCCGCTTGTTCGAGGTGACGCAGGCGGTAGTCGACGCCGCTGTCGACATTGACGATTTCGGTGTGTTCCTTGATCAGCGCAATGGCCGGCAGGAACCGTGCCCGCTGCAGGCCGTCCTTGTACAGGCCGTCCGGCACGATGTTCGAGGTGGCGACCAGGGTCACGCCGTTCTTGAACAGCTCTTCCATCAAGGTGCCGAGGATCATGGCGTCAGTGATGTCGGAAACGAAAAACTCATCGAAGCAGATCACCCGGGTCTCGTCGGAAAAACGCTTGGCGATGATGGTCAGCGGGTTCTTCTCGCCACCCAAGGTCTTCATTTCCTCGTGCACGCGCTTCATGAAGCGGTGGAAGTGCGTCCGTGTCTTTTCCTTGAACGGCAACGCTTCGAAGAAGGTGTCCACCAGGTAGGTCTTGCCACGGCCGACGCCGCCCCAGAAGTACAGGCCCTTGACCGGTGCCTGGTCTTTTTTGCCGAACAGTTTGCCCAACAGGCCCGGCTTGTTGTTCGAGGCCGCGACCAGGTCGTCGTACAGGCGCTGCAAATGCCGCACCGCCGTTTCCTGGGCTGCGTCGTGGAAGAACTCCGGGCGTTTCAGATCAGCTTGATATCGTTCTAGGGGCGTCATATTCGTTAGCAAGGCAACAAAAACGGGCCGTCACTGTAGCGATGGCCCAGAGGAATGGCAATCGGCCCTTATTCGGGCCGATGGTCGGGTGACGCGCCGGAGTCAGTCCTGGGCAGGCGTCAGGGCGACGCGTAGCGCATCGATGGCCGCATCCCGGGCGGCGCTGTCGGCGAAGGCCGGGCTGTTCGCCACGCACTCGCCTTCGAGCCAGACGCTGAAGCTCAGGTCGTCGCTGCGCACGTCCAAGGGCTGGCCGGACTGCAATTGCTTGGTCACCTGCCCGGCGGTCTTGCCGTCGGCAAAATTGTTCGACAGCAACAGTTGCTCGCCATCGGCAGAAAGCAGGCGGAAACGGAAGCTGCCGTCCTCCTCGCGAAAGCTGACGAAACGTGCCGCCTTGGCCGCTTTCTTTTTGGTCTGGGTGGCCACCTGGACCTGGCTGACAAACGAACGCAGGCCAACAGCCTCGCGCAATTCGTAGAGGAACGGCGTTGCCACGGCCCGGGCCTTGCTCGCGCCCAGTTGCAGGATGTCTTCAAGGTCCGATGGACGCTCGATGAATTGGTGATAACGCTCGCGCGCTTCACCCAGCTCGCTGTCGAGCAACTGGAACAGACGGTTCTTGGCTTCGCCCCAACCCAGGCCTTGCAGCAGCTCGCTGCGGAACTCGGCGGACTGTTCGGCAGTGGCGAAGGCCTGGAACAGGGTGAACAGGTGCGAATTGTCCGGATCCTTGGCTTCGCCCGGGGCGCGGGAGTCGGTGACGATCCGCGAGATCGCGTCTTTCATGTCCTTGGCGCTGGTGAACAACGGGATGGTGTTGTCGTAGCTCTTGGACATCTTGCGGCCATCGAGGCCTGGCAGCGTGGCCACGCTTTCTTCGATCAGCGCCTCGGGCATGGTGAAGAACTCTTTGCCCTGGCCAAACAGATGATTGAAACGCTGGCCGATGTCGCGGGCCATCTCCACGTGCTGGATCTGGTCGCGGCCGACCGGCACCTTGTGGGCGTTGAACATCAGGATGTCGGCGGCCATGAGGATCGGGTAGCTGTAGAGGCCCATGGTGACGCCGGCGTCCGGGTCTTCACCGACTTCGACGTTCTTGTCCACCGAGGCCTTGTAGGCGTGGGCGCGGTTGAGCAGGCCCTTGGCGGCGACGCAGGTCAGCAGCCAGGTCAGTTCCGGGATCTCGGGAATATCGGACTGGCGATAGAACGTCACACGCTCCACGTCCAGGCCGCCGGCCAGCCAAGTGGCGGCAATCTCCAGACGCGACCGCTGGATACGCAGCGGGTCATCGCACTTGATCAGGGCGTGATAGTCGGCCAGGAAGTAGAACGAATCGGCGTTGCTGTCGCGGCTGGCGAGGATCGCCGGACGGATGGCGCCGGCATAGTTGCCCAGGTGCGGGGTGCCGGTGGTGGTGATGCCGGTCAGGATACGGGTACGCGTCGTCATGGGTTATCGCTTGTCAGACTGCTGTCAATTCGAGAGGCGCGGCAGGATCAGATCCTTGAGATCGGTCAGCTTGCCATGAAAAAAGTGTCCGCATTCTGCCACTTTCAGCAGCTCATGGGGGCGCTGAAGCGTATCGGACCATGCGTAAACCAGCTGCGGATCGACCACTTCGTCGGTTTCCGGCTGGATCACGGTCAACTCGCCACCGGTCGGCAAGGGCGATTGCTCGTCCAGGCGCATCACCGCCGGGGCCACCATGAACAGGTGCTTGACCGGTTGCCCCTGGGCTTCCAGGCGCCCGCCCAGGCTGGCGGCGACAAAGCCGCCGAAGGAAAAACCGAACAGGGTCAGGGGCAGTTGCGGGTATTTTTCACGCAGCCATTGGGCGACCGCCTGGGCATCGTCCACCTCGCCGGTGCCCATGTCATGACTGCCTGCACTGGCGCCCACGCCACGATAATTGAAACGCAACGTAACCAGGCCAGCATCACGGGCAGTGCGTTGCAGGGTCGAGACTACTTTGTTGAGCATGGTCCCGCCTTGCACCGGGTTCGGGTGGCAGATCAGCGCCAGGCCACGGGGGGCCTCACTGTCCAGGTACAAGGCTTCCAGTTGGCCCACGGGGCCATCGATGACGACAGGGGTTTCGCGCATAAGCAAGGGAAAGAACTCCGTGACCCCGAATTGGGTCGACTCGTCTAGCTAAAGTCTGTGCCTGGCATGATTGCGATGTTCTTCGCGGTATACAGCGCAGGTCCGAGCCGTTAACGTAAAGCAAAGCCGTTTATAGAGGAAGGACTCGTGGAACACTCGCTCTTAGTTTGGTTGTTGCCGACTCTTGCCCTGGTTGCCGGTGTCGCCATTGGATTCCTGCTTGCCCGACTGCTGCCCAACGCGGTGCCCAACAGCACGCAACGTCAGCTGGACGACATTCAGGAACGTTTCGACAGTTATCAGAATGAAGTGGTCACTCACTTCAACAGCACCGCTTCTCTGGTGAAAAAACTCACCCAGAGCTACCAGGATGTCCAGGATCATTTGTCCGAGGGTGCCAATCGCCTGGCCCTGGACGAGCAGACTCGCCAGCGCCTGCTGGCCGCCCTGCAAGCCGATGCGGCACAGACTCCACGGGAACGCCTGACCCCACCCAAAGGGATTCAGGAACCGCCGCGGGACTACGCCCCCAAGGCCCCGAATTCACCCGGCATGCTCGATGAGCATTACGGTTTGAAGAAGTAATACCGAGCGACACCCAAAAGCCCGCCCGATTACCTGATCGGGCGGGCTTTTTATTGACTTAAGAAAACCCCTCTGTGGGAGCGAGCTTGCTCGCGATGACGGTGGCATATCCAACATCATCGGTTCAGGCGGACCGCTATCGCGAGCAAGCTCGCTCCCACAGGTGTGATCGGGGCATGCGCAAATGCTGCGTCCGCCACAAACTCCCTGTGGGAGCGAGCTTGCTCGCGATGACGGATGGCGATTGCCCAGGCGCTGGCGATGCGGCTCACCACAAAGGTCTAAACACTAGCGGCAAAAAAAGGGCCCCCTGTTTCCAGAGGGCCCCTTTCATTTACCACCCAGCGGTTTACGGGTATTGCTGATAAGTCTGGCCCTGCTGCTGCGGTGCCTGCTGGTAATTCTGGCCCGGAATGGCCTTGAGGTTGACCTCGACCCGACGGTTCTGCGCACGACCATTGACGTCGGCGTTGCTCGCCACCGGGTTGTCCGGGCCGGCGCCACGGGCCGACAGGTTGGCACCGCTCACGCCCTGGGACGTCAGGTAGGTCGCCACGCTCTGGGCACGGCGCTGGGACAGGTCCATGTTGTGCTGGCGGCTGCCGGTGCTGTCGGTGTAACCGACGATCTCGATCTGGTTCTGGTTGAACTCCTTGAGGGAGTTGGCCAGGTTGTTCAGCGGCTGGTAGAAGCTGGACGCGATGTTCGCCGAGTCAGTGGCGAAGGTGATGTTGCCCGGCATGATCAGCTTGATCTGGTCACCCTGGCGCTGCACTTCAACACCGGTATTGGCCATGCTGGCGCGCAGTTTCTTTTCCTGCTGGTCGGCGTAGTAGCCGTAGCCGGCCGCGGAAGCCCCCACCACCGCCGCGCCGATCAACGCGCCCTTGCCACGGTTATCGTGACCGATGGCCGCACCGGCCAAAGCTCCCGCCAGCGCACCAAGGCCGCCGTACTTGGCGGTTTTGCTCATTCCCGACGATTCGGTAGAGGCCTGGCCCTGGTTGTCATAGGGGTTAGGCGACGCACAGCCGGACAACAAGGCCACAGCAGTAGCGACAACGATCAAGCGACGCGAGGTGAACATGGAATGCTCCTGGTTTTCAGTCTGAAGTGCCAGGGCGTAGGCAATCGACTCTGGCAGGCGTTGGAACGCGCCAATCGTTAAAAATTCCGTCCCGCTGCGTTGCGCTTCGCCCGGCTCACCGATAAAAACCGTCCGCCGGGCGAACGCCCCTCAGCCCTGCGCCAGACAGCGGCTCACGCCCCTGACAATCATCTCCACTTCCCGCCCATCGAGCGTCAGCGGCGGCAGCAGGCGGATGGTCTGCCCCCGGGTGACATTGATCAGCAGGCCGTGGTCCTGGGCGGCGCGAAGGGTCAGGTCGCGGACCGGTTGCTTGAGCTCAATGCCGATCATCAAGCCCTGGCCGCGAATCGCCAACACATTCGGGTTGTCCGCCAACTCCGTCCGCAGCCGGCTCAGCAACTGTTCGCCCTGGTGCCTGGCGTTATCCACCAGCGCTTGTTCCTCGATGATGTCCAGCACCGTGCAACCGACCCGACAGGCCAGCGGATTGCCGCCAAACGTACTGCCATGGCTGCCAGGGGTAAACAGCTCGGCAGCCTTGCCCCGTGCCAGGCAGGCACCGATGGGCACACCGTTGCCCAGGCCTTTGGCGAGGGTCATGACGTCCGGCACGATGCCCTCGTGCTGGAACGCGAACCACTGGCCGGTGCGACCGATGCCGGTCTGGATCTCGTCGAGCATCAACAGCCAGGCGCGCCGGCTGCACAGCTGCCGCAAGGCCTTGAGATAACCCGGTGGGGCGAGTTGCACACCGCTTTCGCCCTGGATCGGCTCCACCAGCACCGCGACGATGCGTTCGGCGTGAGCCTGTTGAATCTGCTCCAGCGCCGCGAGATCGCCGAACGGCACCTTGATGAAATCCCCCGGCAAACGGTTGTAGCCCAGCCGCACGGACGGGCCGTCGCTGGCGGACATGGTGCCCAAGGTGCGCCCATGGAACGCATTGTCCATGACCACCACCAACGGCTGCTCGATGCCCTTGTGCCAGCCGTATAGGCGCGCCAGTTTCAGCGCGGTTTCGTTGGCCTCGGCGCCTGAGTTGTTGAAAAACGCCCGCTCCAGCCCCGACAGCCGGGTGAGCTTTTGCGCCAGGCGTTGCTGCCAATCGATGCTGTACAGGTTGGAAGTATGCAACAGCAGGCCGGCCTGCTCGCTGATGGCGGCCACCAGCCGCGGGTGGGAATGGCCGACATTGGTCACCGCCACGCCCGCCACCGCATCGAGATATTCGCGGCCGTCCTGGTCCCACAGGCGCGTCCCCAAGCCATGGGTGAAATTCAGCGCCAGGGGTTGGTAAGTGGTCATCAGGCAGGCAGCAGTCATGGCATCAGGCTCCATTGGTTGGTTTTTTCCAGTATGGTTAGCCACCAAGACTGGATAAACACTGCTTTACTTCAATCATTTAAAAGCCGAGCTTGATAATGGACCTGTTCCAGGCAATGACCGTTTACGTGAAGGTGGTCGAAACCGGAAGCCTGACCGCGGCATCCCAGGCGTGCGAAATGTCCACCACCATGGTGGGCAATCATCTTCGTGCCCTGGAGCAACGCCTCGGCGTGCGCCTGATCAACCGTACGACACGGCGCCAGCGCCTGACGGAATTCGGCTCGACCTACTACCAGCGCTGCCTGGAAGTACTGGGGCTGGTGGCCGACTCCGAGCGCCTGGCCGAACAGACCCAAGGCGAGCCCACCGGCACCCTGCGCATCACCGCACCGCTGACCTTCGGCACCGAACGCCTCGCGCCGGCCCTGGCCGAATTCAGCCAGCGCTTCGCCCAGGTCAAGCTCGACGTGGTGCTGACCAACCAGCGCCTGGACCTGCTCGACCATGGATTCGACGTCGCCATCCGCCTCGGCCATCCCGACCCGAAACTGATTGCCCGCCCATTGCTGGACTACACCCTGACCATCTGCGCTTCCCCCGCTTACCTGGCCCGGCGCGGCACGCCGGAACAACCTGCGGATCTGCAGCAACACGATTGCCTGTCGTTCGCCTATTCGGCAGCAGACGAATGGCGCTTCGCCCAGGATCACTGGCCCATCAACGGGCCGGACGGCGAGATCAAAGTGCCGGTGAACGGACCGATGCTGATCAACAGTTCCTCGGGTCTGCATCGCGCAGCCCTGGCCGGGATGGGCGTGGTGATGCTGCCCGATGCCCTGGTCGCCCAGGACCTGAAGCATGGACACCTGGTGGCGTTGCTGCAGGACTACCAATTGCCCCATCGGCCGATGAGCCTGATGTATGCGCAGGATCGCTACCGTTTGCCGAAACTGCGCAGTTTTGTCGAGTTTGCGCTGGAGAAATGGGGCAAACCCCACCCCCCAGCCGGGTGATGTTGTGGCGAGGGGATTCATCCCCGCTGGGTTGCGCAGCAACCCCAAGGCTGTCGGTTCACATAGCAGGTGAGTCGGGTTTGATGACTTTGGGGGCCGCTATGCGACCCAACGGGGATAAATCCCCTCGCCACAAAAGCAAATCCCGCCTGAACATCCCCCGCTAGTGACGCCCCGCCCCATCAGCTACTCTTTCTCCTTGGACGAGCATTTTGATATCAAGGCTGATTGAGGAAACGACGATGGGAGATGCCTCGAACATCGACATGCTGCGGTTCGACCTGTCCGATCTGGACGAAGGCGTGCTGCACACCATCCTGGAACTGGTCAGCGATGGCATCTGGGATTGGAATGCCAACACCGGCTTCGTCTACCGCAACCCCGGCTGGTACACGATGCTTGGCTACCTGCCCCATTCACTGGACAACACCGTGCTGACTTGGGAAAGCGTGATCCACCCGGAGGATTACCCACGGGTCATGGCGTTGTTCGACAACTACCTGGAACAACGATCCCACCGCTACCAGGCCGAATACCGTTGCCGCGCGCGCGACGGGTCCTACATCTGGATCGAGGATCGCGGCTACGTGATCGCCCGCAACCCGGACGGCACGGTGGCACGCATGATCGGCGCCCATCGCAGTATCGACGACAAGAAGCGCCTGTTCGAACAACTGGAACGGCGCAACAAATCCCTGGAAGCCATCATCGAAGAACGCACCCGCGAACTGTCCCGGGTCAACCATCAGTTGCAGATCCAGCTCGACGAAAACCGCAGGCTTGCCGAAACCGATGCCCTGACGCGAGTCGCCAACCGCTATCGCCTGGACCAGGCGCTGCCGCTGGCCTGTGAGCGCGCACAGCGTTTCCGCGAACCGCTGTCGCTGATCGCCATGGACGTCGACGACTTCAAGGACATCAACGATCGCTACGGCCACGCCTTCGGGGACGCAGCGCTGGTGCAAGTGGTGCAGAGCGTCCAGCACTGCGAGCGCGACGGTGATTTGCTGGTGCGCTGGGGCGGTGACGAATTCATCATGATCTTGCCCAACACCACCCTGGCCGACGCCTGCCTGCTGGGCGGAGAACATTCGCCGAGGCCTGTCCGACCTGCTGCCGGTGGGCGACTTTCAGATCACCATGAGTTTTGGCGTGGTGCAGCGGTACGACGATGAACAGCACGCGACGTTGTTGCACCGTGCGGACCAGGCGCTGTATCGCTCCAAGATGGCGGGCAAGAATGTGATTTGTGAATGAACGGTGCCCCGCCAACGACAAAAAACAATGCAGACATGAGGCGCTGGCTGCGGTCATAGGCTGTATCCGCCGCCATCAGGCCTTCGCCCTTGCCGACTCGACCTCTCCCCCCCTCATCACGTCTTTACCTGGGCTGCGCCGGCTGGTCGCTGCCCCGGGAGCATTGGCCGGCCTTCGCGGCGGAAGGAACGCATTTGCAGCGCTACAGCAGCCGATTCCCCGCCGTGGAGATCAACAGCTCGTTCTACCGCCCGCACCGACCCGCCACGTATGCAAAGTGGGCCGACAGTGTTGCCGGGGACTTTCGCTTTTCGGTCAAGGTGCCCAAGCAGATCACCCATGAACGGCGGCTGATCGATTGCGAAGGGCTTGTGGATGAATTCCTCGGGCAATGTTCGCAACTGGGGGGAAAACTTGGCTGCCTGTTGATTCAGTTGCCACCGTCGCTGGCCTTCGAGGCGGCCGTGGCCGGAGCGTTCTTCAAGGCCTTGCGGGACCGTTACCAGGGGTATGCGGTGCTTGAGCCGCGACACCCGAGCTGGCTCGCCCCCCAGGCTGCCGCGATCCTGCAAGACGAATGCATCGGCCGTGTCGCCGCCGACCCGTCGCCATTACCCGGCGGCGATCAACCCGCTGGCTGGCCTGGCATTCGCTACTACCGGCTGCACGGTTCGCCACGGATTTACTACTCGGCCTACGAAGACGCCTGGCTGGAGCGTCTCGCCCAAGCATTGAAAGCCGACTCCGACACACCGACCTGGTGCATTTTCGACAACACCGCCAGCGGCGCCGCGACCGCCGATGCGTTGCGACTGATGGACCTGATGCGAGACTGAAACCCGCCACCGGCAACAAATGGTCAGTTGCTACCGGTCCGACCGTGACAACACCGCTCGGGTCCAATAGATTAGGCGACCGGAAAAAAGCTCAATGCCTTTCTCGCCTCATCCCGCTAACAGAAGTAGTGAAATTTCAATGTCCGATTCCAACACCGCTGAATCCGTAGTCACCCTGTCGTCCAAAGCGGAATACGAAAACTCCATCAATCTTTCACAGCATCTGCCCCAGGCCAAAACCATCAGCGAAATGGTCCTCGATGCGTTCCAGTCGAACCGCGAAAGCGACCAGATCCGCGAACTGCGCAACGCCATCCGCCAGGCCCACGATGCCTTCGACGACGACAAGGCCTACGAACTGATGGGCCAGCTCAAACAACTCAAGGACGCCGAAGCCGCCGACTTCGCGGCCCTGGAAGACCTGAGCAGCCGCTTCCCGATCAGCCGCATCCTCTCCAGCTATAAGGACGACCCGTCGTTCCAGGAACTGGTCTACGGCCTGGCCCTGAAAGTGCTGAACCAGACCCACCAGGCCATCAGCAACCCGAGCGGCAGCAAAGGCAAGGCCTCGCGGGCCAAGAAGGAAGCCGAAGTGTTTGTCATCAGCAAGGACGGCATCAGCGTCACCCTGCCCCTGCGCACACCACGCTCCAAGCCGAACGTCGACCGCGAAGCCTTCGAATTCCTGGGCTTCAACTTCGTCGGCGAAGGCGACGAAGCCGAGCTGGAAAGCGAAACCTTCCTGGACAACGACGGCACCGAACAACCGGCCACCCGCAAGGGCATCGTCACTGCATTGCAGCAGCAGAAAGCCTTCGACGGCTACAGCATCGCCCAGCAATAAGCCGAGGTTGAGCCCGCTCCCACAGAAGTCCAAAGTGATACCCATTAAAAAGCCCCGCGCTTCTCTCGAAGGCGGGGCTTTTTAATGGGGACCAGCTATTCAAACAGCGCCAAGCCGTTCAACCATATCTGGAAACTTCTCGACCAGTTTGATCAACAAAGCCGCCTGAGCATTAGGCTTGGATTTTTCCTGTTCCCAGTTTCTAAGGGTACCTGGGCTGGTCCTGATGCTCTTGGCGAAAACGGCTTGAGACATGTGGAGCTTGTCGCGCAACGCCACGATTTCCTGGGCCGACACCTCGGGAGCCGGTTTGTCTTCGATCGATATCTGGCGAAGGGTAATCTTGCCATCGCGGTGAGCGGCCATCTCCTCGACACCTTGCATCATCTCGGCAAACAGATCGCGCTTTTTCATAAGGTACCTCGTACTTTCAACTCAGCTTCTATGGCACGCTTGAGCGTCTTCTCTTGCTCGGAGGTCAGGTTTTCCAACTCATCCTTGTCATAAATCGCGAACATCCAGAACTGACGATCGTTCATGAGCCAATAGTAAATGACTCGCAACCCACCTCGCTTCCCTTTGCCACGACGTTCATCGAACCAGCGCAGCTTACGAAAGCCACCGGTACGTGGCATGACGTCACCGACCTCTGGATGCTGCAGCATATAGGACTGAAGCAGGCGATATTCATCGTCAGTCAGGTAATTGCCAACCGTAGAGGTGAACGTAGTCGTTTCAAAAAATAGGGTACGCATGGCAGAAACTATAGGCAAATTGCGCATAGTTCAACAAACCAGAATCTATTGCGACGAATGACAGCCAATCCATGCCCTCCTCGACAAAAAGCCCCGCGCTTCTCTCGAAGGCGGGGCTTTTTTTGCAGCGTCTGAAGCTTAAGGCGCGTACGTCAGCAACAGCTCACTCGGCACTTTGAAGTCCAGGGACATCATGACGCTCAGGGCGGTGATGGTGAGGATCGAGAACACGAACAGCTTGCGTGCCCAGACCGTGTCATCCACCGCCTTATAGCCGGTCCAGGCCATGTACAGCCAGTACATGCCCATGGCGGCGGCGACGGCGAGGTAGCTCATGCCGGCGTAGCCGCTGAAGGTCAGCATCAAGGTCGCCACCAGGAAGGCCAGGATGTAGAGCAGGATGTGCTTCTTGGCCACGCGGATGCCGCGCTTGACCGGCAGCACCGGAATCGAGGCCGCCAGGTAGTCGTTGAAGCGGAAGATCGCGATGGCGTAGGAATGCGGCATCTGCCACAGGCTGAACATCACCAGCAGCGTCAGCGCCGCGATGTCGAAGCTGTTGCTCACCGCCACGTAGCCAATCACCGGCGGCATCGCCCCCGACAGACTGCCCACCAGCGTGCCGTGGACCGACTTGCGCTTGAGGTACAGGCTGTAGAGGCCGACGTAGATGACAAAACCGATCACCGCGAACAACGCCGCCAACGGATTGGCCACCCAGTACAGCAGCGCCACGCCGGCCACGCCCAGCACCGTGGCGAATGCCAGGGCCAGTTGCACCGGAATCAGGCCTTGGACCAGCGCCCGATTCTTGGTGCGTTCCATCTTGATGTCGATGTCGCGGTCGATGCAGTTGTTGAACACGCAACCGGACGCCACCACCAGGGAAGTGCCAATCATCGCAGCCAGGAAGATGGCCAGATCGACATGCCCTTTCGAGGCCAGGAAAAACCCGCCTGCCACAGAAAGCACGTTACCGAAAATGATCCCCGGCTTGGTGATTTGGATAAAGTGCTTCAGGGACATCCGGATTTTCCTCAGTGCGCCATCATGTTGGTGTGGATGCTGAACATGATCCACAACGACAGGCCGACCAGCAGGACAATCACGATCGCGGCAAAGACAAACGCGACCACATTGTTACGTTGGGCGGCGGAGCGGTCCAGGTGCAGGAAGTACACCAGGTGCACCAATACCTGGACCACGGCGAAGATCAGGATGATCCACAGGGTCAGGCTCTTGGGCAGCGACGGGTACATCACTAGGCCGAACGGGATGACGGTCAGGATCACCGACAGGATGAAACCGATGGCGTAGGACTTGACGCTGCCGTGGCCGGCGTCGTGACCATCATGAGAATGAGCGTTAGCCATTTACAGGGTCCCCATCAGATAAACACCGGTGAATACGCAGATCCACACCACGTCCAGGAAGTGCCAGAACAGGCTCAGGCAGCTCAGGCGTGTCTTGTTGGTAGCGGTCAGGCCGTTTTTGTGGACCTGGTACATCATGATCGCCATCCAGATCAGGCCGCTGGTCACGTGCAGACCGTGGGTGCCGACCAGGGTGAAGAACCCGGACAGGAAGCCGCTGCGGCTAGGGCCGTAGCCTTCGGCGATCAGGATATGGAACTCGTTGATCTCCATGCCGATAAAGCCGGCACCGAACAGGAAGGTCATGCCCAACCAGCCCAGCACCTGGCTCTTCTTGCCTTTGAACAACGCCAGCATGGCGAAGCCGTAGGTGATCGAACTGAACAGCAGCAGCGCGGTTTCGCCCAGTACGTACGGCAGTTCGAAGATGTCGTGGCCCGACGGGCCACCGGCGACGTTGTTAACCAGCACCGCGTAGGCCGCGAAGATCGACGCAAACAGAATGCAGTCGGTCATCAGGTAGAGCCAGAAACCGAATACGGTCATCTCGCCCGAGTCGTGGTGATGGTCATCGTGCCCATGGTCATGACCATGGGCGTGTCCAACAGTGGTCACTAAGTTCGACATGGTTTAAGCCTGTTCCAACGAGGTTTCAACACGGGTGGCGGTGGCTGGGACTTTCCCGGCCGCTACCAGACGTTTGTGCTGCTCGGCTTCGATGCGCTCGATAACATCCACCGGCACCATGTAGCCCTGATCGTCACGGGCGGCATGGATAGTGAAATACACCACGGTGCCGACCAGGCTGGCGATGGCCAGCCACCAGATGTGCCAGATCATCGCGAAACCGAACACGGTCAACAGAGCGCCCATGACCACACCGGTGGCGGTGTTGTTGGGCATGTGGATCGGCTCGTACTTGGCCGGAACCGGGTACGCGGTGCCGTTTTCCTTGGCTTCGGTGAACGGGTCGATGACGTCGGCTTTTGGCAGCACGGCGAAGTTGTAGAACGGCGGTGGCGAAGAGGTCGACCATTCCAGGGTATGGGCATTCCACGGGTCGCCGTGTTCGCACATGTTCTCTGGCTTGTTGCGGTCACGCACGCTCACATACAACTGGATCAGCTGGCAGGCGATGCCGACAGCGATCATCACCGCACCGAACATGGCGACGTACAGGTACGGCACCCACTCAGGGTTGGTGGTGGTGTTCAGGCGACGGGTCATGCCCATGAAGCCCAGTACATAGAGCGGCATGAACGCGACGAAGAAGCCGGTGATCCAGAACCAGAACGCAGCCTTGCCCCAGCCTTCGTGCAGCTTGAAGCCGAACGCTTTCGGGAAGTAGAAGGCGAAGCCGGCGATGTAGCCAAACACCGCGCCGCCGATGATCACGTTATGGAAGTGCGCGATCACGAACAGGCTGTTGTGCAACACGAAGTCAGCACCCGGGATCGCCAGCAGTACGCCGGTCATGCCGCCGATGGCGAAGGTCACCATGAAGCCCAGGGTCCACATCACGTGGCTGGTGAAACGCAGGCGGCCCTGATAGATGGTGAACAGCCAGTTGAACAGCTTCACCCCCGTCGGGATCGAAATCAGCATCGTCGCCAGGCCGAAGAAGGCGTTGACGCTGGCACCCGAACCCATGGTGAAGAAGTGGTGCAGCCAGACCATGAAGCCCAGTACCGAGATCGCGCCGGAAGCGTAGATCATCGAATGGTGGCCGAACAGTTTCTTGCCGGAGAAAGTCGAGATGACTTCAGAGAAAATACCGAACGCCGGCAGGATCAGGATGTACACCTCAGGGTGACCCCAGGCCCAGAACAGGTTCACGTACATCATCGGATTTCCACCCAGTTCATTGGTGAAAATGTGGAAATCCATGTAACGGTCAAGCGTCAGCAGAGCCAGGGTAGCGGTCAGGATCGGGAAGGAAGCGACGATCAGGACGTTGGCCCAGGTGCAGGTCCAGGTGAAGATCGGCATGTCCATCAGCTTCATGCCCGGGGTACGCATTTTCACCACGGTGGCCAGGAAGTTGACCCCCGTCAGCGTTGTCCCCAACCCGGATAGCTGTAGCGCCCAGATGTAGTAATCCATCCCCACGCCCGGACTGTATTGCAAGCCCGACAGCGGTGGATAGGCCACCCAGCCGGTCTTGGCGAATTCGCCAACGCCCAGGGACAGGTTGATCAGCACCACACCGGACACCAGCAACCAGAAGCTCAGGGAGTTCAGGAACGGGAAGGCCACGTCACGGGCACCGATCTGCAGCGGCACCGCAAGGTTCATCAGGCCGGTGAAGAACGGCATCGCCATGAAGATGATCATGATCACACCGTGGGCGGTGAAGATCTGGTCATAGTGTTCAGGCGGCAGGTAGCCAGGCGAACCCTCGGTGGCCATGGCCAGTTGGGTACGCATCATGATGGCGTCGGCGAAACCGCGCAGCAGCATGACCATGGCGACGATGATGTACATCACGCCGATTTTCTTGTGGTCGACCGACGTCAGCCACTCGGTCCACAGGTAGGTCCACTTCTTGAAATAAGTGATACCGGCGAACAATGCCAGACCACCGAGCGCGATGATGGCGAGGGTCACCATGACAATCGGCTCGTGGAACGGGATCGCTTCCCAACTTAATTTACCTAACATCGTTTACTCCTCTGCCCCGGCAGCTGAATGCGAGCTCATGTCCATCCCTTCCATGTTGTGAGCCACTTCCTTCTCTTTCTTCTCGTGGTGCATCGGCTTGCCCGGATTCATCCCTTCATACTTGTCGATGATGGTCTGGAACAGGTTCGGCGTAACCGACGAGTAGAGTTCGACTGGGTTGTTCTGGCTCGGTTTGGAAAGGGCTTCGTATTCAGCTTTTTCAAGCTGTTTAGGTGCCTTCTTCACATCGTTGACCCAGGCGTCGAAATCTTCCTGGGTCGTGGCGATTGCTTTGAACTTCATGCCGGTAAAGCCCGCGCCGCTGTAGTTGGCGGAGATACCGTCGAGTTCGGCGTTCTGGTTGGCGATCAGGTGCAGCTTGGTCTGCATGCCCGCCATCGCGTAGATCTGGCCGCCCAGGCCCGGGATGAAGAACGAGTTCATCACGGTGTCGGAGGTGACCTTGAAGTTGATCGGCGTATGGGCCGGGAACACGATCTTGTTGACGGTGGCGATGCCCTGTTCCGGATAGATGAACAGCCACTTCCAGTCCATCGAGACCACTTCAATGGTGATCGGCTTGACGTCGGAATCCAGCGGACGATACGGGTCCAGGGCATGGGTCGACTTGTAGGTGATGTAACCCAAGGCAATGATGATCAGCACCGGAATGGTCCACACCGCCACTTCGATCTTGGTCGAATGCGACCATTTTGGCGTGTAGGTGGCCTTGGTGTTGGTTGCGCGGTACTTCCAGGCGAACAGGAAGGTCATGACGATGACCGGCACGACGACCAGCAACATCAGCAGCGTGGCGGTGATGATCAGGTTTCGTTCATCCAGGCCGACCTGGCCCTTGGGATCGAGCAAGGTCATGTTGCAGCCTCCCAGCAGCAACGTGCCGAGCAGCGGCAACAAGCCTAGTAATCGGGGGTACCTGTTTTTACTCATCTCACGACCTCTAAAGCAGCTTGCGCAATGCAGTTGGGTTTTGATCGCCAACACTTCACCCTGCCAAGGGTTGGCATTTTCTTGGATTGAATAAGGGCTGCCCATCGAACGTCAGCGGCTGTTCGACACATCCTGGGCCAGCGGTGAGTTCTTATTCGTTGGTCAAAAGGCCTAGTTCAAGCCCAATTCCATTTGGTGCGGGTAGTTGGAGGCACCGACACCTGGGGTCGCATGGGGCGCTGGCGCCCTTCGACCACTCTCATGCTCAAGCCTGAGCCGGGTCGGAAAATCGGTGCGGGCGATTGTAGTGAGGTGAGGCGCTGTAGACCATGTCTCATCCCGAAATAATTTTTATCCGATCCGGCAACAATCTCTTGCCGATATTGCAACGGGCCAGCATCTTATCGAAATTAATTCTCAACAAGAACCCCAAAAAACGTAGGTCTACTACGCCCGATTTAGACAGCTCGAGAGGATTAAGAAGGGCTTTTTCGTCTGGCAAGGGCCCAGTTTTCGGGGCCTTCGGCGCCTGACGCTACGCTGTTAAAAATGCCTGCTGCAGGTCATGCGCGGGTTGCGAAAGCAGACGTTTTTTTGTTACAGGAAACAGCGCTTGATCACCTTCGCAGAGGCTAAACGCCGCAAGATATGTGACAACGTGTCGCACATTGCCGCAGGTCATTCTTGCCTCGGATCAAGGACGCTCCGGTTCTAGCGTGAAACGCAAAACGCCCCGGTTCTCCAAGAGAGAAACCAGGGCGTTTCGTTGAGGCGTTTCAGCGAAGCGGTTTGCGGTTACGTGACACCAGCAACGGCACCAGAATCGCCGTCAACACGAAGGCCACCAGTGCCCATTGCGCCAGAGACAGGCCCAGGATCGGTGGGTAGGGGGTGGAGCAAAAGCCATCGACCTGGAAACCCAGCGGGAAGATCTTCGCCAACGGCAAGTCATCGACAATCGGTTGCAACACGTCGATGCCGCAACTGACTGCGGGGAAGAACTGGGTGTACACGTGATGCCCAGCCACACCGGCACCCGCCAGGGCACAGAGCACCACCAGGCCTTCGAAGATCGTCAGGCTGCGACGGGTGCGCATGGCGGCGCCGATGAAGGCGAAGATCGCGATCAGCAACAGCGCATAGCGTTGCAAGATACACAGCGGGCACGGTGCCTCGCCGAGGGCTACCTGCATGTACAGCGCACCGCCGATCAGCGCTAGGCAGATCAGCCCCAGCAGCACCAGATAGCGCCGCTCACGGCCCAATCGCATCATTTCCTCACTCATTGCGTTTCCCTTTGTCTGCATGGATCGACGCGCAGCCTCGCGACACCCGGCGCGCGATCGGATGTACCGAAGTCTACACGCTGACCATGACAGTGAACGAGCAGAGGACGTCGACATTGGAGGGGAATAGACCGCAAGAAGGTTAACTGCGGATTAATGCGGGTCCGTTGGACAGGGGCGGACCTGCCGCCGCTATCGCGAGCAAGCTCGCTCCCACAGTTTTTTTGTGGTGTTCACAGGAGTTGTGTCCACCGCCAATCCCTTGTGGGAGCAAGCCTGCTCGCGATGAAGGCAACCGGGTCTTCCGGTTTGCCGCGACCTTACTCCAGCGCCGCCGCCGGGCCGAAGAATTCGTAGCGGCTCTGCCGGTCCGGCACGCCCAGGGCCTTGAGGTGGCGCTTGACGGCGCCCATGAAACCCTTCGGCCCAAGGAAATAGGCATCCAGGTCACGCTGCTCCGGCAGCCATTGCGCCAACTGCTCCTGGCTCAACAGCCCCACCTTGTCCGCCGCCGGGCTCAAGCCGTCGTCTTCGTCGTAGCAGTAGAAGCGCTTGAGTTGCGGATGCCGCTTGGCCAGATCGTCGATCCAGTCGCGGAAGGCATGGGCGCGGCCGTTGCGTGCGCAGTGAATGAAATGCACCGGACGCTCGGTTTGCAGCGCCGCCTGCAACATGGCCAGGGTCGGGGTGATGCCGACGCCGCCGCTGATCAGCACCAGGGGCTTGTCGCTGGCGGTCAGGTAGAAGTCCCCGGACGGCGGGAACAACTGGATGCGGCTGCCAACCTCGAAATGATGATGCAGGTGATTCGACACCCGCCCGCCCGGCTCACGCTTGACGCTGATCCGGTACTGGCCATTGTCCGCCAGGGCCGACAGCGAATAGTTACGGCGCACTTCCTCGCCATCGAGGATGAGCTTCATGCCGATGTACTGGCCCGGCTCGGCCACCAGGATCGAGCCCTTGTCCGCCGGTTCGAAATAGAACGAGGTGATCTCCGAGCTTTCCTGGACCTTGGCCGCCAGGATGAACTCACGCTCGCCACGCCAGCCGCCCGGCGCCTCGGCTTTCTTGTCGTACATGCCGGCTTCGGCACCGATCAGGATATCGGCCAATTGGTTGTAGGCAGCGCCCCACGCCGCGATCACTTCGGGCGTGGCGATCTCGGCACCCAACACCTCGGCGATCGCCCGCAGCAGGCACGCACCGACAATCGGGTAATGTTCCGGCAGGATCTGCAAGGCAACGTGCTTGTTGACGATTTTCGCCACCAGGTCGCCCAATTGGTCGAGTTGGTCAATGTGTCGCGCATACATCAACACACCGTTGGCCAGCGCACGGGGTTGATCGCCACTGGCCTGGTGGGCCTGGTTGAACAGCGGGCGCACTTGCGGGTATTCGGACAGCATCATGCGGTAGAAGTGAGTGATCAGCGCTTCACCGCCGCTTTCAAGCAGGGGCACGGTGGAGCGAATGATGGCGCGTTCTTCTCGACTGAGCATAAGGTGACTCCTGACGTATGACCGATAACAGTTGTGTAATTCATATCAGTTTCCGTGCCATAAATTTTTATCTTTAATATCAGCAAGTTAAAAACAATGTAGTCATATCGACACGACCCGTTTTATAGTCGCTATGACTACATGGAGTCATTATGACCGCAACTGCCCTGCTCACCTCGCTGCTGCCGCTGGTGGCCGACTTGTCCCGTGAACTGCCTGAGGGCGAACGTTATCGACGCCTGCTCGGCACTTTGCGCGCCCTGCTGCCTTGCGATGCGGCGGCGTTGTTGCGCCTGGACGGCGACTGCCTGGTGCCGCTCGCCGTGGATGGCTTGAGCACCGATACACTGGGCCGGAGATTCCGCGTCAGCGAGCACCCACGCTTCGAAGCGCTGCTGGCCAACCCGCAGCCCACCCGCTTCGCCGCCGACAGCGGACTGCCCGATCCGTACGACGGGCTGGTCGAGGGGCTGGCCGAGCACCTGGAAGTCCACGACTGCATGGGCTGCCCGCTGTTCGTCGACGAGCGCCCCTGGGGCCTGCTAACCCTGGACTCTCTGGATCCGGAGCGCTTCGAGCCCATCGACCTGAGCGCCCTGCAAGCCTTCGCCAGCCTTGCTGCCGCCACGGTCAGCGCCGCCGAACGCATCGAGCGCCTGGCCTTGAAGGCCGAGGACGAACACCGCCGCGCCGAGGTCTATCGCCAAGCCAGCGGCCAGCAACACCGCGACATGGTTGGCCAGAGCAAGGCCCACAAGCGCCTGGTGGAAGAGATCACGCTGGTGGGCGGCAGCGACCTGACGGTATTGATTACCGGCGAAACCGGCGTGGGCAAGGAGCTGGTTGCCCAGGCCATCCATGCCGCGTCGAAACGCGTCGGGCAACCGCTCATCAGCCTCAACTGCGCCGCCCTGCCGGATACGCTGGTGGAAAGCGAACTCTTCGGCCATGTACGAGGCGCCTTCACCGGGGCCACGAACGACCGGCGCGGCAAGTTCGAACTGGCCGACGGCGGCACCTTGTTCCTCGACGAGGTGGGTGAGTTGTCCCTGACCGTCCAGGCCAAGTTGCTGCGGGTGTTGCAAAGCGGCCAACTGCAGCGCCTGGGTTCGGACAAGGAGCATCGGGTCGATGTGCGCCTGATCGCGGCCACCAATCGCGACCTCGCCGACGAAGTGCGCAACGGCCATTATCGGGCCGACTTCTACCATCGCCTGAGTGTGTACCCGTTGCAGGTGCCGGCGCTGCGCGAGCGTGGACGGGACGTGTTGCTGCTCAGCGGCTTCTTCCTGGAACAGAATCGTTCGCGCATGGGCCTGGGCAGCCTGCGCCTGACCAGCGACGCCCAGGCCGCATTGCTGGCCTACGACTGGCCGGGCAACGTACGCGAACTGGAACACCTGATCGGTCGCAGTGCCCTGAAGGCCTTGGGCCGGTGCCCGACGCGCCCGAAAATCCTCAGCCTCAGCGCCCAGGACCTGGATTTGCCCCAGGCGCCTGTGGATAACCCTGCACCATCGTCCACCGGCCCGGCACCGGCCCTGTCCGGCGTGACGGGGGACTTGCGCGAAGCGGTGGACCAATTCCAACGCAATTTGATCGCCGCCTGCCTGGAACGTCACCAGCACAACTGGGCCAGCGCCGCCCGGGAGCTGGGTCTGGACCGGGCGAACCTGGGGCGGATGGCCCGCAGGTTGGGGCTGAAATAGAAACCTGTGGCGAGGGGATTTATCCCCGCTGGGCTGCGCAGCAGTCCTGAAACCTTTCGCCTGCGAGTATCAGACCGAACGCGCTCGACCGCTCTGGGGTTGCTACGCAACCCAACGGGGATAAATCCCCTCGCCACAGATAAATCCCCTCGCCACGGTTCGCACATTCAAAGGAGGTTGATCGAGTGATTTGGGTCGCCGATGGCTTTCGCCCTAAAGCCTGCCCCCGACAAGTCGATAACCCGATATCACAAGCTGTTCTGGCGATCTCTTTGCTCGCCCCACCTTTTTCCACAGAAGGTTTTTATGTCTTCCAACAAAGCCCGCGCAGATTCACTTTCGCTTCTGCTGTTTACCTTGCGCAGCGGCAAGCTGATGGCGATCAACCTGCTCAAGGTCAGTGAAATCATTCCCTGCCCACCGCTGACCAAGCTGCCGGAGTCCCATCCACACGTCAAAGGCATCGCCACCCTGCGCGGAACATCGTTGTCGGTGATCGACCTGAGCCGCGCCATTGGCGAGCGGCCGCTGGAAGACCCGGACGGCGGCTGCCTGATCGTCACCGACGTGAGCCGCTCCAAACAGGGTCTGCATGTACAGGCGGTGAGCAAGATCGTGCATTGCCTGACCACCGACATCAAACCGCCGCCCTACGGTTCCGGCGGTGTGCGCGCGTTCATCACCGGCGTGACCTCGGTGGACGGCACGCTGGTGCAGGTATTGGATATCGAAAAGGTCATCCATGGCATCGCACCGGCGCAGATCGAAACCGCACCGACCGAACTGAGCATGGAAGATGCCGAAGTCCTGGGCAACGCCCGGATCCTGGTGGTCGATGACAGCCAGGTGGCATTGCAGCAATCGGTGCACACCCTGCGTAACCTGGGCCTGCAATGCCACACCGCCCGCAGCGCCAAGGAAGCCATCGATTGCCTGCTGGAGCTGCAAGGTACTGCGCAGGAGATCAACCTGATCGTTTCCGATATCGAAATGTCGGAAATGGACGGCTACGCCCTCACCCGGACCCTGCGCGAAACGCCGGACTTCGCTCACCTCTACGTGTTGCTGCACACTTCCCTCGACAGCGCCATGAACAGTGAGAAAGCGCGACTGGCGGGCGCCAACGGGGTGCTCACCAAGTTCTCGTCGCCCGAATTGACCAAGTGCCTGATCACAGCGGCCAAGGCCGTCGCTGAACAAGGTCGCTGAACTCTATCCGCGTCGATGCGGGCCAAGCTCAACGAGGCTGCGATCTTCGCGGCCTCTGAACACTGTCCTGACCTCAGGCATACTCCTGCCCTGATTCCCCTGAACAAGGACATTGTTGATGAAAACCCCTACGCTGATCCTCCTCGGCCTCACTGCCGCCATGGCCTTTCAGGCCCAGGCTTCCAGCCCCGACGCCTGGGCCGCCTACGACAAAAAAGTGCTCGCCAGTTGCCTCAAGGCCAGCGGCCTGAAAGATCCCAAACCCGTCGGCACCGCCGCGCAATTCGACGACCGGGTGGGCTACACCGCTTTGTTGCTGCAAGGCCAGTACCCGCAGAAACACATGAAGGGAGCGACGGGCACCGAGCTATGCCTCTACCGCAAGAAAACCAGGACCGCCTTCGTGACCGAATGGGACTCGATCCGTCCGACCGACGCCCCTCGATGAATGGCGCATAACTTGCTTCGCACGGCTTATCGCGGCGTTTTTCTGTCGCCGCTTTCAGCCTATTGCCTTCGGTCGATCAATGAACACAACGTTTTCCTGCGTAGGGTGCGGTAAATGCTGCACGGGTCATCACGTTCCCCTGACGCTCGACGAAGCCAGGATGTGGGCGAATGACGACGGCCAGGTGATTGTCCTGGTCGAGGCCTTCCTGGCCAATGGTCTCGGTCTGCCGGTGGCGCAACGCGAACACGCCGAACGCCGTTCGGCGGTGGTCCGTAGCGGCAATTGCGAGGCCCTCGTGGCGATCACCTTCGCCGCTTATAACCCCGGCCCTTGCCATAATCTGGACGCTGACAACCTGTGCCGCATCTACGAGCGCAGGCCCTTGGTCTGCCGCATCTACCCCATGGAAATCAACCCCCACATCCCGCTCAATACCGCCGCCAAGGATTGTCCCCCGGAGTCATGGGAAACGGGGCCGCAGTTGATCGTCGGCGGTGAACTGGTGGACCAGGACCTGGCCCGGCTGATCGAGCGTTCACGCCAGGCCGATCGTGAGGAAATCGCCATCAAGGAACGCATTTGCGTGTCCCTGGGCATCCACACGACAGCGTTGAAGGGCGACGGATTCACGGCCTACCTGCCGAACATGGCTGCGTTTGCCGCCGCTATCGATCAGGCTCGCTCGCAGCCGGTGGACCAAGAGGCGGGTGAATGGCAGTTCCATCTGTCCGGTGATGACATTGCCAGCCAAGTAACGGCCAGTGGAGCAAGCGTTGTCAGCGAAGCGCCGGTCAACTACGCTTTCATTTCCTTGCGGGCCGCCTGAGCTTGTAAAGATCCCCCTGTGGGAGCGAGCTTGCTCGCGATGGCGCCAGCCCTGTCACTCTCAATTGATTGGCATACCGCTATCGCGAGCAAGCTCGCTCCCACAGGAGACTGGCGGCGCTGCGATTACACTCTCCCCTCTCGCCTAACCCGCGCCAGGAATGTTAGCGTGCTTGGTATTCCCTGCAGATGAGCCTTGCACGATGAAAAAAACCGTACTTGCCTTCAGCCGTATCACGCCGCCCATGATCGAACGCTTGCGCCAGGACTTCGACGTGATCGTGCCCAACCCGTCGAACGGCGACATCAACGCGCAGTTCAACGAAGCCTTGCCCCACGTCCACGGGCTGATCGGTGTCGGTCGCAAGCTCGGCCGCGAACAACTGCAGAACGCCACGAACCTGCAAGTGGTCTCCAGCGTGTCGGTGGGCTACGACAACTATGACCTAGCCTACTTCAATGAACGCGGGATCATGCTCACCAACACCCCGGACGTACTCACCGAAAGCACCGCCGACCTGGCCTTCGCCCTGCTGATGAGCAGCGCCCGGCGCGTGGCCGAGCTGGACGCCTGGACCAAGGCCGGGCAATGGCAAGCGACGGTTGGCCCGCAGTTGTTCGGCAGCGACGTGCATGGCAAGACCCTGGGCATCGTCGGCATGGGCAACATCGGCGCAGCCATTGCCCGACGTGGCCGGCTGGGGTTCAACATGCCGATCCTCTACAGCGGCAACAGCCGCAAGACCGAGCTGGAAAACCAGTTGGGCGCACAATTCCGAGAATTGGACCAGTTGCTGGCCGAAGCCGACTTCGTCTGCCTCGTTGTGCCGTTGAGCGAGAAAACCCGCCACCTGATCGGTCAACGTGAACTGGGCCTGATGAAGTCAAGCGCCATCCTGGTCAACATTTCCCGTGGCCCTGTGGTAGACGAACCAGCGCTGATCGAAGCCCTGCAAAACAACCGCATCCGCGGTGCCGGGCTGGATGTCTACGAGAAAGAGCCACTGGCCGAATCGCCGCTGTTCCAGCTGAAAAACGCCGTCACACTGCCCCATATCGGTTCCGCCACCCACGAAACCCGTGAGGCCATGGCCAATCTTGCTGTGGATAACTTGCGCAGTGCCTTGTTGGGCGAGCGACCGCAGAACCTGGTCAACCCGCAAGCCTGGAAATAACCCGCAGATACCACGAGAAATACGCCGTGGGGAGGGAGCTTGCTCCCTCGCCACGGGGGTTCGCTAGACGTTGTGTCTCAGCGAGCACCCAGCGCGACTTTCGCTGCCACTGGCCGGGGCTTGCGAAACACCAGTACGTTCCCCAGCATCACCAGCACCAACCCCACCAATGCCGGCGCCGTCCACTGGTAGCCCTCGACAAACGCCGAGACATTCAACGCCACCACCGGGAACAATACGGTGCAATACGCCGCCCGCTCCGGCCCCATGCGCCCCACCAGTGTCAGGTAGGCGGTGAAGCCGATCACCGAACCCGGGATCACCAGGTACAACAACGAGCCGATGTAGCGCGTGTTCCATTCCATGTCGAACGGGATGCCTTTGACCGCACACCACACCGCCAACATCGCTGCGCCATAAGCCATGCCCCAGGCATTGGTGGTCAGCGGCTTGAGGCCGGCTTTCTGTTGCAGGCTCGACAGCATGTTGCCTGCCGAGAAACACAACGTCCCCAACAGCGCCAGCGCCAAGCCAAGCAAAGTTTGCGGACTCGCGCTGTGGCCGGCCAGTTCCGGCCAGAACAGCAGCGCCAACCCCGAAAGCCCCAGGGCGCCACCCAACAGTACGTTACGTGCAATCCGCTGACCGAAGAACACGCGAGCATTGAAGGCGTTCCAGAGCGTGGCGGTGGAAAACACCACGGCGACCAAGCCACTGGGAATCCATTGGCTGGCGGTCAGGAAGCACATGAAGTTGATGCAGAACAGACACAGGCCCTGGGCAACGCAAATCAAATGGCCGCGCCGGTTCATCACCTGCAAGCGCCGGCGGAGCAAGAGCATCGCAAACAGGATCAACGCCGCAAGGCCAAAGCGATAAACGATCGAAACCGGGATGGCGACCACACCCAGTTGCAATTTCAGGGCAATCCAAGTGGTGCCCCAGATGAGCACGGTAAGCAGGTACAACGAGAGGTTCATGACGGCGACTCCTGGCAATGGCTCCCAGTGTCATGCCGATGCTTGTCCGTCGCTTGCGTAAACTTGCGGTTTTTATGAGCGATGGGCTGGCAGGGAGCGGTCTACGGAGTAGGATGCAAGCGTTGGAGAACCAATCATGTCCACACTGCAAAGCCTGCAAGTCTTTCAAGCCCTCAACAGCTCGCCCAACGCTCGCCTGGAGCACAGCGCCGAGCTCGGAGACGGCTTGGCGGCCGCTTTGTGGAGCAATCATCACGACGCCCAGGACTATGAGGGGCCGACTCACCATACGTTGTCCTGCTACATCGCCGGCGGCACCGGTACGTTTCGCCGCGAGCGACCCGATACCACGGGGGCGCCGGGCAAACTCTGCGTACTGCCCGCCGGGCATGAATCGGCCTGGGTCATCAACGGCGACATTCGCCTTGCCCACCTGTATTTCAGCCCTGAACAATTCGCCCTGGGTTGCATCACGTTGCTGGACCGCGAGCCCCGGCAGGTGCAACTGCACGAGGAGACCTTTCTCGACGACCCGCAACAGGCACAACGCTTTCGCCAGTTGATCGCGCTGAACTGGGACGAACCCGCTGAACGCCTGCTGACCACCAGCCTGGCCCATGACCTGCTCAACCACCTGCTGCTCAGCCAGGTCGGCCAGCGCCAGGGGCTTCGCCTCAAGGGCGGCCTGGCGGCTCACCAGCGGCGGTTGCTGGTGGATTACGTCGACAGCCACTTGGCCGAGGCCATTAGCCTCGGGCAACTGGCGGCACTGTGTGCATTGTCCGAATACCACTTCGCGCGGATGTTTCGCGAAAGCTTCGGGCTGCCGCCGCATCAATATGTGCTGGCACGACGGCTTGCCCTGGCGCGGCATCTGTTGCGTAGCACTTCGCAACCGTTGGGCGACGTGGCACTGGCCTGCGGATTTGCCAGCGCCAGTCACTTCACCCATCGTTTTCGCCAGGCCCTGGGCGCGACGCCCGGAGAGTATCGGCAGGCGTTTTTGCGCTAGCCCCGGCTATCGCCATCGCGAGCAAGCTCGCTCCCACAGGGGTTCTGTGCTGAACATAAAATTCATCCACTGAAGATCCAGTGTGGGAGCGAGCTTGCTCGCGATGACGCCGGCACATTCAACATCCATGCAAGCCGACCCACCGCTATCGCGAGCAAGCTCGCTCCCACAGGGGTTCTGTGCTGAACATAAAATTCAATCCACTGAAGATCCAGTGTGGGAGCGAGCTTGCTCGCGATGACGCCAGCACACTCAACATCCATGCAAGCCGACCCACCGCTATCGCGAGCAGGCTCGCTCCCACATTGATTGCTCTTCACCAGATAAACGGGTCACATACAAAAGCAAAACGGGCCTGCAATTGCAGGCCCGTTTTTTTTCGGTAGGAATTGAAATGAACAAGGCTTCAGCCGTGAAGCGAGGCCCGTTCGTTCTCCAGGAATTCTTCTTCCAGCATGGCATCAGCCACGGCCATCGAGTCGGTCGGACCGTTGGTCACGGCACGCTTGCCGCGCAGTTTGCCGAACAAATGCTCCAGGGCATTTTCAAGTTTGGTGGCCGCGCCTTCGATCGCCAGTTCCAGCGAATCGGCCTTGTGGGTCACGGAAATCGGCTGATGGCCCTTTGGCCGTGCTTCAAGCTGGCAACGCAGGTCATGAGGACCCGGCTTGTCGCCGTTCTCGTCCCGCAGATGAACCTCGACCCGTGTCAGGTCCTCTTCGTAACGTTCGAGCGTGCTTTCGATGGTAGTACGTACCCACTCCTCCAGTCGGATGCTGCTTTGAATATGGTTATCGCTGTTGACTTGGATTTGCATAGTTCATCCCTTATTTCAGCTAGCTCGCCGGGGGCCGTCGACGTTGATGCAACGACCCCTTGAATACAGAGTCGGGCTGGCGGAGGAACAATTCAACCCCTGGGAAAAGATAAATATTCATATGCAAATAAAGCCGGACAACGGGCAAAAGCACTGTTAATGTCGGGAGTTGCCCCGCCCTGCCCACCCTCCGCAAATTGCCTCCCCTCCTGCACCGTCAACGAACATCCGCACGTTATTGCCCCGAAACGGGCAGCCGCATTCCAGAGCGTTCGGCGCTTGGGCACCGGGATCATTGTCCGACGGTTTTTCCGGCATGCCACTTGCTAACTCCCTGTAGGAGCTGCCGCAGGCTGCGATCTTTGATTTTTGAAGTCTGCCTGGTCCCAGGAATCTCGAGATGAACACGATCATGGAATGGCCGATGGTCCGGTGTTGCGAACTAATCCCGATCACGGCCGGTCAACAACTGCACGTTCAATCAGGCGGTGACGCATCATGGACAACCCTTTTCAGATCATTACCGACGCTTTTGCGCCGCACTATCAGATCAACCTGAGTATCCAGGGCCTGGATGGCAGCATCATGCTGACCCTGTCCAAGAGCGGGCGCATCGTCGCCAAACGCATGATCAGCGCCCAGCAACGCAACGACCCGGAGCGGCTCAAGCGCCTGGTGCAAAGCATTCAGTTCGGCATCGCCATCGAGCAGGGCCACAGCGCTGTGGCCATCCTCGAAGCCATGACCGGCGGCGACAACATCAAGTTGCCGCCACCGCATGCACAGGGTGTGGCACCTTCTGCCGCTGGCCTTTAAATCTCGCCTTTCTCCACTTCGGCATGTTCGCTTGAACCCGCGCCGACCTTGCGGTGCGGGTGCTCGATCTTCACCGAGGGGAACTGCGACGACGCATAGCGCACCACCAGGATCGAAAACGCCAGCAGCAGGATGCCACCGCACAGGTAGATGATCCCCAGGTCGGGCGGGCTGTGGTGGGAAACGTTGGAAATCAACAGCCGCGTCAGCGCAGTGATCGCCACGTAGATCAGAAACCGCACCGGCATGTGGTTGGTTTTGAAGTAGATCCCGACCATCGCCCCCAATTCCAGGTAGATGAACAGCAGCAGGATGTCATCGATCTTGATGTGCCCCGCCTCGAGCATCTGCAAGAACTCCATCACCGCGGCCCACGCGGTCACCGCACCGATGGCGAACAGCGCCAGGTAGTGGAAGGTCTCGACGAACAGGTTTCCCAGGGACTCGGCCAGTTGATGGACGTTCTGCCGCAGATTCTCGGCCCAGTTGATTTTCACGATGTAGTTTCCTTAGGTCGACTCGACCGGATGATGCGGGTTGGACGTGACGGTTGTTCTGCATGCAGAAAAAAGGCCAGCGACTGAGGGTGAGATGGCGATAGGCTGGTATGCGGCACTTTTGGGGCTTCATGCGGCCGGATCGCGAGCAAGCTTTGCTCCCACACAAGCTTTGCCCACATTAGCTTCGCGCTCACATGCCGAAATCGGTCTACATTAAAAAGCCACTATCCAAAGCAACAGGATTCGCTTATTCTTTTGCCTGTATATAAATACAGTAGCCGCAAAGACAAACCAATGTGAAGGCATGTGAGGTGGTGAATGGCCGTCGAAGTGGTATACCGCAGCAGCCGAGATCTGGAGCGCTTGTTCATGGATAAAGCCGAAGCTGACCGTCATGACAAAATGCTGGAACTCGCCGAATTGCTGGCTGAAGTGTTGCAAAAAGCCGTTCCATCGCTGAGCGAGCAACAGGTCGAGGAAGCCGGGATCTACATGGCGAAGAATCGGGATGTGTTCGCCAAGGCATTCAAGAGCCAGCCGGACGCCTTGTCCGAACTGCTCAACCCGTCGGACGAGTAACCAAAAAGATCGCAGCCTTCGGCAGCGCCTACACCGCGTAGGAGCTGCCGAAGGCTGCGATCTTTTTTTTCAATAATAACGACGTGGGTCCGAATCGATCAGGCTCGCCAGCTTGGTCAGGGCGAAGCGCAGTTCGTCCTGGCTGGTGGGCGACATCAATACCAACCGCACGCACCGGGTGGTCCCTGAACGCTCGGCCTGGAACTGGGTGCCGCTGAGCACCAATACGCCGTTGGCCCGGGCGAGCATGGTGAATTCGTCGCTGGTCCATGGCTCGGGCAGCGTCAACCAGACGTGATAGGAATACGGCTGGGTCTTGAGCTCGAAATTGGCGAAAATTTCCCGGGCGATCGCTTGTCGCCCCGCCGCCTCGTTGCGCTGGATGCGGATCAGTTTCTTGTCCAGGCCTTCGGTAATCACATTGCTGGCCAGTTGCGCAGTCAACGGCGACGGCATCCAGACACTGCTGCGGACCATCGAAGTCAGGCGTGACAGCAATTTCGGTGGACTGTAGATATAACCGATGCGAAGCGCCGGCATGACTGACTTCGACAGGCTGGTCAGGTACACCGAACGATCCGGCGCAAAGGCCGACAACGGCTTGATCGACGGATCGGTAGCCAGGAAGCCATAGATGTCATCGTCCAGGATGATGAAGTCGAATTCCTCGGCCAGCGCGGCAATCTGGGCCCGACGTTTCTGCGACATGATCGCCGCCGTCGGGTTCTGGCAGGTCGCCACGCACACCAGCATCGCCGGCTTCTCTCGCAGGCACAGTTCGCGCAAGGCTTCAGGGATGATGCCTTCGTCATCCATCGGCACGCCGCGCAGGCGACGCTCAAGGCCGTGAGCCAGGGAAATGATACCGGGGTAGCAGAGCGCCTCGCAAAGCACCAGGTCACCGGCGTTGGTCAGGGCGCTCATCGCAACCATCAAGCCGTGCTGGGCCCCGGCGGTAATCACCACTTGCTGCCATTGCGCGTCGGGCAATGAATGACGCAACCATTGCGCCCCCGCCTCACGATGGGCCGGGTGACCGCCGTCCGGCGCGTAATCCAGCGCGCGCGCGAAGTCGGTGCTTTTCGCCATGCCCACCAGCGCGCCGCGCAACCAGTACTCCAGGGTCTCGCTGTAGGGCTTGATGATCGAAAGGTCGAGCAGTTCGGATTGCCCCAGGTTCAGCGGCGCGGCGGCGCTGTTGCTGGCCGGCAGTTCCAGCTGCTTCTGGTTGAGCACATAAGTGCCACGCCCCACTTCTCCCTGCACCAACCGACGCCGATGGGCTTCGCTATAGGCACGGCTGATGGTGCCTGGCGTGACATTCAAGGTGGTGGCCAGCTCCCGCAAGGTCGGCAAGCGATCGCCCTCGTTCAGCACGCCGTTGTTGATATCGCGCGCCAACGCATCGGCAATCGACAAATACATCGGCTGGCTGAACTCGCTTAGCTGGGGAACCCACATGAATGATCACTGCCCATCGTAGAAATGATGAATATCCGAGCATATCACATGGAGGTTAGGCAACTAATAATTCGACACATACGATTCATTGAGTCGATTGATACGATTTTTGAATTGTTTATCAATGTGGATTCAAGAAATCTTACAACAAATAATAATTATAAAAATCAATATATTAACCATCAAATATCCTAAAAATGCTCCGTAATAGCAGAAAAATATCTCGTAACAATCCCGCCACCTATTGAATCAACTCAATCCATTCAAATACACTGATTCCGAATCGAAGCAATCGACTCAATCATCCACTGCGCGCTCCTGCCGCGCCAAGTCGAGACATCATGGACACACTCAGAAAGGATCTATCCCTGTCAGCGATCATCGCGGGCTTCATCGCCGTGATCATTTCCTACGCCGGCCCGCTCATCATCGTGTTCCAGGCAGCCAAGGAAGCGCACCTGCCCGATGACGTGGTGTCTTCGTGGATCTGGGCCATTTCCATCGGCAGTGGGATTACCGGCCTGCTCCTGAGCTGGCGCCTGCGTGCCCCCGTCATCACCGCGTGGTCGACACCGGGGGCGGCGTTGCTGGTGTCGATGCTGCCTACCGTGACCCTGCCCCAAGCCATTGGTGCCTATGTAGTGGCATCGGTGATCATCGCCCTGGTCGGTTTGTCCGGGGCGTTCGACAAGCTGATGAGCCGCCTGCCCAAGGCCATTGCCGCCGCCATGCTCGCCGGCATCCTGTTCCGCTTTGGTGCCGAGCTGTTCACGTCGATCAAGCTGCAGCCGGCATTGGTGCTGGCGATGATCGCGGCGTACCTGGCCTTCAAGCGCTTTTCGCCACGCTACGCGATCCTGTCGGTGCTGATCGTCGGTTGCGCGGTGGCCGCCTCGTTCGGTGAGCTCAACAGCAGCTCGATCACCATCGCCGTGGCCCACCCGGTCTTCGTCGCCCCTGAATGGAACTGGCACGCAATCATCAACATCGGCCTGCCACTGGCGCTGGTGACACTGACCGGCCAGTACGTGCCAGGCATGGCCGTGTTGCGCACCTCGGGCTACAACACGCCAGCGCGCTCGATCATTTCAGTCACCGCAATTGGCTCGGTCCTGATGGCCCCGTTCGGTTCCCACGGTTTTAACCTGGCGGCCATTACCGCAGCGATCTGCACTGGTCGCGAAGCCCACGAGGACCGCGACAAACGCTACATGGCCGGGATAGCCTGCGGGGTGTTCTACATTCTGATGGGCACCTTTGGCGCGACCCTGGCCTCGGTGTTTTCCGCCCTGCCAAAAGAATTGATCGCTTCCCTCGCCGGCCTCGCCTTGTTTGGCGCGATCAGTGCCGGGCTGACCGGCGCCATGGCGGATGAGAAGCAGCGGGAAGCAGCACTGATCACCTTCCTGGTGACGGCCTCGGGCATGAGTTTCCTCGGCCTGGCCGCCGCGTTCTGGGGGCTGATTTTTGGTCTCGTGGCGCACTTCGTGCTGACCTACACCCGGGAAAGCAAAGCCGCCGCTATCGCCGAGGGCAGCCGACCATGATCGCTCGTTACGACTTCATCGTGGTCGGTGGCGGCATCGCCGGCGTCTCAGCCGCTTATGAGCTGGCGACCCATGGCAGCGTCTGCCTGCTCGAACAGGAACAGCAACTGGCCTACCACACCACGGGGCGTTCGGCCGCGATCTCGATGGAAAGCTACGGCAACCAGCAGATCCGCTCGCTGACCTGTGCGTCCCGACGCTTTTTCGAGAACCCGCCCGAGGGCTTGGCCGAGCATCCGCTATGGGCGCCGCGGGGCGCACTGATCGTGGCCCAGGCGGCACGGGTGGACAAACTCAAAGCACGTTTCAACGCCGTGCTGGAGCAAGTGCCCACGGCCGAGTTGCTTGATGACAAGCAAGTACAGGAACTGGTCCCCTACCTCGCCGAAGGCGCCTGGAGCGCCGGGATCTACGAGCCCAGCGCCTTCGACCTGGATGTGCATGGCATTCATAGCGCTTACCTGAGTGGCCTGCGTGCCCGTGGTGGCGTGGTCAAGCGCGAGACCGAAGTACTGCGTGGCGAGCGTCGCGACGGGTACTGGCGCTTGCACACCCGGGACGGCCAGCAACTGCAAAGCGCCATTGTGGTCAACGCCGCCGGTGCCTGGACCGATGAGTTTGCCGAGCGCTGTGGCGTGCCCAAAGTCGGTGTCCGACCGTTGCGGCGCACCGTGCTGGCGGTCGATCCACAGTGCGACGTGCACCACACGCCCTACCTGGGCACGGTGGACGAGGACATTTTCATCAAGCCTGAAGCTGGGCGACTGATCGTCTCCCCCTGCGATGAAAGCCCGTCGTTGCCCTGCGACGCGCTGCCGGAAGAGCTTGACCTGGCCATCACCATGGATCGCCTGCAAAACACTACGCGCCTGCGCCCCCGCTCGATCATCAATAAATGGGCCGGTCTGCGCACCTTCGTCGCCGACCGCTCGCCGGTGCTCGGCCAGGACCCGCAGCAAGAGAGCTTTATCTGGCTTGCGGCCCTGGGTGGCTACGGCATCCAGGCCGCACCCGCCATTGCACGCCTGTGCAGTCATGCGGCGCTGGGCATCGCCATGCCGGCCGACCTGGCGGCGCTGCAACTCAACTACCAGCACTTTTCCCCGGCCCGTTGCCGCGACGAGGAATTTTCCAGCCTGGCTGTCAAGCAGGTTGCCGATTTGCACTAACCCCATCCACTTAACAAGGAACGTCACCATGCAAACCACCGCTCAAATCCAGCCGGCCGCCAAACCTTTCCTGGGCGAAGAGAACGTCATTTTCACCGACAAGGCGCCACTGCCGCTGGGCACCTATTCCCAGGGCATCAAGGTCAGCCACGGGCAAACCATCTACCTGTCGGCACAGACCCCGGTCTCGGCGCTGAACAACGAAGTGCTGGCCAAGGATTTTGAAGGCCAACTGCGCCAGACCCTCGACAACCTGGTGCAAATGGCCGAAGCGGCAGGCGGCACCCTGGCGAACGTGGTCAAGGTCACGGCGTTCATTACCGACCTGAGTGAGTTCCCGACCCTCAATCGCGTCATGGAGGAGTACTTCACCAAGCCCTACCCGGCCCGCACCACCGCCGGCGCCAGCGCGCTGGCACGCCATACCCTGGTCGCCATCGACGCCATCATGGTGATCTGAAACACCTTCTGTCAGCGGAGTGCCCGTCGGTCCGGTGAGCCGGACCGACGTTGGCAAGGAAAGCACCAGCACAGCGTACTTTCAGAGGGTGACCATGAAAAATTCGTACAGAGAGTATGTATTGCAGTGCCTGGTTTGCGATCGAAGCTACCAGCCCCATGAGGTCAGCTACTACTGCCCTCATTGTAAAGTCGATGGTGCACTGGACGCGCTTTACGATTACCCGACGCTCAAGCGCGAATGGTCCCGGGACAGCCTGGCCCATAACCATGCCCGTGGCATGTGGCGCTATGACCGCTTGATGCCGTTGAGCTCGACGCAATTCATTCCACCATTACTGGTGGGCAACACGCCGCTGTACTCGCGCCCGGAACTGCTCGGCAAAGGTGCCCGGATCAAAGTCTTCGTAAAAGACGAGTCGCGGCAACCGACCGGGTCATTGAAGGATCGCGCCAGCGCCCTGGCCGTGGCCCACGCCATGCAATCCGGTGCCCGCACCGTGGCGGTGGCCAGCACCGGCAATGCCGCTTCGGCACTGGCCGGGATGAGCGCCAGCCTGGGCTTGCACAACGTCATCTATCTGCCCAGGAGCGCGCCCCGCGAAAAGCTCGCGCAGATGCAGGGCTACGGCGCCGAGATCGTGCTGGTCGACGGACAATACGACGAAGCCTTCGAACAATGCCTCAACGCCTGCGAAAAACACGGCTGGTACAACCGCACCACCGGAATCAACTCGTACATGAGCGAAGGCAAGAAGACCGTCGCCTTCGAAATGTGCGAGCAGCTCAACTGGCAAGTGCCGGACCTGGTGTTCGTGCCCGTCGGCAACGGCTGCATCCTGGGTTCGGTCTACAAAGGCTTTTTCGACTTGCTGCAATTGGGCTGGATCGAACGCATCCCACGCCTGATCGGCGTGCAGGCCGAACACAGCAACTTCATGTACCGCGCCTGGCGCTACGATCGCTCGATGCAGCAAACCGAACGCGTGCCACCTACCAGCCTGGCCAGCAGCATCAACGTGGCGTTGCCGCGTGATCGCCTCAAAGCCATGCGTGCGGTGACCGCCAGCGACGGCGAGTTCATTTGCGTCAGCGACCCGAGCATTGTCGCCGCCGCCTCCCGATTGGCCGCCAGCACCGGCGTGTTTCCGGAAGCCGGCGCCGCCAGCGCCTTCGCCGGCCTGCTCCAGTACGCGCAAACACACCCCGACACCCCGCAAACCGCCGTGATCCTGATCACCGGCAGCGGTTTGAAAGACACCTCCATTTTTCTATCCGATTCGTCCAAAAGCCAGCCACGGGTGTTGCCGCACCACGTGACTGCGTCACCGGCCGAAGCGCTTATCTAAGGAATCACACCATGAGCCTGCAAAATTTCGACCCCACCATTGCCCGCCTGATCGACCGCGAGCGCAACCGCCAGGAAACTCACCTGGAGTTGATCGCGTCGGAAAACTACGTCAGCGAAGAGGTGCTCCAGGCCCAGGGCTCCGTGCTCACCAACAAGTACGCCGAAGGCTATCCGGGCAAGCGTTACTACGGCGGCTGCAAGGTCGTCGATGAAATCGAGAACCTGGCCATCGAACGCGCACGCAAACTGTTCAACTGCGAATACGTCAACGTGCAGCCGCACTCCGGCTCCCAGGCCAATCAGGCGGTTTTCCTGGCGGTACTGGAACCCGGTGACACGATTCTGGGCATGTCCCTGGCCCACGGCGGCCACTTGACCCACGGCGCCTCGGTAAATTTTTCCGGTAAAATCTACCGGGCCTTTTCCTATGGCCTGGACGCAGAAACCGAAACCCTCGACTACGAAGAAATGGAAGCCCTGGCCCGGGAACACCGGCCGAAGATGATCATCGCCGGGGCCTCGGCCTATTCGCGGACCATCGACTTCCAACGCTTTCGCAAGGTCTGCGATGAAATCGGCGCCTACCTGATGGTGGACATGGCGCACTACGCCGGGTTGATCGCTGCCGGCGTATACCCCTCGCCGGTGGGCATCGCCGACTTCATCACCTCCACCACCCACAAGACCCCTGCGCGGCCCCCGCGGCGGCTTGATCCTGGCCAAGGCGCAATACGCCGCCCTGCTCGACAAGACGATTTTCCCGGTGTACCAGGGCGGCCCGCTGATGCATGTCATCGCCGCCAAGGCCGTGGCCTTCAACGAAGCCTTGGGCGACGGGTTCAAGCATTACCAGCAGCGGGTGATCGACAACGCCCGGGTCATGGCCGACATCCTGACCCGGCGCGGCTTGCGGGTGGTGTCCGGCGGTACCGACTGCCACATGTTCCTGCTCGACCTGCGTTCGATGAAATATCACCGGCAAAGACGCCGAAGCGCTGCTGGAAAGTGCCCATATCACGTTGAACAAAAACGCGATCCCCAATGACCCGCAGAAACCGGCGATCACCAGCGGCATTCGCATCGGCACACCAGCGCTGACCACACGTGGCTTTGGCGAAGCGGAATGTGCCGAAGTGGCGAACCTGATCGCCGACCTGCTGGAACAGCCGGACAACGCCGCACGCCTGGATAACACCCGGCGCCGGGTGATGCATTTGTGCGAGTGCTTTCCGGTGTACCTGTTGAGGTAATGGCAGCTGTGGGAGCAAAGCTTGCTCGCGATGAACGATGACTCGGTCAGCCTGAACAGCCGCGGCACCTGCATCGCGGGCAAGCCTTGCTCCCACAGATAGGCAGCTTCACTGCTACCCATTACTTCCTTTTGATTTTCAGCGGTACAGCAGGCGCTCCGCCAGCTCATCGGCCACCCGGGCCGGTGAGCGTTTTTCCGCCTGGGCGTGGGCGAAGACTTCCGTAAGCCGCGCACCGATCTTCGACAAATGCGCGGTGATCGTCGACAGTTCTTCGCCGCGATGCTTGAGGGCGACGTAGATCAGCCCGCCGGAGTTGATCACATAGTCCGGCGCATAGAGAATCCCGCGCCTCTCCAACTGGTCGGCCACTTGCAGGTTGCTCAACTGATTGTGGGCCGAGCCGGCAACGGCCGAGCAGCGCAGTTGCGCCACGCTGTGGCTGTTGAGTACCCCGCCCAGGCCGCAGGGGGCAAGGATGTCGCAGGGGGTACTGAGTAGCGCGTCGTTGGCGATCGGATGGGCGCCCAATTGCTCCATGGCCAGTTGCACCTTACCCGGATCGATATCGCTGACCAGCAATTCGGCACCCGCCGCGTGCAGTTGTTCGGCCAGGGCATAACCGACATTGCCCAAGCCCTGGATCGCCACCCGCAGGCTTTCGAGGTTATCGCTCCCCAGGCGGGCCATGGCGGTGGCACGGATGCCGGCGAAGACGCCCATTGCCGCGTGGGGCGCGGGATCTCCCGAGGCCGTGGTGCTGGTGACGTGGCGGGTCTGCTGAGCGATGCAATCCATGTCGGCCACCGACGTGCCGCTGTCGATGGCGGTGATGTAGCGCCCGTCCAATTGCTCAATGCAACGGCCAAAGGCTTCGAACAGCGCCGCCCGACTCTCGACATGGGCCGGTCGCATGATCACCGCCACCCCACCGCCCACAGGCAAACCGGCCAGCGCCGCCTTGTAGCTCATGCCTTGGGCCAGGCGCACGGCGTCAGCCACGGCACTTTCGTCGTCGGGGTAGGCAAGATAACGACAGCCTCCCAGGGCGGGCCCGGGACGGCTGCAATGAATGGCAATCACCGCCTTCAACCCGGTCGTCGGGTCTACGCTTAGGTGCAGCGATTCAAGGCGGGAGCTTTGCATGAGAGCAAACATCGTAAGGCTCCCGAATCACTTTTGTTTGTTTCGCCAGTATAGGCGTGCAGTCGAAAATTGCTGGAGCACGCCGGAATAAGTCGCCAGGGTGGTCAGTCTTTTTCGGCATAACCTGTCACAGCCCATGTCCGAGACTGGACGAAAATCCATGGCAGGGCTAAAACGGGAGCATAGCCCGGAGAGTTTGATGAAACCGCGCCAAGCCTTTTTTGACTGTCTGCACCGCTCACCGCCGGCGCTGTTCGAAGCGGCGTTGTGGATCGCTGCCGAACATGATCGCGACGTCGACGTCCCGGCCTTGCTGAAGGATTTCAAGGAGCTGCAACAGCAGGTCAGCCATGACCTGCCGATGCTGCCTGTCAGCGAACTGGGCCAGCCCCTGTTGCGACGGCTCAATGACCTGGGCTTCGCCCAGGACGACTTCACGCCCCTGCGACCGCGAGCGGCGCTACTGGATAAAGTCCTGGCCCGCAAAACGCGGGCAGCCCCTGGCCCTTGGACTGATTGCCCTGGAATTGGCCCGGGGCCTGGAAATTCCGATGGTCGGTGTCAATTTTCCCGGGCATTTCCTGTTGAAGGTGCCCGGCGCCGATCACCTGCTCGATCCGTGCGGTGGGCGCCGGCTGTACCCCAATGACTGCCGGGAACTGCTGCAACGCCAATACGGCGCGAACATGTCGCTCAAGGCGGAGCACCTGGTCAACGCCGAGCCGACGCAGATCCTGCAGCGCCTGTCGCGCAACCTGCGCCAACTGCATCTGGCGAATGACGATTACATCGCGGCACTGATAGACGCCGAACGGGTGCTGGAACTGGGCAACGCCAGCGCCGCCGATTACCTGGCGCGCGCCAGCCTGTATCAGCGACTCGATTGCCCCAACGCCGAACGCTTCGACCTGGAACATGCGCTGATGCTCAGTGAAGATCCGATCCAGCGAATCCGGCTGACGGAGCGGCTGGGGCATTTGCCGCCGAATTCGGTTGTGCATTGAGCGGTTGCAAGCGTGCAGATTCAGGTTGCTTGTTGAATCGCTATCGCGAGCAAGCTCGCTCCCACATTGGATCTGCGGCGAACATCAACAGTGAGTTCAATGCGATCAACTGTGGGAGCGAGCTTGCTCGCGATGAGGCAAGCAGCCTCACCATCATTGTGTCTTCCCTATTGCTATCGCGAGCAGGCTCGCTCCCACAGGAGGGATCAAGGGGTATCCGGCTGCTTCGCCGGATGCGCCTGTTGGAACGCCGGATGCCCTGCCACCAATGCCGCCACGCGCCGGATCCGTGGGTATTCCTGCAAGGAAACATTGAACCGCTCGGCCGCGTACAACTGCGGGATCAGGTACACATCCGCCAGCCCCGGTAGCGCGCCGAAGCAATAGCCGTCGTCGCCAATCAACTGCTCCACCGCCGCCAAGCCCTGGCTGATCCAATGCCCGATCCACTCCGTCACCTGCGCTTCATCGTGGCCCCACTGCCGCAGCTTGTTGAGCACGCTGACGTTGTGCAGGGGATGAATGTCGCAACCGATCAGCGCAGCGACACCACGCTCGTGGGCGCGCACTGCCAGGTCGGCGCTGAGCAGCGGTACCTGGGGATAACGCTCCTCCAGGTATTCGATGATGGCCGGCGATTGCACCAGCAACGCCCCTTCATCGGTACGCAGCGCCGGCACCCGGCCCTGGGGGTTGATCGCCAGGTAGGCCGGCTGGCGATGTTCGCCCGCAGGCGCAGCGATCAGGTTGACAGGCAAGGCCTGGTAATCCAGGCCCTTGAGCGCCAGCGCAATACGCACCCGATAGGACGAGGTGGAGCGGTAGTACGTATAGAGTTCCATGCACTGCCCCTCAACGCGCCGGCAGGATCTTGCCCCGACACTCGCCGAAGCCGATGGAGGCGAAACCCTCGCGGCGGCAGCGGGCCCGCAAGATGATTTCGTCACCGTCCTCGAGGAATCGGCGCACTTCGCCAGACGCCAGTTCGATCGGTTTTTTACCGCCTTCGGTGATTTCCAACAGGCTGCCGAACTGATGGTTTTCAGGCCCCGACAAGGTGCCCGAACCAAACAGGTCGCCGGCCTGCAACTGGCAGCCATTGACGCTGTGGTGCGCGACCATTTGCGCCACGGTCCAGTACATGTACTGGGTGTTGCTCAACGTCAGGCGCTGGGCCGGCAGGTTCTGCTCGACCATGGCCTCGGTCAGCAGCAGGACTTCCAGCTCGATGTCGAAAGCACCGCCGGCCTGGTCACGGGTGTCCAGCAGATACGGCAGCGGTTGCGGATCGCCTTCCGGGCGCGCCGGTTGCGGGCGGCGGAACGGTTCCAGGGCTTCAGCCGTCACCACCCACGGCGAAATGCTGGTGAGGAAACTCTTCGACAGAAACGGCCCCAGGGGCTGGTATTCCCAGGCCTGGATATCCCGGGCCGACCAGTCGTTGAGCAGGCAGAACCCGCCAATGTGCTCGGCGGCATCGCCGATGGGAATCGGTTCGCCCAGTGCGTTGCCTTTGCCGATCCAGATGCCCAGCTCCAGCTCATAGTCCAGCCGCGCACACGGGCCGAAGGTCGGTTCGGTCTGGCCGGCCGGCAAGGTCTGGCCCTTGGGCCGGCGCACGTCGGTGCCGGACGGGCGAATGGTCGAGGCGCGACCGTGGTAACCGATGGGCACGTATTTGTAGTTGGGCAGCAATGGATTGTCGGGGCGAAACAGCTTGCCGACATTCTGCGCGTGCTCGATACCGACGTAGAAGTCGGTGTAGTCGTTGATCCTGGCCGGCAGGTGCATTTGGCAGTCAGCGGCGACGAGCAGCAGCTTCGCCTCCAGCGCTTCGACCTTGCCGCGCAGCGGACTGTCTTCGCGCAACAGTTCCAGCAGCCGTTCACGCAGGGCCACCCGGGCGTTGCGGCCCAGGTCGAAAAAACCATTCAACTGGCCGCCGGCCATGGCTTCGACGGCTTGTTGCGCCGCGCCATCGAACAAGCCCGCGTGCAATGCCGCCTGCAGATCGAAAATCCGCTCGCCAATCGCCACGCCGCTGCGCAAGGCACCGCCATCGACGCTGAAGACACCCAATGGCAGGTTCTGCAACGGGAAGTCGGCATGGCCGTTGGCGCTGGCGACCCAGCTACGGGCAGGGGAAAGTTGAGTCATGGTTATCTCCGGGTCGGGTCGAACGTGACAGGCAGCGAGGCCCAACAAGCATCGTAGTCGGTTTGCAGTTGCGGGCAGTCCAGGGCGAAACGGCTTGGGCGCAAGACCTGGCTGGTCTCGAACATGAACGCCATGGTGTTGTCGATTTTCGCCGGCTGAAGGTCAGCGTTGATCGCCTTGGTACAGGTCTCGCCGTCCGGGCCATGGGCGCTCATGCAACTGTGCAGCGACGCACCGCCCGGCAGGAAACCTTCGGCCTTGGCATCGTAGGCGCCTTGGATCAGGCCCATGAATTCGTTCATCAGGTTGCGATGGAACCACGGCGGACGGAAGGTGTTTTCCGCCACCATCCAGCGTGGCGGAAAGATCACGAAATCGAGGTTGGCCAGGCCGTGGACGCTGGTGGGCGAGGTCAGCACGGTGAAAATCGACGGGTCCGGGTGATCGAAGCTGACCGTGCCAATCGTGTTGAAGCGGCGCAGGTCATATTTGTACGGCACGTTGTTGCCGTGCCAGGCCACCACGTCGAGGGGCGAATGATCCAGCTCGCACCCCCACAACTCACCGAGGAATTTCTGCACCAGGGTGGTCGGTTGCGCGAGGTTCTCGTAATGGGCGACCGGCGTCAGGAAGTCCCGTGGGTTCGCCAGGCCGTTGCTGCCGATGGGCCCTAGGTCCGGCAAGCGCAGCGGCGCGCCATGGTTTTCGGCGAGGTAACCACGGGCCTGCGGGTCGAGCAGTTCAACGCGAAACTTCAGGCCCCGGGGCAACACGGCGATTTCCAGCGGCGCCAGTTCCAGCACGCCCAGCTCGGTGGCGATCCGCAGCCGTCCCAGTTGCGGCACGATCAGCCATTCACCGTCGGCATTGAAAAACACTCGCTCCATGGCGCGGTTGGCCCGGTAGTGATAAAGGCTGACGCCGGCCGGTTTGTCCGCGCCGGCATTGGCCGCCATGCACACCAGCCCGTCGATGAAATCGGTGGGCTCGGCGGGAATGTCCAGCGGGTTCCAGCGCAGGCGATTGGGCGTGACTTCGCCCAATGGACCGCCCGCCAATTGCCGTTCGAGCTTGGTGAAGGCCGGGTGATTGGCCGACGGCCGGATGCGATACAGCCAGGTACGCCGCGCTTCGCTGCGGGCCATGGTGAACGCCGTGCCAGAGAACAACTCGGCATAGAGACCGTACGGGGCTTTCTGTGGGGAGTTCTGGCCGACGGGCAAGGCGCCGGGCAAGGCTTCGCTGGCAAATTCGTTGCCCAAGCCTGATTGGTAAGCCAGGTCCGACGCGGTGGAATCGAGGTTCATGGAGCCTCCTGGGGATGCGGCCCGTCACTCATCGGAGTGATTGAGGCGCACCGGGTTATTTTTATCGTAATCCAATTACGCATAACGTAATTTGCTCGACAGCGACCGTCAAGCTATAAAGACGCCCATTCGCCTCTGGACCCTGCGCCTCCATGGAAACCCCGCTCAGCAACGGTAAACAGAAAGTCCGCTCGGCCGAAGTCGGCACCGACATTCTCAAGGCCCTGGCCGAACTCTCCCCCTCCACGTCGCTGTCGCGCCTGGCCGAACACGTGCAGATGCCGGCCAGCAAGGTTCATCGCTACTTGCAGGCCTTGATCGCCAGCGGGTTTGCCGAGCAGAACGCCGCCACCAACCACTATGGCCTGGGCCGCGAAGCCCTGCGCGTGGGCCTGGCAGCGCTGAACGGCATGGACGTGCTGCAAGTGGCCGCCCTGCCCCTGGCCGAACTGCGCGACGACTTGAACGAAACCTGCTTCCTGGCGGTGTGGGGCAACCATGGCGCGACCGTGGTGCGCATCGAGCCCGCCGTTCGGGCCGTGACCGTGGTGACGCAACTGGGCTCGGTACTGCCGCTGCTCAGTTCGTCCACGGGGCTGGTGTTCAGCGCTTATCTGCCGGCACGCGAGACGATCGGCCTGCGCGAGCAGGAAGTGCAAGGCACCGAACACCACGCCCTGGCCGACGACCGCGCCTATGCCGCGCTGTGCGAGCAAATTCGCAGCCGTGGCCTGCACCATGTGCATGGCTTGCTGATGCCGGGCGTGGACGCCTTGTCCGCCCCGGTCTTCAATGCGGTCGGCGAGGTGAAGGCGGTGATGACCATCGTCGGCCCGACCTCACTGTTCCACGCCGACGAAAACGGCCCGGCGGCGCAACGCCTGTTGGCGGCGACCCGGGCCGTGAGTTGGCGGATGGGGTATGAGGCGGGTCCAGGATCAGCCCAGGAAATCCGGGACAATCCTGATCACTAGATCGTTGAGATGCGAGGTGATCAGTTGCGGATGGAGATAGCGATCTTCGCCGCTGAAGGGGACAGTAAAGACCCCTTGGTGGCTGCCCTTGGAATGATAGGGAATCACATCATTCTCGAAGTGGCCCAGTAGGTACTCGATCAGTCCCTCGGAAGACGACACCAGGCGCTTGCCGTGGCCATCCTCAACAAAGCTGGTCAGGTACACGCCGTCCGGATCGACGCTGGGCACATGGACTTTCAATGCACCGTGAATATCCTCGACGGTCAAGGGCCTGAGGGTACGCGGGGCTAAATCGATCGCAGGTTCTTCAGTCAAACTTACAACAACGGCGGTGACGATTTTTTCAAAGGCTATCAAGTCCAGCGCCTTTAACCGGTCTTCGGCGGCGAAGGAATAACGCTTGCTGAATAGATTGCTGGAGCCTTGCGTATAAGTGGGCAGGTTTTGCTTTTCAACCCAGGCCAGGGTTTCGTCGAACAGTGTTCGAGAACTTTCCACTTCAGGACTTGGAAAGGGTTTCAATGTATTCACATAGGCCGTGAATGGGTTAACGCCCAACGGCTCCAGGTAATGCCCCAATAGCACCTGCACGGCAAAATCCACGCGGGTGCTCTTCAGCGCGATCAATCTTTCGGAGTGGGAAGAAAACAACGGGGTATTCATAAGACATCCTTGTCATTTCATGGACTCGAACTTCCTGTTCGAGCCGTTTTTAGTTGTGCGGCTGATGCAACAGTACGGCATCTCGGTTCAACTGAAGCGACAACTTAGGCTTGAACTTCAGTCACGCAGTTATACACAGGCCAGTGCCCGACTGTAAAAAAGGCAAGTGTAAGCGTGCGTGAAGTTTCGAAATCATTGCATCTAACCCATCACGCCCATGACCTTGGCTTTTGCCACCGCCTGTGTACGCCGTTGTACACCCAACTTGCTGTGGATACGCCGCGCATGGGTTTTCACCGTATGCAACGAGATGAACAACTGTTCGGCAATCTGTTGGTTTGAATGACCCTGGGCAATCAGCTCCAGGACCTCCAGCTCGCGATGGCTGAGCAAGGTGTCCTCGACGGTGACGGGAGACTCGACCTGTTCTGCCGATTGGCCCCAGCGCAACAGCTCGGGCTGGCGCATGCGCAGCTCCCACAATGCCTGGTGGGCCCGCCAGCACGTGACACGCTTGAGTCCCTCTTGCAGGCGTTCCCGGGCCTGGGCGCGATCGCCGGACAACCAGACGACCTCCGTCAGCACCAGGTGCAGTTCGGTTTCCAGGCTGTGCATTTCGCCGTGCTGCGCCTGGGCGATCAGGACCTGCAGGCGCGCCTGCGGATCCTGTGCCCGCTGCAAGTAGACCTCGGCCAGCACCAGCAGATATTCAAGTTTCGCAATCAACTCCAGGGTCGCGGGAGGCGCGTGCTTGGCCTGCGGCCCGCGGAAATGCCGCAAGACGCGGGTCAAGGCTTCATGGGCCAGTTCCGCCCGCCCCTGTTGCAACCAGAACTGGCAGCTGGTTTGCAACAACACGCCACGGTAGACGGTGTCGGGGATGTGCCGTTGCTGCATGGTCCGCTCGGCGTCGCGCAGGTGCATGAAGGCCTCGCCATAGTCACCCTGGTTGGCCGCCAGGCAGGCCTTGCCGAGAAAACCATAGAGCACCTGTTTGTCTTGGCTGTGCAGGCCCGTTTCCAGGCCCGTTTGAAAGTGCTCGGCAGCCCGTTCCTCAAACCCCATGCGCAGCGCCAGGCGACCGCGCCGCAGGACAATACGCCCCAACAATGGAGAAAAATCCTGGCCCGGTTTATCCAGCAGCGCCTGGACGGCGGCCAGCAAATGATCGGCCCGATGCGGCGCGCCGCGTTGTTCCAGGACCTGGGCGTGATCCAGTTCCAGCAATCCTTCGAAGACCAGCGAGCCTTGCGCACGCGCCAGGCATAACGCCTGACGGTTGAGCCCGTGCGCCGAGGCCAGTTCTCCAGCAAGCAGCGCCTGCTGCGTCAGTCCACCCAGGCACAGCACCCGTTGGGCCCAGGCCTCGGGGTCCAGGCTGGCCTGGGCCTGGAGGAAATGTTCACGCGCCGGTTCACCATCGCCCGAAAGGTGCAGCAACCAGCCGCGCAAGACCAGCCACCTTGCCAGCACCTGTCGCTGTCGACAGGCCGAAGGCTGCGGCAGGAACCTGGCCAGTTGCTCGATACAGGTCGACGCCTGGTCGAAGCGTCCGGCGAACAACAGCGCAGCGGTGACCAGCCCCACCGATTGCGGCGTGCCGAGGGTCAGCGCGTCGCCTTGTTGATCATGCAAGCTCAGCAACAGCACCGCGTTGCGGCGCTGCAAGACGTGCTCGAAGCTCAAATGCTGCAAAAAACTGACGGCGGTCTCGAATTCCTCGGCCAACATGGCTTGCTCGAACGCCATTTGCCAGTCCTGCTCGGCCGCAAACCACTGGCAGGCCCGTCGATGCCAGGAGCGGCCTTGCGACCAGGGCTCTTCACGCACCAGCAGGGCCAGGGCTGGGAAGATTTGCAACCAGTCCGAGGGTCTGCTCCCACGGTTCGATGAAACATCCCAGCTCCAGCAACAACGGCAGACATTGCGCACCCACCGTGTCGCCGAACAGGTGCTCGCACAGCCGGGCATTGAAACGCGGCAGATGCGCCAGTACCCGCCAGGCCTGTGCGAGGTCCGGGGTCAGCGTGCTGAACAGTTCGTACTCCAGGTAGTCGAGCAAGGTCCCTGGCCGGCCTGGCGATGCATGACTGCGCGCCCATTCGCAGCGCTCAAGCAGGGTGATGCGCACCCCGGCACACAGCCACCGTTGCGCTGAATCACCTCGCGGGCCGTGCGGGCGGCCTGGGGAGCGGGCAGATGACGAAGCAGTGGCTGGACATCGTCAGGGGTGAAGAACAACGCCTGCGGGTCAAACTCGTACAACTCGTCATCGAGCAACAACCGCGGCCAGTTGCAGTGGGGGCGGCGGCGACCATTGAGCCACAGGTGCAACGCCGGGCTGCTGGTGTTCAACAAACGGTCGAGCAGTTGGTCCAGCTCGGGATTCGGCACCCGGCAATAGTCGTCCAGGAATAACCAGGTAGGCGTCTGCAAACGCGCCAGGTGGGCCAACAGCCCCCCTTCATCCAGCATCGCCAGCCCGAGGGTCTGTGCCAGGAGCTCGCACATTTGCACCACGCTCAATGCCGCGCCCCCCAGGGGCAGCCAATGCAGCCGACAGTCGCCGGGGGCCTGCAGGAAACACTCGGCGAACAACGCACTCTTGCCACTGCCCGCCGGCGCGCAGAGCAGTTTTACCCGCGCCTCGGAAGTCAGCAGCGACTCGCTCAGGGACCGCCGCGGCAGATGCGTCGAGGACAGGCGAGGCAGCAATCCTGGACGGTCCGGACACGGGGTCATGGCGGTCATGTGGGCGATCCTGTTTATTGTTATCTCAACACCCTAGTCCTGTGTCGCCGACCTTTGGAGAAGTATTCAGCGCGCTGATTGGCGCCCATAAAAAAACGACCGGCAGGGGCACTGCCGGTCGATCACGATTATCAAGTCAGGCACAACCTTGCGAGGGTTGGATTTACTGTGGGAGCAAGGCTTGCCCGCGATAGACTCACTGCGGTCCAAAAGCTGAACCGCGTTATCGTTCATCGCGGGCAAGCCTTGCTCCCACAGATAAATCCCCTCGCCACAGTTGACTGCAGACCTTAGCGAACCCCGGTCGAGCGCAGCGCCGCCGGCGTGTAGTCGGCTGCCCGGGCTTCGAAGCCGTACTCGTAGCTGTGTTTCTCTTCGTTCTTCATCCCCAGCGCGATGTAGCGGCCGGCGATGATGTCGTAGAGCGCCTCCAGGGTGTAGCCCGGGTTCTGATGGTCGTAGTAGAACTGGGCATGACCTTCGGCCACCCGCCACAGTTGGCCGCGACCGTCATAGTGATCCACCAGCGCCGCCTGCCAGCTGTCCTCGTCGATGTACATGTGGCGCTTGGCATAGATGTGCCGTTCGCTGGGCTTGACCGTCCCCACCACTTCCCAGACCCGGTGCAGCTCGTAGCGGGTCAAGTCCTGGTTGATGTGGCCGGCCTTGATCACATCGTCGTACTTGAGGCTTGGCGAATCGAGCTTGTAGCTGTTGTACGGGATGTACATTTCCTTCTTGCCGATCAGCTTCCAGTCGTAACGGTCCGGCGCGCCGGAAAACAGGTCGAAGTTGTCGGAGGTACGCAAGCCGTCGGCGGCGGTGCCCGGGCCGTCGTAGGCCACTTGCGGGGCGCGACGCACACGACGCTGGCCGGCATTGTAGATCCAGGCCAGGCGTGGCTCCTTCACTTGGTCGAGGGTCTCATGCACCAGCAGCACGTTACCGGCCAGGCGCGCCGGGGCGGTGACCGATTGTTTGAAATAAGTCAGCACGTTGCTGGCCTTTTCCGGGTCGGCGTCCTTGATCAGGAACGGCACGGCGATTTCTTCTTCGAAGCGGATCGGTGTGAAGCTGCCATTGGTCTGCGGCGTGACCTGGGTGATGACCCGACGCAGGTTGCCACCGTGATAACGGGTGACGTGGTTCCACAGCACTTCCACGCCATTCTTGGGAATCGGGAAAGCGTAGTAGCGGTTGCCGGTAAAATTCGACAGGCCGTTACCGTCGTTGATGGATGTCACGTTGAGGGCGCTGCGCTTGGCCGACTCGTAGATTTCCGGCGGCAGGCCGACGCTGCGATGGGTCGGGTAGACCGGAATCTTGTAGGTCTGCGGGTAGCGCTTGAACATCGCGACCTGGCCTTCGGAGAGTTTGTCCTTGTACTTGTCCACGGTCGCGGCGGTGATGGTGAACAGCGGTTTTTCATTGGCGAACGGGTCGGCCAGAAAGCCCTTGCTGTCCACGGCCCCGGCATTTTTCGGGATGCCGCCGGTCCAGGCCGGGATCGAGCCATCGGCATTGCCGGCCTTCTCCGCACCGATTGGCGTGAGGCTGGTGCCCAGTTTGTTCGCTTCCTCCGGCGAAACCGCCGCCATCACATTCGCGGCCAGCAGGCTCAAGGCCAGGGCACCGCATTGCAGGATCATCTTGCGCATTGGGTTTTCCTTGTCAGCCAGATCAGAAGTTCACGCCGAAGCTCAACGCGAGGAAATCGCGGTCTTCGAGAACGTTGTAATCGCCGCCAAAAAAGTCGGTGTAGCTCAAGCTGGCGGTGTAGGTGTTGCGGTAATCGGCATCGACACCAACGCTGACGGCCTTGGCGCCTTCGTTGAACAGACCGTTGGGGCCATAGCCGGCCACGTCGTGGGACCAGGACACGTTGGGCTTGAAGTTCACCCCGCCGATCACGTTGGAGTAGTCGAGAATCGCCCGGGCGCGATAGCCCCAGGACGTCGAGGTGACGAAGCCATCGGTGTCACCGTTGAAGCCGTACTGGCCGTAGACCGAATCACGCCCATAACGCAGCTTGTCCTTGGACTCCAGACCGCCGACATGCACCACCGCCGCCTCGCCGACCAGGGTCAGGCGATCAGCCCCCAGCACCTGATCGAAGAAGTGCGTCAGGGTGCTCTGGACCTGGGTGACTTCCTTGCGGCGGTAGCCGGTGTTGTCGGCGCCCGGCGTGGTCGCGATGGGCGACGCCGCGCCACCGGCAATCGGGTTGACCAGGGCCAGGGTCAGGTCGTTGGTATTGACCTGCACTGGCGCGTTTGGACGGTAGCTGACTTCCCCGGTCCACGCCGTGCCGGTGGGCAACGTGGTGGAGAAACTGGCGCCGTACAGGCGGATGTCTTCCGGGTATTCAAGGTAGTACCCACCACGGCCCAGCATCACGCTTTGCGCCAGACCCGCACCGCTGCCAGGGGCCAGGCCGTTGGCAATCGCGACCATTCCCGGCAACGCCGCCAGCGTCGAGAGCCCCGCCGTGGTGGTCCCGACGGTAGGCGTACGGCTGTGGTAATTCATGAAGTACAGGCCGTACTCGGTGTCATCACCGAGCCAGCGCAACGCCGTGCCCCACTGGCCAGAGTCGCGGGCGTCGCGGTCGCCGCCACGGGGAATGATCACCCCTTCGCTGGACACCTGGATCCCCTGCCCGAATGCCTGGGTCAAGGGCACGAACGGCGCAATCGCCGGGCTGCCCACGGTGTAGCCACTGGTGCAACCGTCCGCCACCACGTCATTGCCGAAGAACGTGCCGCAGTTATCAACAACCGTCTGGTCCCACTCCAGCTGGTAGAACCCTTCGATGGTCAGCTTGTCAGTCAAGCCCTGGGAGGCGAACAGCATGTTCACCGGGATCAGGCCTTCCTTGATCTCCGCACCGGGACGACGGAAGGCGGACACGTCCACCGGGTTGATGCTGTTGATGGAGTTGCCGATGAAGGTACTCTCACCCCAGCTGACCACCTGCTTGCCGGCGCGCACGGTGCCCGGCAGATCGGCGATGGAATAGTTGTGATAGACGAAGGCATCGAGAATCTGCGCCCCCGAGGACTTGGCGCCTTCCTTGCGATTGCTGTCGCTGATGTCCTTGAACTCGCGCCCCTCATCCTTGAGCTCGAAGTCATACCAGTACTTGCCACGCACGAACACACCAGTATCGCCGTACTTGAGCTCGAGGTCGTGCAGGCCCTTGAAGATTTTGGAAAAGGTTTCGCCTTTCTTGAAGTTCAGCCGTCCGTCATCACCGGTGGAGGATTGGCCCCGCCCGCCGTTGACCGTGCCGACCAGGTCCTTGTCGGCATCGCGCATGCCCCAGCTCGCGCCCACGGACAGCGACGAATCGAACTGACCCTCGATCTCGCCAATGTTGAATGAAACGGCCTGCGCCTGGGCACAGCAACCCAAGGCCACCGCGACGGCCAGCGCCTGCGGCTTGAAGATGGCGCGCATTGTTATTGTTGTCATGCGTCTTCCCCGGTGAGTGACAGAGGCTTCACCCTACTGCCGCACGCCATGGGCGATAAGCGCACCAAGGAGGTATTCGCGCTGTACCTCAAAAGGATTACAGCCCCTGCGCAGCGGGCCTTTGCGCGGCGCATGGACGGACTGGATGATGGGTCATCAGCGCCACGCATACTCCTGTCCCGCCTGCGACTGTTACGCGCCCTGCAACGGTGCATGTCCGGATCCGGGCTGTTTCCCGTCGGGCTCGATCCCTATGCTGGCCGGGCTTGCAGGGCAACGGGCCTGCAAGCGCAAGTCGGCCATGGCATTCCTCCTGCCTGGCGCACCGTCATTCGGATGGATTGGCGCATCGGTCCATCATCCCGTGTTCACCGACGTTGGTTTGTAGCTCCTTTGCAACGTCACGCTTAGGCCGCTGCTTTTGCAGTGGCCTTTTTTATGTGAACGAAAGACAGCGCGCCCGGCATACGGGGATGAGCCGTTGGGGAGTCGACGCAATCTGAACGAGACTTCGAGTGGCGTTGAAATCGTCGACCTCGTCACTGATCACCAAGGGCACTTTCGCCCGGCGAAATATGACGGTGTGATGGATATCGAGACCGCCGAGAACCCGGCGGCCCTAGCGAAAACATTGTCCATGAGCACGGTTGCCACAGCTGGCAGCAACCGGCCCGGGCAGTGAGTCTTAAATGGCGTGATGTTGCAGATTCGCCATCATTTCCTTCAAGGCTTCCAGATTGTCGTTCGGGTGCACGGCATTTTCGAAATCGCAGATCTGCTGCCAATGGGCGGCGACGTCTTCAGGTGAAAAGCCTTTGCGCGGGTCGAAGCCCGCCCCCAGGCTGCGCTCCCAGCGCACCTTGCCCATCCAGCCGCCGCCCACTTCGAACAAGCCGGAGGTTTCCTGGCAGGTTTCGCTGGCCAGGTACACCACCAGCGGGCTGACGAGTTCGGGCTTGAGTTGTTCGAAGACCTGCGGCGGAATCAGGCCTTCGGTCATGCGGGTGCCGCCGGTGGGGGCGATGGCGTTGACCAGGATGTTGTTCTTGCGGCCTTCGATGGCCAGGGTCCGCGTCAGGCCATAGAGGCCGAGCTTGGCCATGCCGTAGTTGGATTGGCCGAAGTTGCCGTAGATGCCCGAGGTGGAGGCGGTGAAGATCACCCGTCCGTAGTTTTGCTCACGCAGGTGCGGCCAAGCGGCGCGGGTCACCTTGTAGGCGCCCTCGACGTGGACGCGGTAGACCAAGTCCCAATCGGCGTCGTCCATTTTGTGGAACGTCTTGTCCCGCAGGATCCCGGCGTTGTTGACCACCACATCGACGCGACCGAACGCGTCGAGCGCGTTTTGTACCAGCTTGTCGCCATCGGTCACCGAGTCGTGGTTGGCCTCGGCGACGCCGCCCGCCTCGCGGATTTCGGCGACCACCCGGTCCGCAGCCGAGGCATTGGCCCCTTCCCCTTGCGCCGAGCCGCCCAGGTCGTTGACCAGCACTTTCGCGCCTTGTTTGGCGAACAGCAACGCATGGGCGCGTCCCAGGCCTCCGCCTGCTCCTGTGACGATCACGACTTTATCTTCGAAGCGCACAGACTCACTCATGGCAGAACTCCAGCAGGCGGATAGGACAATGGGTACGAGTGTCCGGCACCTGTCGGCCGGTCACAATCAACACGGTTGCCAGTGAATGGTGGGCGATAAGGTGGGGGGATGATGCACGCTCAAGCCTCGGCGGCGCATTCGATTTTCCTGCTGGCAAATGCACCGCCATCGCGAGCAAGCTCGCTCCCACAGGGTGATTTTTGTTGTCCACAAATGCTGTATTCACCATCAATCCACTGTGGGAGCGAGCTTGCTCGCGATAGCGGTCTTTCAGTCAATACACAGGGTGGCTGTGCTGACGCTATCGCGAGCAAGCTCGCTCCCACACACAGATCTGCTTCTGCAGTGCCGAGTCGTCAGGAGCAGGCCATTTGTCTGTGCGGCGCGGCGATGGCTTCGCGAAACGCCTGGTAATGCTTGAGCACCTGCACCGGTGCCTCGGTGTGCGGGTAATGACCGATGTCGGGCAGCAATACCGTGTCCGGGTTCGGGATCAGCGCCTCGTAGCGCGCCACCATGTGCTCACCGGAAATCGGATCGACCGCGCCGTCGATCACCCGCAACGGCACGTCGCCGCGCTGCATCGCCTGCACCCAGCGATCACGCTGCACACGGCGTTCGGGAATATAGCCGATGAGTTTGTGCATGATCCGCGGACCGTGATGGGTCTCCACCAGGCTCCAGAAGTCATCCAGCTCACTTTCGGTAGGACCGGTCCTGGGGCCGAAAATCTTCCGAAAGCTGCAGGCCAGGCTTTCCCGGCAGAACATCCGCCCCAGCAGCCAGCCCAGGGGGCTTAACAAGAGTTTCTGGGCCCATACCGGACGGTGGGTTTCGGGGAACAGTCCACCATTGAGAAAGACACAGCTGTCGAGATGGATGCGTGCTTCGTAATGCCGCGCAAGCAGCTCCTGGGCCACGCTGTCGCCATAATCATGGGCCAGCACATGCACCGCGCTCTTCACATTCAGGTGCGCCAGCAAGGCCTGTTGCAGATCGGCCTGCTCCAGCAGGCTGTAGACGTGATCCGCCGGTTTGGCGGAATCGCCGAAACCGAGCATGTCGCACGCGATCACCCGATAGCGTTGCGCCAAGGGTTGCCACAGGTGATGCCAATCCCAACTGGCAGTGGGAAAACCATGGATCAGCAGCAGCGGCTCGCCCTGGCCCGCCGTCCAATAATGGATGGCATGGCCACGGAACAGGAAGGTCTGGCTGCGCTGGCGCCAGATACGCAGGGGAATCTGGGCCAGGGGCATCAACTTCTATACCCGGTGTCGTGTTGATCGAGCTTGCGCAGCAACGCCGGCCAGGCCAACGCGCCGCCCATGCCTTGGGCGCTTTTGGTCACCCCGGCGATCATCGCCCGGGCGCCGGCCAGAATCTGCGGCTCGATGGCTATCAATTCGGCTCCACCATTCTGGGCCAGGACCTGGATGTCACAAGCTCGTTGAAAGGTGAACATCATCAGGAAGGTATCGGCGATGGTGCCGCCGCAGGTCAGCAAGCCATGGTTGTGCAGCATCAGGAAATTGCTTTCCCCCAGGTCGGCCTGCAGGCGCGCTTTCTCTTCGTGATTCAAGGCCACCCCTTCGTAAGCGTGATAGCCCAGGCTCGACAGCACGAACAGCGCTTGCTGGCTGATCGGCAACACACCTTGCTTCTGCGCCGATACCGCGACGCCGGCGGCGGTGTGGGTGTGCAGCACACACGCCACATCATGGCGCACCTCATGCACCGCACTGTGGATGGTGTAGCCGGCCGGGTTGATCTCGTAGGGGCTGTCCATCAACTTGTTGCCGGCCTGGTCGACCTTGACCAGGCTCGAGGCGGTGACTTCATGGAACATCAACCCGAACGGGTTGATCAAGAAATCCTCGGTGCCGGGGACCTTCGCGGAGATATGGGTGAAGATCAGGTCATCCCAGCCGTGCAGCGCGACAAGCCGATAACAGGCGGCAAGGTCCACCCGGGTTTGCCATTCGGCCGCACTGACCTGTTCCTGGATACTGAGTGTCGTTTGGACGGGCGCTACGCTCACGGCTCTGACCTCTGGTTTCTTCTTATAGGAGTCTTGTCATCAAAACGTCTTACGCAAGAAAATCAGTCTAGTCAGGTCTTCCAGAGGCGGTAGTTGCATTGGCAGCCAGCTTACTGGCCAAACGAGTCACCACAATCGCTTCAGGGGCGCAACGTGTCGATCAATTCAGCCAGCCACGGCTCGGCGTCGGTTTCCGGGGTGACGCTTTCGCTGGCATCCAGGCGCAGCATCGGCAGCACCTCGCGCACGCCCAGTTCGGCGAACAGCTCGCCCATCTGCTCGCCGCCGGCGCAGAAAGTATCCCCGTAGCTGGCGTCGCCCAGGCCGATCACCGCGCCGGGCAAGCCGCGAAAGAACCCTGGCAATTGGTCGCGAATGGTCGAATACAACGGCATCAAACTGTCTGGCAACTCTCCCATGCCGGTGGTGGAAGTCACCGCCAACAAGGCTTCTGGCGCAAATGCCTGGACATCCGCCAGGGTCGCACGAGGGTTGTGCCAGGCATCGAAGCCCGCGTCGCGAAGCAGTTTGGCAGCATGCCGGGCGACTTCTTCGGCGGTGCCATACACTGAGCCGGAAAGAATGGCGACTTTCATCAATCTGATCCTGAACCTGAAAAAGAGCCGGGATAGTAACAGTTGCACCTGCCAGGCTGCGAATGGCTCTCAACGGCAGTAGTGGCCAGTAGACATCCCTTCGATTTCTTCTAGAATGCGGCTTCAACAGGGATGTTCAAAAGGGCTCTTCCCATGATCAACGCTCAACTGATGCAACTGGTCATCAATGCTTCCAACGATGGGATTGTCATCGCTGAAAAAGAAGGCGAAGACAACATCCTGATCTACGTGAACCCGGCCTTCGAACGCTTGACCGGTTATCACCGCGACGAAATCCTTTATCAGGATTGCCGTTTCCTGCAGTCGGGTGATCGGGACCAACCTTCCCTGGAGCCCATTCGCAAGGCCTTGAGAGAAGGCGGTGTCTGTCGTGAGGTGCTGCGCAACTATCGCAAGGACGGCACGCCGTTCTGGAATGAGCTGTCCTTATCCACGGTAAAAAACCAGGCTGACGGGCACACCTATTTCGTGGGCGTGCAAAAAGACGTCACGACTCAGGTCAAGGCTCAACAACGTGTCGCCCAGTTGGAAAAGGAGTTGGCCGAAGCCCGAGAAACGATTGCCCGGCTTGAAGCGACGAACGGCACAAACAAAACCACGAATTAATGGTCAGTCACTACAATCACCAGTGAAAATGTAAATTATCATTTCGAGCCGACCATGCAGCGCGATGCCCTCCTGACGCAGGATGAACTGGATTTCATCCGGACCATGCAACACAACCCGCAGTTGAACGAGCGGGATGTCACGTCGAGCTTGCTGGTCAACGGTGGGTCGCAGATCCGTGACTTGCTGACGCGCCTGGCGGCGAATGAGCAGGTCACGCTCCAAGCCAATTTCGAAAACCAGCAAATGACCTTTCCGCTGCATCTGGTGGAAGACGAATTCCATGCGATGCACCTGCGCCTGGGTGTGCCAAGCATCTACGAGGACGGACCGAAGATCCGCCCGTGGCGCCTGACGCTCGACGAGCCGGTGGCGCTGGAAAATATCAAGGGCCAGCCGGGACCGCTGTGGGTCCACGAAGTGTCCTGCAAGGGCGTATTGCTGGAAAACCGCAGCCGCACCAAGCCACCGAAGCAGTTTGCCTTGTGGTTCAGCCCGTCAGGCTACGAGAGAATTTCGTTGCGAGGCACCTTCGAACGGGAAACCGATCGAGGATGGCTTGCCTATCACCTGAACCAGAATGACCAGGACGAGACCGAGCGCCTGCGCCAGTACATCCTGCAGCAACATCGCCTGACCCATCCCACCATGCATCTCTAATATCCTGTTTCGCAGGATGCTCCCTCAGGTATCGAGGTTGCCTTCCAGAAATTGACGCAGGCGCTGGCGCATCACCGTTCCTTCATTACCCAGGCAACCGATTGACGAGCCAGCCAGGCTTTCCTGCGCCAGATCGGATGCATCACCGGCCAGCATCAACGGACAATCCAGGCTCATCGCCAATTTGCCCAGGCGCTTGGGCAAGTCCGGGAGCGGCGCATGATTGGAAACCAGCACCAATGCCAGCGGCTGGATCTTCTGGCACACCAGGGCCAGCTCGTTGAACGGCAGGCCGATCGACAGCGCCCTGACGCCCACGTCCGCCTTGGATAGAAACAGCGCCGTGACCAGCAACTCCAGTTCACGGCATTGGCCGGCAAGGGCGCAGACCAAGACTCGCGGCGACTGGCCTTCGCGCTTGAGCAACAGCCGCTGGATGATGCGCGAACGCAGGAACCCATCCAAAAACACCCATTCACTGATCTGCCCGAACTCTGGCTGGCGATGCAGCATTCGTCGCCAAAGCGGCATCAGGATGTCCTGGAACACGATCGGCACGCTGTAGGTGGAAAAAACCTGCCCGTAGACGCGATCCAGTTCCACATCGTCAAAGTTGCCAACCGCGTCCGCCACTTGTTGCTGCCACCGGGCGTGATCGGCCATGACCAGATCCGATGAAATCAGCGTGGAGACCGGTTGCACCGACTCGGTCTTCGCCAGGATCTTTCCCACTTTGCTCACGGCTACCCCGCGCTCTATCCAGGCCAAGATGCTGCGAACCTTTTCGATATCGCTCAACGAGTACAGGCGATGCCCGCTTTCGGTGCGGGTGGGCTGGATCAGACCGTAGCGTCGCTCCCATGCACGCAGGGTCACGGGATTCACGCCGGTCATGCGCGCGACTTCGCGGATGGGAAACAAGTCTTCCCGCTTCAAGGCACCTGATGCCTGGAAAACAAAGCCATCCTCTGTGATTACACTCATTTTGGCAGACAATTCCGGCTGGCAAATTGGATCCCAGTGTCCTCCTCCAAGACACGTCATGACAAGAACAAACGTAGTCGATGCGCGGTTTTGTTGTTTTTTGCGCAATCGGGAATAATCCTTGCCTGTTTTTTGGCGACCAGACGCTACCCACCATCCCGGGGCGTCCCCCGCGAATCTCCTACCCGGAGTGCTGCGCTTGTCTTACGGAGATACATAATGTCTACCTCACCCGTCACCCTGATGGTTGCCCGCCGCGTCGCCAATGGACGCTATCAGGATCTGATCGCCTGGTTGCGCGAAGGCGAACGACTGGCAACTGACTTCCCCGGCTACCTGGGTTCCGGCGTGCTCGCACCACCGCCCCAGGACGATGAATTCCAGATCATCTTCCGTTTTGCCGACGAGCAGACGCTGCACGCCTGGGAACACTCCGCTTCACGCACGGCCTGGCTGGGACGGGGCAGCGACCTGTTCGCCCATCCCTCCGAACATCGGGTGCGTGGCATCGATGGCTGGTTCGGCGCGGTCGGCCAGCGCCCACCACGCTGGAAACAGGCCGTGGCCATCTGGCTGGCGTTCTTTCCCGTGTCGCTGTTGTTCAATTTCCTGCTAGGCCCGCTGCTGGGCGAACTGGGCCTGTTGAGCCGTGTGCTTATCAGCACCGTCATCCTGACGCCGCTGATGGTCTACCTGTTTATCCCGATGTCGACCCATCTGCTGGCGAACTGGCTCAACGGCGCGCCGCAGCGGGCATTGCCGGCTACGCAGAATCATTGATGCCACCCGCCTACACAGTGATTCCTGTGGGAGCCCCGGATCCATGGACGACAAAAAACCGGTGGGAGCGAGCTTGCTCGCGATAGCGTCAGTTCAGCCGACATTGATGCTGACTGACATACCGTCATCGCGAGCAAGCTCGCTCCCACTGGGGGCAGTTGAGTCGTTGCTGGATTGACCTTTGTACATAGGACGCGCCCCGTGTCGCTGTTATAGTTTTGCTCTTGCCGCGAACCGAGCCGTCCTATGTCCAGCGCCACCGCTCCGATCCTGATCACTGGTGCAGCCCAGCGCGTCGGCCTGCATTGCGCCCGGCGCTTGCTGGAGGACGGGCACCCGGTGATCGCGACCTATCGCACCGAACGCCCCGGCGTGCAAACGTTGCGGGACCTGGGAGCGGTGGTGCTATTCGCCGACTTCTCCAGCGAAACGGGGATCCTGGCCTTTATCGAACAACTCAAGCAGCACACCGACCGGCTGCGAGCCATCGTGCACAATGCCTCGGCCTGGATGACCGAGGCGCCTGGCAACGAAGCGGCAGCCTTCAACGCCATGTTCGGCGTGCACATGCTGGCGCCTTACCTGATCAACCTGCATGGCGCCGAGTTGCTGCGGCGTTCAACGCCGGCCGATATCGTGCACATCAGCGATGACGTGACTCGCAAAGGCAGCGCCCGGCATATCGCCTATTGCGCCACCAAGGCCGGCCTGGAAAGCCTGACCCTGTCGTTCGCGGCCAAGTTCGCCCCGGCGATCAAGGTCAACGGCATCGCGCCGGCCCTGCTACTGTTCAATCCCGAAGACGACGCGGCTTACCGCGCCAAGGCCCTGGCCAAGTCCGCATTGGGTATCGAACCCGGCAGCGAAGTGATCTACCAGAGCCTGCGTTATCTGCTGGACAACCCTTATGTCACCGGCACGACCCTGACCGTCAACGGCGGGCGGCACGTCAAATAGCCTTGTTTCGAGGATGCACCATGACGCTATCCCTGCCCCAGAACTACCGCGAGATCCTCATCGGCCTGGGGGAAAATCCCGAGCGCGAGGGTCTGCTCGATACCCCGGTACGTGCCGCCAAGGCCATGCAGTACCTTTGCCATGGCTATGAACAAAGCGTCGAGCAGATCGTCAATGGCGCGCTGTTCGCCTCTGACAGCGATGAAATGGTGATCGTCGCCGACATCGAGCTCTATTCGCTCTGCGAACATCACCTGTTGCCCTTCATCGGCAAGGCCCATGTGGCTTATATTCCTACCGGCAAGGTCCTGGGGGCTGTCGAAGATCGCCCGGCTGGTGGACATGTTCGCCCGCCGCCTGCAAATCCAGGAGAACCTGACCCGGCAAATCGCCGACGCGGTGCAGCAGGTCACCCAGGCCGCTGGCGTAGCGGTGGTGATCGAGGCCCAGCACATGTGCATGATGATGCGCGGTGTCGAAAAACAGAACTCGACCATGAACACCTCGGTGATGCTCGGCGCCTTTCGCGACTCCAGCACCACGCGCCAGGAGTTCCTGCAATTGATTCGACGGAGCAAGTAAATGCCACAACTTCAGCCAGCCATGGCACGCATCAAGGTCAAAGGACCTGCGCCTGCGCACCTTCATTGGCATCAACGAGGATGAAATCCTCAACAAGCAGGATGTGTTGATCAACCTGACCATCCTCTATGCCGCCCAGGAGGCGGTGCGCGACAACGACATCGACCATGCGCTTAACTACCGCACCATTACCAAGGCGATCATCGCCCACGTGGAAAGCAACCGCTTCGCCCTGCTCGAACGCCTGACCCAGGAATTGCTCGACCTGGTCATGGCCAACGAGTCGGTGCTGTACGCCGAAGTCGAAGTCGACAAGCCCCACGCCTTGCGATTTGCCGAGTCGGTGTCGATTACCCTCGCGGCAAGCCGGGCTACTGCGTAGCCGCTAAAAGCTTCAAGCTGTAAGCTTCAAGCCTGAAGACCGCATACCCACTTGCAGCTTGAAACTTACAACTTGAAGCTGTCTCGCAGAGATCACCATGAACGACCAACAACGCCTCGAACTCGAAGCCGCCGCTTTCCGTCGGCTGGTTGCCCACCTGGACAGCCGCAAGGATGTGCAGAACATCGACCTGATGAACCTCGCCGGCTTCTGCCGCAACTGCCTGTCCAAGTGGTACAAGGCCGCCGCCGATGAACGCCAGGTGGACGTCAGCCTCGACGACGCCCGCGAAGTGGTCTACGGCATGCCGTACGCCGAGTGGAAAGCCCAATACCAGAAAGAAGCCAGCGCCGAACAACAGGCGGCGTTCGCCAAAGGAAAACCCGATGCTTGATCTTGCTACCCTGCGTACCCGCCTCAAGAGCGGTGAACATGCCTTCGCCGACACCCTGGCCTTTATCGCCGCCGGCTACGACTACCAGCCCCAGGCCTTCAACAACGGCGGCGTGGAAAACGCCGCCGGGCAGAACGAAGGTTCGTGCAAGACCCTGGGCCTGGCGCTGCTCGAAGGCTTGAGCGATGAAGAAGCGCTGCTGGCATTTGGCGAACATTACCGTTCGGTGCTGGCCACGCCCGAAGGCAGTGATCACGGCAATATCCGTGCGCTGATGATCCATGGGCTGGCAGGTGTGAAGTTCGAGGCACCGCCACTGCAACGGCGCTGATCCACAGACTCTTGCAACCCTCTTTTGTGGCGAGGGAATTCATCTGTGGGAGCATGGCTTGCCCGCGATGGGCGCGCCGAGGTTTAACAGCCGAACCGCGTTATCGTTCGTCGCGGGCAAGCCATGCTCCCACAGGTCTTCCTCCCCCAAATAAATCCTTCCGCTCCACATCCCGACTTTTAAGATTGACCCAGCAACTTTATTTCGTTTGCCGGGCCCCTCTGCTCGCGGCTTAGATAACGGAAATTTCTCCTTCGTCCGAGCCGTCATCCATGAGCAGCGACACCATCAGTCAATCGATCTCCATCGTGCACCCCGTCAGTCTCAGCCACGGCAAGAATGCCGAGGTCTGGGACACCGACGGCAAACGCTACATCGATTTTGTCGGGGGCATTGGTGTGTTGAACCTTGGGCATTGCCATCCGCGCATCGTCGAGGCGATCCGCGAACAGGCTACCCGGCTGACTCACTACGCCTTCAACGCTGCCCCTCACGCGCCCTACATTGAGTTGATGGAACGCCTGGCGGCGTTTATCCCGCTGGATTACCCGGTCAGCGGCATGCTCACCAACAGCGGTGCCGAGGCGGCGGAGAACGCCTTGAAGATCGTGCGGGGCGCCACGGGCCGTACCGCGGTGATCGCGTTTGACGGCGCCTTTCACGGCCGCACCCTGGCGACCCTCAACCTCAACGGCAAGGTCGCGCCTTACAAACAGAAAGTCGGCGTCCTGCCCGGGCCGGTCTATCACCTGCCCTACCCCAGCCAGGACAACGGTGTCACCTGCGCAGAGGCCTTGAAGGCCATGGAGCGGCTGTTCAGCGTCGAGATCGACGTAAACGACGTCGCCTGTTTCATCGTCGAGCCGGTACAGGGCGAAGCTGGCTTCCTGGCAATGGATGTGCCCTTCGCCCAGGCCCTGCGGCAGTTCTGCGACGACAAGGGCATTGTGCTGATCATCGATGAGATCCAGTCGGGCTTCGGCCGCACCGGCGAGCGTTTTGCCTTCTCCCGGCTGGGCATCGAACCAGACCTGATCCTGTTGGGCAAAAGCATTGCCGGCGGCGTGCCCCTGGGGGCCGTGGTGGGACGCAAGGCGCTGTTGGACAACCTGCCCAAGGGTGGCCTGGGCGGCACCTATTCGGGCAACCCCATCGCCTGCGCCGCCGCACTGGCGACCTTGGACGAAATGACCGACGCCAACCTGCGCGCCTGGGGTGCACAACAGGAAGAGGCGATCGTCAGCCGCTACCAATCCTGGCGCAACCGCGGGCTGAGTCCTTACCTGGGCCGCCTGACCGGCGTCGGCGCCATGCGCGGCATCGAACTGAGCCACGCCGACGGTACCCCGGCTTCGGCACAATTGACCCAACTGCTGGCCCTCGCACGGGAATCGGGCCTGCTGCTGATGCCCAGTGGTAAATCGCGGCACATCATTCGACTGCTGGCGCCGTTGACGACCGAGCCGGCCGTGCTGGAAGAGGGGTTGGATATTCTGGAAGCGTGCCTGGCGAAGCTGGCCTGAAATGCAGTGTTTTTGACTGCACACAAACCCTGTGGGAGCGAGCTTGCTCGCGATGACGGTGTATCAGTCACCATCCATGTCGACTGACCTGAAGCCATCGCGAGCAAGCTCGCTCCCACAGGGGTTCGCTGGCAGATATCCAGGCATAAAAAAACCGGCCGAAGCCGGTTTTTTAATGCCCGATAAATCAGAACGAAGCGTTCTGCAGGCCATCCAGGTAACGCTCGGTGTCCAAGGCTGCCATGCAACCAGCACCGGCCGAGGTGATCGCCTGACGGTAGACGTGGTCGGCCACGTCGCCAGCCGCGAAGATACCTTCGACGCTGGTGGCAGTGGCGTTGCCGTCGCGACCGCCCTTGACCACCAGGTAGCCGTCCTTGAGTTCCAGTTGGCCTTCGAACAGCGAGGTGTTCGGCGTGTGGCCAATGGCGATGAAGACGCCGTCGACCTTGATCTCGTCAAAGCTGCCGTCGTTGTTCTTCAGGCGGGCACCGGTCACGCCCATGTTGTCGCCCAGCACTTCGTCCAGGGTCGCGTTGAGCTTGAGGATGATCTTGCCTTCAGCGACACGGGCGTTGAGCTTGTCGATCAGGATCTTCTCGGCGCGGAAGGTTTCGCGACGGTGGATCAGGGTGACCGTGCTGGCGATATTGGCCAGGTACAGCGCTTCCTCGACCGCAGTGTTGCCGCCACCGACCACAGCCACTGGCTTGTTGCGGTAGAAGAAACCGTCGCAGGTGGCGCAGGCCGAAACACCTTTGCCCATGAAGGCTTCTTCCGACGACAGACCCAGGTAACGCGCACTGGCGCCGGTGGCGATGATCAGGGCATCGCAGGTGTAGGTCGCGCTGTCGCCGGTCAGGGTGTACGGCTTGGCGGCAAAATCCACGGCATTGATGTGGTCGAAAACGATCTCGGTCTCGAAACGCTCGGCGTGTTCCCTCATGCGCTCCATCAGCGCCGGGCCGGTCAGGCCGTGGACATCGCCCGGCCAGTTGTCGACTTCGGTGGTGGTGGTCAATTGACCGCCGGCCTGCATGCCGGTGATCAGCAGCGGCTTGAGGTTGGCACGGGCCGCATAAACCGCAGCGCTGTAGCCGGCAGGGCCGGAACCGAGAATAATCACTCGCGAATGACGCACTTCAGACATGACCTGCTCCTGTTGACCGGACCTTGCGGGCCGGAACGCCGGGTGAGCGGCGCGAATAAAAAGGACCGTTGACGCACTTGGGGAAGGCTTGGGTTCGACAGTCCTGAAAAAGAATGGGTGCAGCGTATCGAGGGAGCGAAGATTAAGGAAATACGGTTTAACAATCCAGCTCATAGGTGAGCTCTATCTGCAGCAAGCCTTTCAATAGGCGCCTTCGCCTCAAGAAACGTTGTTACACGCCATGTCGCCGCTTTCCCAGGCGGGGCAAAGCCGGTAAGGTCGGCGCGTTCATCCTCGCTCGGAGCCACCTATGCCCGCCCCCGTCCTGTCCGGCCCGCAATATTTGCAAGAAGGCCTCAAGCTGGTCCTGAGCCCGGGCCTGCGCCTGTTTGTACTTTTGCCCCTGGCGATCAACCTGGTGCTGTTCTTCGGATTGATTTACCTGGCCGGCCATCAGTTCAGCCTCTGGGTCGATACGCTGATGCCGTCGCTGCCAGAGTGGCTGAGTTTCCTCAGCTATGTGCTCTGGCCGCTGTTCGTGGTGCTCGTCGTGCTGATGGTGTTTTTCACCTTCACCATGCTCGCCAACATCATCGCCGCACCGTTCAACGGTTTTCTCGCGGAAAAAGTCGAAGTGGTCATCCGTGGCACCGACGACTTCCCGGCCTTCAGTTGGACCGAGTTGATCGCCATGGTGCCGCGGACCCTCGGTCGGGAAGCGCGCAAGCTCGGCTATTTTCTGCCCCGCGCCCTGGGGCTGTTCGTGCTGTCGTTCATCCCCGTGGTCAATCTGGTGGCGGCACCGCTGTGGCTGCTATTCGGCGTGTGGATGATGGCGATCCAGTACATCGACTACCCGGCGGACAACCACAAGCTGGGCTGGAACGAAATGCTCGCCTGGCTGCGGGAAAAACGCTGGCAGAGCCTGGGTTTTGGCGGCAGCGTGTATTTGGTGCTGCTGATCCCGGTGGTGAACATCCTGATGATGCCGGCGGCGGTGGCCGGGGCGACCTTGTTCTGGGTGCGCGAGCAAGGCGCCGAGACCGCGTTGGCCCGCCAGGGCTGAGCCGTCACAAATCCATCATCCTGTCGTCACAATGACGAAATGGCCCCGGTCGACACTGGGGTCATGACCACACCCCTGCACATTACCCTGATCACCGAAACCTTCCCGCCGGAAATCAATGGCGTGGCCAATACCTTGGGCCGCCTGTACGACGGCTTGCGCGCCCGCGGGCACCAGGTCGAGCTGATACGGCCGCGCCAGGTCGACGACCCACGCCAGGCCGGTGACGAGCAGTTGCTGCTGTGCCGGGGCTGGCCGTTACCGGGTTATCCGGGGCTGCAGTGGGGCCAGGCGTCGATGCACAAGCTGCTCCGGCGCTGGAAACGTCATCGTCCGGACGTGCTCTACATCGCCACGGAAGGGCCGCTGGGCTTGTCGGCACTGCGGGCGGCACGGCGCCTGGGCATCTCGGTAGTCAGTGGCTTCCACACCAATTTCCAGCAATACACCCAGCAGTACGGCCTCGGGCTGTTGAGTCGCATGCTCACCCATTACCTGCGCTGGTTTCACAACCGCTCCAGCCTGACCCTGGTGCCCAGTCTCAGCCAGCGCCTGGAACTGGAGCGACGACACTTCGAGCGCGTGGCATTGTTGTCCCGGGGCGTGGACAGCCAACTGTTCCATCCGGTCAAGCGCTCGTCGAGCCTGCGCGAAGCGTGGGGTCTGGGCGACGACGACATCGCCGTGCTCCATGTCGGGCGCCTGGCACCGGAGAAAAACCTGGGGCTGCTCAAGCGCAGTTTCGACACGCTGTGCAGCGCTTTTCCGGGGCGACGGATAAAGCTGGTGGTGGTCGGCGACGGCCCGCAGCGGTCCGAGCTGGAGCAGGCATTGCCCGAGGCGATCTTTTGCGGCTCGCAACGGGGCGAGGCGTTGGCCAGCCACTATGCGTCCGGGGATGTGTTTGTCTTTCCGAGCCTGACCGAAACCTTCGGCAATGTGGTGTTGGAGGCGCTGGCGTCCGGGCTGGGCGTGGTGGCCTACGATCAGGCCGCGGCGGCGCAACATATTCGCCACGGCTATAACGGCGTGCTGGCGATGCCGGGAGATGAAGAGGCATTCTGCGATGCCGCCCGTTGGCTGCTGGAAGAGCGCGAGACCTTGCGTTGCGTGCGGCTCAATGCGCGCCAGCATGCCAGTCGCCAGGGTTGGACGGCGGTGATTGAGCAGTTTGAAGCGCAGTTGCGCGGAGTTTGCGTGGGTGAGCAGTTGATGCCTGTTACACCAACTGTGCGTTAATTATTCGGTGATACTGATATCGCCATCGCGAGCAAGCTCGCTCCCACATTGGATCTTCAGCGAACGCGATATCTGTGTCCGGCCGCCCGCCCCTGTGGGAGCGAGCTTGCTCGCGATGGCGTCAGTTCAGGCGATACTCAAACCAGGGTCATCAAAGCCTCGCGACTGAACGGCAAGATCTCCTGCTCGCGCCCTTCACGGACTTTTTGCGCCCAGTCCGGATCCACCAGCAGCGCACGCCCCACCGCCACCAGGTCGAACTCATCGTTGTTCAAGCGCTCCAGCAGTTTTTCCAGGCTGGCCGGCTGCGCGACTTTGTCGGTGTTGACCATGAACTGCAGGAACTCGCCATCCAGGCCAACGCTGCCGACGGTGATGGTCGGCTTGCCGGTGAGCTTGCGGGTCCAACCGGCCAGGTTCAGCTCGGAGCCTTCGAATTCCGGCTCCCAGAAACGCCGTGTCGAACAGTGGAAAATATCCACGCCCGCCTCGGACAACGGCTTGAGGAATTCGCCCAAGGCTGCGGGGGTCTGCACCAGCCGCGCGGTGTAATCCTGCTGCTTCCATTGGGAGAAACGGAAAATGATTGGGAAGCCCTCGCCTACGGCGGCACGCACGGCACGGATCAATTCGATCGCAAAGCGCGAGCGGTTGGCCAGACTGCCGCCATAACCGTCCGTGCGCTGATTGCTGCCTTCCCAGAAAAACTGGTCCACCAGGTAACCGTGGGCGCCGTGGATCTCCACCCCGTCCATGCCGATGCTCTGGGCATCTTTTGCCGCTTGGGCGAACGCGGCAATGACGTCATCAATATCCGCCTGGGTCATGCCGTGGACGACCACCTGGCCGTCCTTGAGCTTTTCGCTCGGACCATAACCCGGCACGCTGGCGTCCGGCTCGGTGCCGATGCGTCGCACACTGCCCACGTGCCACAACTGTGGAACGATCTTGCCGCCTTCGGCATGCACCGCATCGACCACCTGTTTCCAACCGGCCAGCGCGGCATCGCCATAGAAATGCGGCACGTTCGGATAACCGTTGGAGGCCTTGTGCCCGACCGTCGTGCCCTCAGTGATGATCAAGCCGACCCCGGCCGCCGCACGGCGACGGTAGTACTCGACCACCTTGGCGTTCGGCACGCCGCCCGGCGAAAAGGAACGGGTCATCGGCGCCATCACCACCCGGGTCGGCAATTCGAACGCGCCGAGGTGGAAGGGTTTGAACAGGGCTTTTGCAGGCATGGGGCACTCCACGGGACAACGTCACAGGTCGATATGACGAGGATAATATGTGCCGTGCTGGGTGCTGGGTAGCACTATTGATTTGGGTGATTAAGGATTAGAAGATCGCGACTGTCGGGATTGAGCCGAATGCCCAGCCGGGTGCAAAACCTGTGGCGAGGGGATTTATCCCCGCTGGGTTGCGAAGCAGCCCCCCAAAACCTGCTAACTCGGCGTGTCAGAAAGGCCCGGTCGCAGTTGATGGGGTTGCTGCGCAACCCAGCGGGGATAAATCCCCTCGCCACAAGGGTCCAGTGCCTGACTTCAGCTCAGCGCTTTTTCGATCGCCTGGATCACGGAAGGATCATCCGGCGCCGTGCGCGGCGAGAAACGCGCCAGCACCCGACCGTCCTTGCCGACCAGGAATTTCTCGAAGTTCCAGGTAATGTCCCCGGGAAACTCGGCCCCCTCGCCCGCTAGCAGGCGGTACAACTGATGACGATCATGACCATTCACTTCCAGCTTGCTGGACAGCGGGAACGTCACGCCATAGTTGAGGCTGCAGAACTCCTGGATTTCCTGCTCGGTCCCAGGCTCCTGCCCGGCGAACTGATTGCAGGGCAGGCCCAGCACGCTGAACCCCTTGTCCTTGTATTGCTGATAGAGACTTTCCAACGCCGCGTACTGAGGCGTCAGGCCACATTTGGAGGCGACGTTGACCACCAGCACGACTTGCCCCTTGAACGGTGCCAGATCAAGCTCCTGACCATCCAGGGCTTTCAGTTTAAGGTCGTGGAAAGCACTCATGACGAACTCCAGGGTTTGCGGATCTTTTGAAACAGACATGGGCGATGCTAACAGCAAGCGACTAAAAAGGCGCCATAGGGCGCCTTTCCAATTCACTGGTTACCTGAGCGTAGCGCAGAAATCAGTGGTGATGGCCGCCTTCGCCATGGACGTGACCATGGGCGATTTCTTCCTGGCTGGCGTCACGGATATCGACGATCTTGACTTGGAAGTTCAAGCGCTGGCCGGCCAACGGGTGGTTGCCGTCGACAGTGACGTCGTCGCCTTCCAGGTCGCGGATGGTGACGATCTGCATCTGGCCGTCGGGCGCCGAGGCGTGGAACTGCATGCCCACTTCCAGCTCATCCACACCTTCGAACATGCTGCGGCTCAAGGTGCTGACCAGTTCAGCGGAATATTCGCCATAGGCGTCTTCCGGCTCAACGGCCACTTTCAGCTCGTCACCGACGGCTTTGCCCTCCAGAGCCTTTTCCAGGCCTGGAATGATATTACCTGCGCCTTGCAGGTAGACCAGCGGAGCGCCGCCGGCAGAACTGTCGATGACCTCACCAGCGTCGTTGGTCAGGGTATAGTCAATGGAGACAGCCTTATTGGCGGCGATCAGCATGGGGCGAGACCTTTTGCATAAGAATGAAGAACGGACAAGTCTAAACAAGGATTTGCCCGAAAGCGAACGGAACCCGGACAAACGGGCCTGCTCGAACAGACCGACGGTCATCGGTTTCCATCAGGACGAGGACGGGCACTGGGTGGCCGAGCTGTCCTGTGGCCATACCCAGCACCTGCGCCACCAACCCCCGTGGCAATCCCGGGCCTGGGTACTGGACTCGGCGCAACGTATTGAAAAAATAGGCCAGCCCTTTGATTGCGGCTGGTGCGCTCAAGGCCCGGTTAGCGATAACCTTGGCGACTGAATTGTGGGTAGACGACCAGTCATAGGTCGCGCCATTCCCCCTTAGAGAATTCGCATGCAAACTTTTTTTATCGCACCCACCGATTTTGGTGTGGGTCTGACCTCCATCAGCCTCGGGCTGGTGCGTACCCTCGAACGGGCCGGGCTGAAAGTCGGCTTTTTCAAACCGATTGCCCAGCCGCATCCCGGCGACACCGGGCCGGAGCGCTCCACCGAGCTGGTGGCCCGCACCCATGGCCTCAAGCCTCCACAGCCCCTGGGTTTGGCTCATGTCGAGCGGATGCTTGGCGACGGCCAGCTCGATGAGTTGCTGGAAGAAATCATCACCCTGTACCAGCAAGCGGCCATCGGCAAGGACGTGCTGGTCGTCGAAGGCATGGTCCCGACCCGCAACGCCAGCTACGCCGCCAGGGTCAACCTGCACCTGGCCAAGAGCCTCGACGCCGAGGTCATCCTGGTGTCGGCACCGGAGAACGAAGTGCTGACCGAGCTTTCCGGGCGGGTGGAGTTGCAGGCTCAATTGTTCGGCGGGCCTAAAGATCCGAAAGTCCTCGGGGTGATCCTGAACAAGGTACGCACCGAGGAAAGCATGGAAGCGTTTTCCGCACGACTCAAGGAGCACTCGCCCCTGTTGCGCAGTGGCGATTTCCGCCTGCTGGGTTGCATCCCGTTTCGCCCCGAACTCAACGCCCCGCGCACCCGCGACGTGGCCGACCTGATGGGCGCCCAGGTGCTCAATGCCGGCGACTACGAAACCCGGCGCATGAGCAACATCATCATTTGCGCCCGCACCATGCGCAACACCGTGGAATTGCTCAAGCCTGGCGTGTTGGTGGTGACCCCCGGCGATCGTGACGACATCATCCTCGCCGTGAGCCTGGCGGCGATCAACGGCGTGCCACTGGCCGGCCTGCTGCTGACCAGTGACACCCTACCCGACCCACGCATCATGGACCTGTGCCGCGGCGCCTTGCAGGCAGGATTGCCGGTGCTGTCGGTAAGCACCGGCTCCTATGACACCGCCAACCTGCTCAACGGCCTGAACAAGGAAATTCCCATCGATGACCGCGAACGTGCGGAGATCATCACCGATTTTGTCGCCAGCCACCTGGACGCCAACTGGCTGCACCAACGCTGCGGCACACCACGGGAAATGCGCCTGTCGCCGGCGGTGTTCCGCTATCAGTTGATCCAGCGCGCCCAGGCCGCCAACAAACGCATTGTGCTGCCCGAAGGCAGCGAACCGCTGACCGTCCAGGCCGCCGCCATTTGTCAGGCCCGGGGCATCGCCCGCTGCGTGTTGTTGGCAAAACCGGCCGACGTCGAAGCGGTGGCCCGCGCCCAAGGCATCGAGTTGCCGCCGGGGCTGGAGATTCTCGACCCGGATTCGATTCGCGAGCGTTATGTCGAGCCGATGGTGAGGTTGCGCAAGAGCAAAAGCCTGAACGCGCCGATGGCCGAGCAGCAATTGGAAGACACCGTGGTCATCGGCACCATGATGCTGGCCCTGGATGAAGTCGACGGACTGGTCTCCGGGGTCATTCACTCCACCGCCAACACCATCCGTCCGGCGCTGCAACTGATCAAGACCGCGCCGGGATGCTCCCTGGTGTCCTCGGTGTTTTTCATGCTGTTTCCCGAAGAAGTGCTGGTCTACGGCGACTGCGTGATGAACCCGCACCCCAGCGCCGCGGAACTGGCGGAAATCGCCTTGCAAAGCGCCGACTCGGCCGCGGCGTTCGGCATCACGCCGCGGGTGGCGATGCTCAGCTATTCCAGTGGCGAGTCGGCCAGTGGCGAAGAGGTGGAAAAAGTCCGCGAAGCCACGCTGCTGGCCCACGAGGCCCAGCATGGCCTGCTGATCGACGGTCCGCTGCAATACGACGCCGCCGCCAACGAAACCGTGGCGCGACAATTGGCGCCCAACAGTCAGGTGGCCGGCCGGGCGACGGTGTTCATCTTCCCGGACCTCAACACCGGCAACACCACCCACAAGGCCGTGCAGCGCAGCGCCGACTGCGTCAGTCTCGGGCCGATGCTGCAAGGCTTGCGCAAGCCGGTGAATGACTTGCCCCGCGGCGCCCAGGTCGACGACATCGTGTACACCATCGCCCTGACCGCGATCCAAGCCGCCAACCGACCATTGGATATTTAAATGCTGGACTTCCTGCCTGCCCCCTTGCGCGGCGTCATTGCCTCGCTGCTGTTGGCGCTGAACACCATCGCCTGCTGCACACCGCTGTTCATCGTGGCAATTTTCAAGCTGTTGCTGCCCTTCCCCGCCGCCCAGCGCTTCACCAACTGGTTGATGAGCCACATCCATGAAGCCTGGATCAGCAACAACAAGGCCTGGATGAACCTGCTGCGTCGTACCCGCTGGCACCTCAGCGGCCTGGAGAGCCTGGACTACCAGCATTCATACCTGATCACCAGCAACCACCAGAGCTGGGTCGACATCATGGTGCTGCAGTACGTGCTGAACCGACGTATCCGGCCGTTGAAGTTCTTTCTCAAGCAGGAACTGATCTGGGTGCCGGTGATCGGCCTGGCCTGGTGGGCCCTGGGCTTCCCGTTCATGAAACGCTACTCCAAGGCTTATCTGGAAAAACACCCGGAAAAGAAAGGCAAGGACCTGGAAACCACCCGCAAGACCTGCGCGAAGTTTCGCGACAACCCCGTGGGCATTTTCAACTTCGTCGAAGGTACGCGCTTCACTGAAGGCAAGCATGCCCAGCAGCAATCACCGTTTCGCTACCTGCTCAAGCCCAAGGCCGGCGGCATCGCCTTCGTGCTCGATGCCATGGGCGAACAACTGGAATCGATCATCAACGTGACCATCCATTACCCGGGCGGCCGACCGGGGTATTGGGATTTGCTCTGCGGCAACGTTGGGGAAGTGGTGGTGCATTTCCAGGAGCTGAAGATCCCACCGCAGTTCATCGGCAAGAACTATGACCAGGACGGTGTGTATCGCCTGGAGTTCCAGGGCTGGATCAACCAGTTGTGGCAGGACAAGGATGCGTTGTTGGAACAGATGCATCGGGAGTATCCCTGCAAGTCTTGAGGCGCCTGTACTGGCCTCATCGCGAGCAAGCTCGCTCCCACAGTCGATTTGTGGTGTTCACACATACCCTGTGGGAGCGAGCTTGCTCGCGATGGCGTCCCTCCAGACAACGAAAAAGCCCGCGGATGATCACTCATCCGCGGGCTTTTTTATTTACAGCGGCGGTCCTTAGATCGCCCCACGCTTGCGCAGCAGATCCAGCACCTGCTTGACGCTCTCTTCCAGTGTCAGCGCCTGGGTGTCGATCACCAGGTCGGCATCCAGCGGCACGTCATACGGGAAGGATTCGCCCGGGATGTTGTCGCCAGCGGCGGCATATAGCCCTTGCGGGTCACGCTGGGCACACACCGTTGGCGAAGCCTGGACGTAGACCGTCAGCAGACGCTCACGTCCGATCAAGTCCTTGGCCTGCTCACGCCCTTCGGCACTCGGTGCGACGAATGCGGCGAGGGTCAGCAGGCCGGCTTCGTTGAACTGACGAGCGACATGGGCCGCACGGCGCCAGTTCTCGGTCCGCCCAGCGCGATCCTGGGGCAGGCCCTTGTTCAGGTCATGGCGCAGGTTCTGGCCATCGAGGACAAAGACCGCACGACCCGAATCGAACAACTTGCGCTCGACCGCGTAGGCCAGCGTGCTTTTGCCCGCGCCCGAAAGGCCACTGAACAAGACCGTGGCCGGTTGCTGGCCGAAGCGCTGGGCGCGTTCTTCCACCGACACATGGGCGAGTTTGCCGTGGTGCGTGCTGCTGCCGTGGGTCAGCGGCTGGGCGACGATCATGCCGGCGCCGACCGTACCGTTGGTCAGGCGATCGATGACGATGAACGCGCCGGTGGTGCGGTTGCTCTCGTAACCGTCCAGGGCGATCGGCGCATCCAGGGCGATCTTCACCTTGCCGATTTCGTTGAGCTGCAACGCGCTGGCCGGGCCTTCTTCAAGGGTGTTCACATCGACCTTGTTGACGATGCTGGCAATCGAGCCCGGCACATAGCTGGTGGCGCGCTTGATGTCGTATTTCTTGCCCGGCAGCATCGGCTCTTCGGCCATCCACACCAGCATCGCTTCGAAGCTGTCGGTGACCGGCGGGACGTTGTCGGCATGCACCAACAGGTCGCCACGGGAGATGTCGATCTCGTCTTCCATAGTCAGCGTGACCGCTTGACCAGGGCCTGCGTGTTCCAGCTCGCCTTCGAAGGTGACGATGGATTTCACGCGGCTGCTCTTGCCCGACGGCAGCACCACCACTTCGTCGCCCTTGTGCACGATGCCGCTGGCGAGGGTGCCGGCAAAACCGCGGAAGTTCAGGTTCGGACGGTTGACGTACTGCACCGGGAAACGCAGGTCGGTGAAGTTGCGGTCGCCCGCCACCTCCACGGTCTCGAGGATTTCCATCAGCGACTGGCCGGTGTACCACGGCGAACGCTCGGACTTGTTCACCACGTTGTCGCCCTTGAGGGCGGACATCGGCACGAAGTGCATGCTGGTGGGCTTCATCTTCAAGCCTTCGGCGAACTTCAGGTAGTCGGCCTTGATCGACTCGAACACGCCCTGGTCGAAGTCCTTGAGGTCCATCTTGTTGATGGCCACGACGATGTGTTTGATGCCCAGCAACGAGGCGATGAAGCTGTGGCGACGGGTCTGGGTCTGCACGCCGTAGCGGGCGTCCACCAGGATGATCGCCAGGTCACAGGTGGACGCACCGGTGGCCATGTTGCGGGTGTACTGCTCATGGCCCGGGGTATCGGCGATGATGAATTTGCGCTTGGCGGTGGAGAAATAGCGGTACGCAACATCGATGGTGATGCCTTGCTCGCGCTCGGCCTGCAGGCCGTCGACCAGCAACGCCAAGTCGATATCGTCACCGGTGGTGCCGACTTTCTTCGAATCGCGGGTGATGGCTTCCAGGTGATCTTCGTAGATCATCTTGGAGTCGTGCAGCAGGCGCCCGATCAGGGTGCTCTTGCCGTCGTCGACGTTACCGCAGGTCAAAAAGCGCAGCAGCTCTTTACGCTCGTGCTGGCCCAGGTAGGCGAGGATGTCCTCGCTGATCAAATCAGATTGATGCGACATGACAGCCCCTTAGAAATAACCTTGACGTTTTTTATCTTCCATCGAGCCTGCGCCATCGTGGTCGATGACCCGGCCCTGGCGCTCGGAAGTTCGCGTCAGGAGCATTTCCTGGATGATGTCCGTCAGGCTTTCGGCCTCGGACTCCACCGCGCCCGTCAACGGGTAGCAGCCAAGGGTACGGAAACGCACTTTCTTCTTGACGATACGGGCTTTGTCTTCGTCGGACAGGTGCTCGAGGATGCGCTCGTCGTCGATCATGATCAGCGTGCCGTTCTTCTCGATCACTTCACGCTCGGCAGCGAAGTACAGCGGCACGATCGGGATGCCTTCGAGGTAGATGTACTGCCAGATGTCCAGCTCGGTCCAGTTCGACAACGGGAATACCCGGATCGACTCGCCCTTGTTGACCTTGCCGTTGTAGACGTTCCACAACTCCGGACGCTGGTTCTTCGGGTCCCAGCGGTGCTTGCTGTCACGGAACGAGTACACACGCTCCTTGGCGCGGGATTTCTCTTCATCGCGACGGGCACCGCCGAACGCGGCATCGAAACCATACTTGTCCAAGGCCTGCTTGAGGCCTTCGGTCTTCATGATGTCGGTGTGCTTGGCACTGCCGTGGGTGAACGGGTTGATGCCCTGCGCCACGCCATCCGGGTTCACGTGAGTGATCAGGTCCAGGCCGAGTTCCTCGACCATGCGGTCGCGGAACTTGTACATTTCCTGGAATTTCCAGCGGGTGTCGACGTGCATCACCGGAAACGGCAGCTTGCCGGGGAAGAACGCCTTGCGTGCCAGGTGCAGCATCACGGCGGAGTCTTTACCGATGGAGTACAGCATCACCGGGTTATCGAACTCGGCGGCCACCTCGCGGATGATGTGGATGCTTTCCGCCTCCAGCTGTTTCAGATGCGTCAGTTTGTCGACCATGGCTACTCACGAAAACTTTCTTATGAACGGCCAGCGGGCCGTGTTCGAGCGGGGAATCCTAGCACAGCGACCTCTTCTAATCAGGGCGCCAACTAGATCGAAACAGCATATGGATATGCCTGGTGGTTCGGGCATTGCACGGGCCTTTTGTGGGAGCGAGCTTGCTCGCGATAACAGTGTATCAATCGGCATTGAAGTGGACTGACCCACCGCTATCGCGAGCAAGCTCGCTCCCACAGGGGTTACAAGCAGTCAGATGGGGTTCGGGCAATCGATGAAGATGTGCTCCAGGGCAAAGCGTCGCGCCAGGTACTCACCCAACGCCTGCACGCCGTAGCGCTCAGTCGCATGATGCCCGGCGGCGATGAAGCTGATGCCGTTTTCCCGCGCGCTGTGGAACGTCTGCTCCGAGGCTTCGCCGCTGAGGTACAGGTCGACACCGGCCAGTACCGCCTGATCGATATACCCCTGGCCGCCGCCGGTGCACCAGCCGACCCGGCGGATCATCTGCTCGCCTTCGATCAGCAAGGGCTCGCGGCCCAGGGTTTCCTGGACCTTGCGCGCGAAGTCCCGCGCCGTCATCGGTTCGGACAGGGAGCCGACCAGGCCGACAACCTTGGGGTTATCCGGGTCCAGCGGCCCCTCGACGGTGATGTCCAACTGGCGAGCCAGTTGCACGTTGTTGCCCACCTCGGGGTGCAGGTCCAAGGGCAAGTGGTAAGCCAGCAGGCTGATGTCATGCTTGAGCAATGTCTTGAGGCGACGCTGCTTCATGCCGGTGATGCAAGGGTTCTCGCCCTTCCAGAAATAACCGTGATGCACCAGCACCAGGTCGGCCTCGGCCTCGACAGCCGCATCGAGCAGTGCCTGGCTGGCGGTGACGCCGCTGACGATGCGCATCACCTGGGGCGCGCCTTCGATCTGCAGGCCGTTGGGGCAATAATCGGCAATTCGGCTGCTGGCCAGATAACGGTCCGCTTCTTCAACCAGGGTGTTCAGGGCTACGGCCATGAAAAGACTCCTAAATATCCCGTTCAGAGGCGCGCGCGGCCTCGTATAATGCGCGACATTATGGGCGGTCTCATACCGCCTGCAACCTTTGTAGGACGTGCTTAATGCTCAAGGCGCTGCGTTTTTCCGGCTGGCCGCTGTTGGCCGGCGTGCTTGTCGCTCTACTGATTATCCAGCGCTACCCGGAATGGGTCGGCCTGCCGAGCCTCGACGTCAACCTGCAGCAGGCGCCACAAACCAAGGCGGTGCAACAGGGGCCGGTGTCCTATGCCGACGCCGTGACCACCGCCGCGCCGGCGGTGGTGAACCTGTACACCACCAAGGTCATCAACAAACCCAGCCATCCGCTGTTCGAAGACCCGCAATTCCGGCGCTTCTTCGGCGACAACTCGCCCAAGCAGAAGCGCATGGAATCAAGCCTGGGATCGGGTGTGATCATGAGCCCGGAAGGCTACATCCTGACCAACAACCACGTCACCAGCGGTGCCGACCAGATCGTGGTGGCCCTCAAGGATGGCCGTGAAACCCTGGCCCGGGTGATCGGCAGCGACCCGGAAACCGACCTCGCGGTGCTGAAGATCGACCTCAAGAACCTGCCGGCCATCACCATCGGCCGCTCCGACAGCATCCGCATCGGCGACGTCGCCCTGGCCATCGGCAACCCGTTCGGCGTTGGCCAGACCGTGACCATGGGCATCATCAGCGCCACCGGGCGCAATCAATTAGGCCTGAACAACTACGAGGATTTCATCCAGACCGACGCCGCGATCAACCCCGGCAACTCCGGCGGCGCACTGGTGGATGCCAACGGCAACCTCACCGGGATCAACACGGCGATCTTCTCCAAGTCCGGCGGCAGCCAGGGCATCGGTTTCGCCATTCCGGTGAAGCTGGCGATGGAAGTGATGAAGTCGATCATCGAACACGGCCAGGTGATCCGTGGCTGGCTGGGGATTGAAGTCCAGCCGCTGACCCAGGAACTGGCGGAATCCTTCGGTTTGTCCGGGCGGCCCGGCATCGTGGTGGCGGGGATCTTCCGCGACGGTCCGGCGCAGAAGGCCGGTCTGCAACTGGGCGATGTGATCCTGAGCATCGATGGCGAACCGGCCGGCGATGGCCGCCGCTCGATGAACCAGGTGGCGCGGATCAAGCCCACCGACAAAGTGACGATCCAGGTCATGCGCAACGGCAAGGAGCTCAAGCTCACCGCTGAAATTGGCCTGCGCCCACCGCCGGCGCCGGTGGTGCTCAAAGAAGAGCAGTAAACCGCGCAACGCTCCCTGAAGTGGCCAAACAAATCCCTATGGCGAGGGGATAAATCCCCTCGCCACAAAAAAATCCTACCCGCCCCTCCAGAGTGATCCCCCTGACAATCCATCCGTATTTCCCTCGAAAATACAGATAGCATGAATTCTCATTAGTAGTGTTATATTATTTCAATACTAAAAATTGGAACAACATAACATGTCATCCCTAAAACGGATTTCCGTTGCCAGTCTCGCCCTGGGCCTGCTCGGCGATCCCGCCTACGCCGAAGAAATCCAGCCCCTGGAACTGGACGCCATCAGCGTCACATCCGAGTACGAATCGCCCACTGGCCCCGTGACGGGCTATCGTGCCACCCGCTCTGCCAGTGCAACCAAAACCGACACGGCCCTGCGCGACATCCCGCAATCGATCAGTGTAATTCCCGCCAGCGTACTCAAGGACCTGGGCAGCACCAGCGTCGAGCGGGCATTGGAATATGCCGGCGGCGTGTCGAAGCAGAACAACTTCGGTGGCCTGACGCTTTACGAGTACAGCGTGCGCGGCTTTACGACGTCGGAGTTCTACAAGGACGGCTTCAGCGCCAATCGCGGTTATCCGAGCACGCCCGACGCGGCGAACATCGAACGCATCGAGGTGCTCAAGGGCCCGGCCGCCAGCCTGTATGGCCGGGGCGATCCCGGCGGTACGGTGAACATTGTCACCAAGAAACCCCAGCCTGAAGCCTTCACCACCCTGCAGACCAGCGCCGGCAGTTGGGACCGCTACCGCACCGCATTGGACGTCAACACGCCCCTGGACGCCGAAGGCCAGTTGCTGTCGCGGGTCAACCTGGCGGTCGAGGACAACCACAGCTTTCGCGATCACGTCGACAGCAAGCGCGTCTTCGTCGCGCCTTCCATCAGCTGGCAATTGAACCCCGACACGCGGTTGCTGGTGGAAAGCGAAATCGTGCGCCACAGCTCGACGTTCGACCGTGGCATCGTCGCCCCGAACAATCGCTGGAGCGGCGTTTCCCGCTCGACCTTTTTGGGCGAACCCAACGACGGCGACATCGACAATCACAACAACATGCTCCAGGCCGCCCTCGAACATCAGCTCAACGACACTTGGCAGTTGCGCCTGGCCAGCCACTACAAGCAGGGGGAACTCTGGGGTTTCGCCTCCGAAGCGCGTCCGCTGAACCCCGACGGCCACACGGTGAACCGCCGCTATCGCGAGCGCGACAACAATTGGCATGACAGCATCACCCAACTGGAATTGCGCGGCTTGTTCGACCTCGGCCCGTGGCAGCACGAACTGCTGATCGGCAGCGAATACGAGGACTACCGCAAGAACGAGCGCGTGACCACCATCGGTGGCAGCACCTACCCCATCGACATCTATCAGCCGATCTACGGCCAGCCGAAACCCAATGGTGCTCGGACCGGCACCGACTTCTTCGAACATGTGCAAAGCCGCGCGCTGAACCTGCAGGACCAGATCGTTTTCACCGACAAGCTGCGGGGCATGCTTGGCGTGCGTTATGAGCATTTCGAGCAGAGCATCGACGATCACACCCGCAGTAAAACCAGCCGCCAGCGCCACGACACCCTGACGCAACGGGCCGGCCTGCTGTATCAACTGACCCCCGAAGTCGGCCTGTTCGCCAACGCTTCCACCTCGTTCAAGCCCAACAATGGCCTGGATGCCAGCGGCAAGACGTTCGATCCCGAGGAAGGGGTCGGCTATGAAGTGGGGATCAAGAGCGAGTGGTTCGACGACCGCCTGAGCACCACCCTGGCGGCATTCCATATAGAGAAGGAAAACGTCCTGAGCCCGGTCGCCGGGACCGACTTCAGCCGCGCCATCGGCAAGGCCCGCAGCCAGGGCATCGACCTCCAGGTGACCGGGCAGGTGACCGACGCCGTGCGGGTGATCGGCGCCTATGCCTACATCGATGCCGAAGTGACCCAGGGTGACCGGGACAATCCCACCGGCAGCCGGATCCTCGGCGTTGCCAAACACAGCGGCAGCCTGCTGGGGGTCTACGAATTCCAGGATGGGCACCTGCGCGGTTCGGATGTCGGCGCGGCGTTCACGTACGTCGGCGATCGTTCGGGCGAAGCCGGCAAGGATTTCGAATTGCCGGCCTACCACACCGTGGATCTGCTGGCCCATTACAAGGCCAGCGATGACGTCACCGTGGGCCTGAACCTGAACAACGTCTTCGACGAAAAATACTACGAGCGCGCCTACAGCAACTACTGGGTCACCCCCGGCGATCCGCGCAACTTCACCATCAGTCTTACCCTCGCTCTGTAAAAGGAAAATCGCAATGAAACACCCCAAGACCTTCGTCCTGCTCGGCCTGCTCCTGGCCACACAAGCCTCGGCCCATGGCCTGTGGACCGAGCAGCGCCGCGGCAACATCGAAGTGATCTACGGCCACGGCGCCGAAGACAATGCCTTCAAAGCGCAGAAAATCAGCGGTGCCTGGGCCTATGACTTGGGCGGCAAGATGATTCCGGTCACCGTAGAGCGCCTACCGGACCACGCCCGTCTGCAACCGCTCAAGCTCCCGGCCGTGCTGGCGGTGGCGCTGGACAATGGCATGTGGTCCCAGACGGCGGACAAGAAATGGATCAACGAAGGCCGCAGCAAAGTGCCCGGGGCGATCGAGTCGACCCAAACGTTCAAGTACAGCCTGGCGATCTATGAGCCGGGGGCGAAACTGCCGGCGCTTGCACCGATCAAGTTCGTGATCCTGCCGGAAGTCGACCCGCTGACCGTAGGTCCGGGCCAGTCATTGCCGGTGCGGGTGCTGCTGGACGGCAAACCGGCGGCCGGTGTGAAACTGGTGGGCGACTACCGCAGCGCGCCGGACACCGTCTCGGCGGAAACCGACGCAGAAGGCCGGGCCAAGGTGCTGGTGCGCAACGAGGGCTTGAATGTGATCGCGGCGCAGATGGAAATTGCCCTCAAAGACAACAAGGACGTGGCCACCCGTGGTGTATTCACCTCGCTGACCTTCCTGGGCGAACCGCACCACGAGTAACCCCAGAACCTAATGTGGGAGCGAGGTTGACTGACACGGCGCCATCGCGAGCAAGCTCGCTCCCACAGGGAATAGCGGTGAACACATTTTTTGTAGACACCGGCAGCCTATTGTGGGAGCGAGCTTGCTCGCGAAAGCGGTGGGTCAGCTTGCATGAATGTTGGATGTCACGCCCCTTTCGCGAGCAAGCCCGCTCCCACAGGGGATGGCGGGTGTACGGAAGATTTGAATACACCTGCCGCCCATTGTGGGAGCGAGCTTGCTCGCGATGAGGCCAGCACAATCGCCGCAAGACTCAAGCCGGCGTCAGGCACTCCGGCCCATTGAGCTTCGGATCATTGACCATGTTGGCCAATACCCGCTCGCGCAGCGGCGCTGGCTCGCTTGCCAGCAGCCCTTGCAAGGCATGCAACGGTGTCTCGGGGTCGAGCCAAAGGCGCTGGCCTTCTTCGTCCAGGATCAACGGCCGGCGTTGACCCGCCGCAGGCTGGGTGATGACCGCCGTGCTCAGCCACACCTGTTCCTGTACCGGGTACGCCTCCCAGATCGCGGCGAAAAACAACGACGAGCCCTCCCCCGGCGTCAGCCAGTACGGACGCTTGCGCGTGCCTCCGCGCCATTCATAAAAGCCGTTGGCCGGCAGCAGGCAGCGGCGCAGGCGCAAGGCCTCGCGGAACATCGGTTGCTCGGCCACGGTTTCGGCCCGGGCATGGGCCGGGGTGCGGGACAGGTCGGTCAGCCACGGCGGCGTCAGGCCCCAGCGCGCCCGAGCCAGTTCACGCTGGCCCTCGGCGCCAACCCGCAGCATCAGCACCGAGTCGTTGGGCGAAATATTCCACTGCGCCTTCTGATCGGCGGGAAAGCCGGGCAGGGCCGCGAAGGCGGGGTTCCAGCGAAACAGGGCATAACGTCCACACATGGGGTAACACGACTCTTGATCAACAAACGACCGCCAGCCTAACAGACCAGCGTGCCGGGGTAGCTGTCCGGTTCATCGCCGGGCAGCGGCAGTGCGGCATTGTACGCGGCGATCAACTCCCGGGCGTATTGCGCCTGCTCGTCTTCCACCGCCAGCCCCAGCAGGCCCTGCATGGGCAACTCCCCCGCGCCGCCCAGCAGATCGCGCCCCACCAGATGCGCCGTGATGCCTTCGCTGGCAAGCATGCCCTGCAATAATTCACCTTCCATCAGGTTTTCCAGCTCGTAGATTCGCTGCATGGGCGCCCCATCATTCGTTTTCGCTGAAGACTTCCAGATGCCATTCCTCGCCGTGGACCTGCAACACAAAGGTGATCGGCCGACAGCACACCTGACAGTCCTCGATGTAGGTCTGGTCGCCGCCGGACAAATCCACGGATGTCTCAACTTCCTCCCCGCAATAGGGACAATCATAACGAGCGTTTTCCAGCATCGCGGTCTCCCAGGTGACTTGTGCGTATAATCGCCGGTCTATTTGCAGGGCTATTTTCGTCTGGCTTATCTTCCAGGCCGTGCCCCGTCGTTTTTTCGATCCGAACCTTTACTTACCCTAGCCGTTTCCAACAAGAGAGCATGATGGGCGAATTCGATGCCATCCGACCTTACGACGACAGCGAAGTCCCAGCGGTGCTGGCACGGCTGCTCGGCGACAAGGCGTTTCTAGATATCCTCACCCACTTCCGCTTCCCACGCCTGGCCGGCGCCTTCGGCTGGATGCTCAAACCCCTTATAGCGCAAAGATTGCGCCGTGAGTTCGCCGGTGTGACGTCGGTCGCCACTTTGCAGGACAAGGTGGAGTTTTACGTCGACCACACCATCGAGCGCGCCACCGATGGCGTGACCTACACCGGGGTGGAGCAATTCAAGTCCGGCAGCGCGTACCTGTTCATCGCCAACCACCGCGATATCGTGATGGACCCGGCCTTCGTCAACTACGCCGTGTACCACGCCGGCCTGCCGACGCCACGCATCGCCATTGGCGACAACCTGCTGCAAAAGCCCTTTGTCAGCGACCTGATGCGCCTGAACAAGAGTTTCATCGTGCACCGCTCCATCACCGGGCGGCGGGAAAAAATGGCGGCGTACCAGTTGCTGTCGGCGTACATCAACCACTCGATCCGCAACGACTGCGCCTCGATCTGGATCGCCCAGGCCGAAGGTCGGGCCAAGGACGGTGACGACCGGACCGAATCGGCGATCCTCAAGATGTTCCACATGAGCCGCAAGGACGAGCCGTTCGGCGAGGTGATCCAGTCGCTGAACCTCACGCCGGTGTCGATCAGCTATGAATACGACCCCTGCGACCAGGCCAAGGCCCGCGAGTTGTACATCCGCGCCACCACCGGCACCTACACCAAGGCACCGGGCGAGGACGACGTGAGCATCGCCAAGGGCATCACCGGCTATAAGGGCCGGGTCCACGTGAACTTCGCCGCGCCCATCACCGAGCTGTTCGAGGATACCAAGCAATTGGCCCTGGAAATGGACCGGCAGATTCTCGGCGGCTACCGCCTGTTCCCGGTGCATTACCTGGCTTACGCCCAATGGGCCGACGCCGACCCGCAGTTGCAGGTGCCAACGGCGGCCGAGGTGTTTGAAGCCGATGAACTGGCCAAGGCCCAGGAAGAATGGCAGCGCCGGCTGGACGCTTGCCCGCCGGAACACCGGCCATTCCTGGTGCTGCAATATGCGACGCCGGTGCGTAATCAGTATCGGGTCAAGGCGGGGTTGGCGCTTTAAGCGATAGGTCTGCGGACACCGGTTCCCTGTGGCGAGGGAGCTTGCTGTGGCGAGGGGATTTATCCCCGCTGGGCTGCGCAGCAGACCCAAACCCTGACAGCTCGGTGAGTCAGGTCGATCACATCAAACCGATCAGGGCTGCTACGCAGCCCAACGGGGATAAATCCCCTCGCCACAGGTCACCATGTCCCAGATCAAAACGGCTGCTTCGTCAGAACTGCGTACTGATCCACGACACCAGCAACGCCAGCGCCAGGCAGCCAAAGCCGAAGCGGTAGAAAAATCGGTTCATGCGCTGGGTGGCCAGGTCCAGCAGTGCTTCGAAACGTTCCTCGCCCTTGCCATTGCGTGCTTGCAGGCAGGCCCGCGCCCGTTGTTCACGGCGGCGCGTCGCATGTAGCACCCAGCCGCCGGGACAGGCAAACAGCAGCGCGAGCAGGTTGATCAGTTTGGCGGGGTGGGCGGCGAACAACGAAAACAGATGCGACGACATCACGAACCTCAAGCGAAAAACGGACAGGACAGACACGCCCGTGGCCTATGAACAGGGCGCGGATTCTACCGAAAGCCTGACGCCCTGCGCCGTTTTTTCCGACCAGTAACGACCCCGCCGCCGCACTGTAATGCTGTTCACTTAAGGCTTGTGTGAGTCATTGTGACGAGGGAGCTTGCTCCCGCTGGGCCGGGCTGGCGCTCCAGCGCGAAGCGGCCCTGTTTTGGGGCTGCTGCGCAGCCCAGCGGGAGCAAGCTCCCTCGCCACAGGATCGTCGCCAGGCGTTCGGGCCGTGTGCATTTTGTTGAGCAGGCTTGGTCATTACAGGGTCGGCAACCACGTCTTGGATTAATTTCCCCGTCACGGTTTCGTCATCTGATTAGGCCACTCTGTCGCCCTTCAAACCTGCACGGAACCCGTCATGCTGCACGCCGAAAACCAGGATCGCCTCTATCTCATCAGCCCGAGCGACGAACAACAGAACCTCGTCGACAGCCTGTCCTTCAATGTGCAGGACCGCCATTGGCTGGTGTATTGCGCCCTCGGCGGCCATCAACATGCCGACCTGCCGGAGACAGACCTGCTGACCGGGATCAGTGTGCTGGAATTTTATTCCCAGGCAGCCTGAAAATCTCACCCATAAAAAACCCCTGTGGCAGCGAGCTTGCTCGCGATAGCGGCGTGTCAGCCATCGCAATGTCAGCTGATCTACGCTATCGCGAGCAAGCTCGCTCCCACAGGGGATACAGGGCTTAACGCTTACTCGGCCAGCACCTGGCCAACGGTCGGGTCCTTGAACAGCCGGGTCAGGGCATCGCTCAACACGTCGCTGACCAGCTTGGTGTTGGTGTCCTGGTTAGGCGCCATGCCGAAGCGTTGGTCCAGGGACGCACCGTAACGACCGCTGTAGCGGCGGTTGGCGTTCTGCACATCGGAGCGGAAAGTCGCGCCGATGGTGGCTTCGGTCACGTACATGCCTTCCTTGGGCGACTGATACTTGAGCTCGGCCAGGGTCACGGTCAGTTGCGGTGCATTCAAGGCATTGGCGGTCGGCGTGAAGCCCAGCAAACGCACCGCGGCTTCAGCCTGGGCCTGCAGCTTGGGCAGGATCTGCGCGCCCTGCACCGTGATCACGCTGGTTTCCGGATACAGCCCGCCACGGGTGCCGAGCGTCGGCGACGGACGACCGTCCACGACCCGCACCACCACCGGCTGGCCACGACCCACAGGCGCCAGTTGGGCATTGAGCTTGGGCTCCGGGTTAAGTTGTTGCGGGCTGTGGGCGCAGCCGACGAGGGTCAGACTGGTCACAGCGATCAAACCGAACAACAGGCGTTGCAACATGCTCTTCTCTCCAGAATCGGGCACAAACAGGCCGGCAGTATAGCGGTGCGCCATCGCGGTGAACTAGCGCCTTACGATGAATACTGAAATGTCTGACACGGGGCATGGTTGCCGGTTCCTGTCACCCCATTGTCACGGTCCTTACACCGGCATGTCATGCCTCGCTGTCAGGCTTGCTCCAAGCTTCCTGACCCGGTATCCGCTCATGCGCTTCCTCATTTCCCTGTTCACCCCGCGTCCCCATCACCGCAGCTTCGCCCTGCTCGATCGCAACGGCCGTTGCCAGGCCTTCAAGCAGTGCAGCCTGCAACCCATGGGCGAAGGCTGGGTGGAAATCGACGAGATTCGTCTCAACTGGTTGCACCAGCCATTGCCTGCCAGCGCCCGCGTGCAACCGCTCCGTGCCCGCGCACGCAACCGGCAACTGTTGACCATCTGACCGGACGGCTAATAAAAGTCATTAAACACGACCATTTCCCTGCGTTTCTTCGATACAATCTCCCCCCGATTATAAGGACGTCTCCTGATCGGGCCTCGCAACACCGCTGATGCGCTGGTATTGGCACCCCGCACCGCCCACAGAGAGCCGCCCACACAGATCGAGTGAAGCTGGCGCGCTTGCTGTTCTCTCAGGCAAATCACCACTTTTCGCGAATCTGCAGAGCTGTCATTACGCTCGGTCACTGAGCTGTCTGCCCGTTTTGCCTGTCATGTACTCCATGGGGGCAACCAAACCGGGCGCAGTGCCAGGCTGGGACAGCCCTTTTTTGAGGTTCACGTCTTCAAAAGAGCGTGAAAAAACGGGTTTTCACAACTTCACGAGAGTGTGGCGAGCAAATGAAGAGTTTTGCGTCTGAACAAGCACCATTAGCGTCTGGAACAGCCCAACGACACAGGACCGGATATCGCTCAAGAACCGGCGCCTGAAGCCTGTCCGCTACGGATTTGGTTGCACGAACGGATGTCTCGGCCATAAGTCGAATTGCCCGCCCGGCGCTTAAATGAGTTCATGTGACTCTTGAGGCCAGGCTGCATGCATCCGCAGTAGGTGCGAAAAATTGCGAAGATTCGGACATGGCGATCCTGGCCATGGATAACTGGGGCGCAACTGACCTGCCCCGCCACTCCTGGCCGCTATGCCGACAATTTGGTGCTGCAGATTTTGGAGACGCGTTAAATGGCGCATAACGAAGCAGTCGATGTAGTTCTGGTAGGGGCCGGCATCATGAGTGCCACCCTGGCCGTGCTGCTCAAGGAGCTCGACCCCGCGATCTCGCTGGAAGTCGTCGAGCTGATGGATTCCGGTGCCGCGGAGAGTTCCAACCCGTGGAACAACGCCGGCACCGGCCACGCCGGGCTGTGTGAGCTCAACTACACGCCCCAGGCGGCCGACGGCACGGTCGACATCAAGAAAGCCGTGCACATCAACACCCAGTTCGAAGTGTCGAAGCAGTTCTGGACGTACCTGACCAAAAAAGGCACGTTCGGCTCCTCCAAGTCCTTCATCGCCCCGGTGCCACACCTGAGCTTCGTGCAAGGCGAAAAAGGCGTGGAGTTCCTGAAGAAGCGCTTCGAGCTGATGCACCAGCATCACGCCTTCGCCGACATGGAATACACCGAAGACAAAGACCAGATGGCCGAGTGGATGCCGTTGATGATGCCAGGCCGGCCGGACGATGAAGTCATCGCCGCCACCCGCGTCATGAACGGTACCGACGTCAACTTCGGCGCCCTGACCAATCAGTTGCTCAAGCACCTGACCAGCGCTCCGGACACCCAGGTCAAATACTGCAAGCGCGTCACCGGCCTCAAGCGCAACGGCAGCGGCTGGACCGTGAGCATCAAGGACGTCAATTCCGGCAGCACCCGCGACGTCGACGCCAAGTTCGTCTTCCTCGGTGCCGGCGGCGCGGCCTTGCCGCTGCTGCAAGCCTCGGGCATCGAGGAAAGCAAGGGCTTCGGTGGCTTCCCGGTCAGCGGCCAGTGGCTGCGTTGCGACAATCCGGAAGTGGTCAAGCACCACCAGGCCAAGGTCTACAGCCAGGCCGCCGTAGGCTCGCCGCCCATGTCGGTACCGCACCTGGACACCCGCGTGGTCGATGGCAAGAAATCCCTGCTGTTCGGGCCATACGCCGGTTTCACCACTAAGTTCCTCAAGCACGGCTCGATCATGGACCTGCCGCTGTCGGTACGCGCCGGCAACATCGGCCCGATGCTGGCCGTGGCCCGGGACAACATGGACCTGACCAAGTACCTGATCAGCGAAGTGATGCAGTCCATGGAGCAGCGCCTGGAATCCCTGCGTCGCTTCTACCCCGAGGCGAAAGCCGAAGATTGGCGTCTGGAAGTAGCCGGCCAACGGGTGCAGATCATCAAGAAAGACCCGAAGAAAGGTGGCGTCCTGCAGTTCGGCACCGAACTGGTGGCCGCCAAGGACGGCACCCTCGCCGCCCTGCTCGGCGCATCGCCGGGTGCTTCGGTGACCGTATCGATCATGCTGGAACTGATCGAACGCTGCTTCCCGGACAAGGCCAAGGGCGAGTGGGCCAACAAGCTCGCAGAGATCTTCCCGGCCCGGGAAAAAGTGCTGGAAACCGACGCGGCGTTGTATCGCAAGATCAACGCGCAGAACAACATTGCGTTGGAGTTGGTTGAGGACAGCAAGGCTAAAAGTTACGCCTGATACCTTGCAGTCAATATAAAAAGCCTCCCATGCAAATGGGAGGCTTTTTATTTTCCGCGTCGTTAGTTCATGCTGAATTTGATACGCGTTCCACCGTGACGAACATACTCGTCATCATCTTCAACATAAAACAATTCAGCGACACAGGCACCCGCCGGTTCCGCTTTGACCCAGCGATGATAAAGCATTGCACTTTCATCACTGACCGGTGCCCTTGGGACATGCCCAAAGCTGAAATAGCAAGTGCGGCTGCCTTGTGTATAGCTGAAGGCCTCTCGTTCGGCACGCGATTGGGGCAAGTAGTAGGTTAATTCCTGGCTCTCACCCGGGCCTATCGAAAAGCTGTGGCCCGCATTGGCCGGATTCTGCGTCCAGGTAAAATCGCTGCCGGGAACGATGAGCGCGGTGGTTGCGTTGTAGATTTCGACGTTGACAATGTCATCCCGCGCACAAGAAGCTGAACTTGCCAGACACGCCGCCAGAGACAACAACACTCCGGCAATACACTTTTTTTGATCTTCCATGATAAATACAGCTCCATTAAAACAATGACGTTAAAGCCAATTGGCTTCGACGCAAAAATAATGGAAATTCAAATAAAACAAAACCGCCCGAATGGTGACATAACCTTTCGGAGCAACTTGCAAAGAAAGAAATTAGTTGCGGTCAAGCGCAATGCTCAACGCTCCGAAGAGCGTTGACAGGGTTTCAACGTGCTCAGCCGCGCGCCTTGTTGAATAACTCGATGTATTCCTCGGCATTACGCTGGTCCTGGATCAGCGCAACAAAATCGTTGCCGTGTTCATCCTTGCCATTGAGGTCATGGCCGGCCTCGACGAAGAACGTCAAAAAGCGCTCGAAATCGTCGACCCGCAGGCCACGGTAGGCCTTGATCAATTTGTGCAACGACGGCGAAGTGGCATCGACCGGTTCGAAATTGAGGAACAGCTTGATCTGCTCATCGCCAATCTCGTCGCCAATCACTTGTTTCTTGTCTTTACGCATTGCCGGCTCCAACTCGCACAATTCACGGGGCGGGCAGTTTACCCCCGCCAGGCCTCGGGGCTCAACGCGGGCGTTCGGTGCCGGTGTGCAGGTCGGCCCAGATATGGCCGTTGGCGTAGGTGAGGAACTGCACATAAACGGTGTTGTTGCGCAGCAGATCGATGACCACCCGGTACTGAGCCTGTGGATAAGACAGCGTCAGGGTCTTGCTCGCCTCATCGAAGACTGGCTTCTTCAGGCTTTTGCTTTCGCCGTCGAAGTTGAGGATCACCTGGCTGATGCTCGCCCCCTTGTTCAAGGACTTGCCCTTGAGGCGGACCAGCAAGGGCGAAGTGACCGGGATCGGTTGCTGGTTGGACTGGCGCTGGTTACCCAGCACCACCGAATACTCGGTCACTTGCAGCAATTGCTGCTGTTCCGGCTGTTCCTGGCGCACCACCAGGTCATCCGGCGGCAGGAACTGGCTGTGCATCGGCGCGGCCACGGCCGTCAACGGCAGGCTGGCGATCAACAGCGAAGTGGCGCAGCGACGGATCGATACACGCATGACAACCTCCAGAATCTTGGCCTGGCACTCTAGCATGAGCCCGGACGGTAAAAATAAGCGATCCGGATCAATACATCCGAACAGCGGGCGCGGCATACTCGAAGGGCCATCAGAGCTGACACCCGCCAGGCGATGCCTCTGTGGCGAAGGAGCTTGCTCCCGCTGGTTGGCGCAGCCGCCCCAACAACAGACAGCTGCAATTCCCCAGTAAACTGCGTCAACCTTTTTACGACGGCTGCGCCGCCGAGCGGGAGCAAGCTCCCTCGCCACAGGGATCGGTGCTCGGCAGGCCCAGGTGTAACACCCGTTCATTTTGTGTGGAGTACTTATGTCTTTCTCCGCCCCACCGCTGTTCGCCGCCTGGCGCCAAACCTGGCGTGCCGGCTACACCCTGGAACGACTGCGCGGCGATCTGGTGGCCGGGCTGACCGTTGGCATTATCGCCATCCCCCTGGCCATGGCCCTGGCAATTGCCGTCGGCGTACCGCCGCAGCACGGCCTGTACACGGTGTTGGTGGCGGCGCCGCTGATCGCCCTCACCGGCGGCTCGCGCTTCAACGTCAGCGGGCCGACAGCGGCGTTCGTGGTGATCCTGCTGCCCATCACTCAACAATACGGCCTGGGCGGCCTGCTGCTGTGCACCATGCTCGCCGGCCTGATCCTGATCGCCCTGGGCCTGATACGCGCCGGCCGCTTGATCCAGTACATTCCCTATCCGGTCATCCTCGGTTTCACGGCGGGCATCGGCGTGGTCATCGCCACTTTGCAACTCAAGGATCTGCTGGGGCTGACCACCGCAGGCCAAGCCAAACACTACATCGAACAGCTGGGTGAATTGATCGTGGCGCTGCCCGGTGCCCGTCTCGGCGATGGAGTGATCGGCGCCGTGTGCCTGGCGGTGCTGATTGCCTGGCCACGCTGGGTGCCACGGGTGCCCGGGCATCTGGTGGCCCTGCTGGTGGGCACACTGTTGGGGCTGGCGATGGAGCGCGGCGGATGGCCGATCGCGACGTTGGGCGAACGTTTCAGCTACGTCGTCGATGGCGTCGCTCATCCGGGCATCCCGCCCTTCTTACCGAGCTTCGACTGGCCCTGGAACCTGCCGGACAGCCAGGGGCATCCGCTGATCCTGTCCTATGACCTGATCCGCCAATTGCTGGCGCCCGCCTTTGCCATCGCCATGCTCGGTGCCATCGAATCCCTGTTGTGCGCGGTGGTGGCGGACGGCATGACCGGCAGCAAGCACGATCCCAACGCCGAGCTGATGGGCCAGGGCCTGGGTAATCTGGTGGCGCCGCTGTTCGGCGGCATCACCGCCACCGCCGCCATTGCCCGCAGCGCCACCAATGTGCGCAGTGGCGCCTTTTCACCACTGGCCGCGATCATCCACAGCCTCGTGGTGCTGGTGGCGATTGTGCTGCTGGCGCCGCTGTTCAGCTACTTGCCCATGGCCGCACTGGCCGCGCTGCTGGTGATGGTTGCCTGGAACATGAGCGAAGCCGGGCATGTGCTGCACACCCTGCGCATCGCCCCGCGCAGCGACGTACTGGTGCTGCTGACCTGCCTGGGCCTGACGGTGCTGTTCGACATGGTCCTGGCCGTCGCCGTCGGCCTGCTGCTGGCCGCCGGGCTGTTCATCAAGCGCATGAGCGAACTGACCGACAGCGCCGAGTTGCCGCGCCACTTCCACCAAGCCTTGCTGGACATGCCCGAGCATGTCCGCTGCTACGCCATTCGTGGACCGTTGTTCTTTGGCGCGGCGGAAAAAGCCCTGGATGTGCTGCGCAGGTTCGACCCGGGCGTTCGGGTGGTGGTCGTGGAAATGAGCGCCGTGCCGATGCTGGACATGACGGCGCTGGCCGCGTTTGAAAATATCCTGAAGGATTACCGCAAGCACGGCATCGGCCTGATCCTGGTCGCGACCGCGCCCAGGGTGCGCCTGAAACTGCGCCGCGCCGGGATTCATCGCGAACAGCGGCAATTGGCGTATGTGCAGACCCTGGAGCAGGCGCGAGTCAAGAGCGAAAAATGGCTCACTGCCGGCAGCGCCGCTCATTCAAGACTGGCTTGATCGGTAGTGAGGGTGAAGCTGATTCATGTGGCAAGGGGATTTATCCCCGCTGGGTTGCGAAGCGACCCAAACCGATCGACTCGATCAGCCTGACATACCGGGTTGCCTGTTTTTAGGGCTGCTTCGCAGCCCAGCGGGGATAAATCCCCTCGCCACAGTTCAGTCGAACTGGGCACGCATCCAGGCGTGGTACTCGGCCACGCCGGCCTCGCCTTCACGGGGCGCCCAGTGGGCCAGTTCGCCCTCGCCCACGGGCCGGTAAGGGCCGGCCTTGCATTCGAACATCAGGCTGTCGGCTTCCAGCACCACCAACCCGTGATACACGCCAGCCGGCAGGTCGACGCCGAGGCAATCCCCACCGGCCTGCAGGATGCGTTTGTCCACCACCGTACCCGTTTCGTCGAAGATCAACACCCCCAGCCGCCCCTTGAGCACCAGCAAGGTTTCCGCCTTATCAGCGCTCAGGTGGCGGTGCGGTGGGATGTAGGTGGACGGCTGCAAGCCAACCGCCATGCGGTGGCACGGTTCATCCATTTCATGAAAGTTATGGTGCTGTCGTCCGCGAGGACTGGCCGCGGCTTTCTCGGCCAATTCATCGAACAACGCGTGGTCCAGAAAGCTTGGCCGAGTCATCGATTACATGCCCTTGACGGCGAAAATGCCGTTGGCGTTGCGCCAGTAACCTTTGTAGTCCATGCCGTAGCCGAAGATGTAGCGGTCGATACATGGCAGACCGACGAAATCGGCTTTCAAGTCCGGCCGCGCCTTGCGGTCATGGTCCTTGTCGATCAGCACGGCGGTGTGCACGGCGCGGGCGCCGGCGTGTTTGCAGAAGTCGATGATCGCGCCCAGGGTGTGACCTTCGTCGAGGATGTCGTCGATGATCAGCACGTCGCGGTCGATGAACGAGACTTCCGGCTTGGCTTTCCAGAACAGGTCGCCACCGCTGGTTTCGTTGCGATAACGCGTCGCGTGCAGGTAGGACGCTTCCAGGGGGAAGTTCAGATAGGTCAGCAGCTTGCCGGAGAAGATCAGCCCGCCGTTCATGACGCAGAACACCACCGGATTGGCATCGGCCAGTTGCTCATTGATTTGCGCACCGACACGGGCGATGGCCGCTTCGACTTCGGCTTCGGTGTACAGGCAGTCAGCCTCTCGCATGATTTGACGGATATGCTCGAGATCAGCGGACATGGCGCTCTCCAGGGGAAGTTGAGGGGCGGGACGGGTTCGGAAAAGCCGGCAAAGGTACGCATCAAGCAAGGCCAGATCAAGCGTTTGTGGACTAACGTTCTGTATTGTCTATAGGACAACACCCTCGGATAGATTAATCTAGGCCGGTTTTTTTGCCCGCCGCCGGAGCCTTCCCCATGCCCATCCTCGAGATCCGCCACCCGCTGATCAGACACAAACTCGGCCTGATGCGCCGCGCCGATATCAGCACGAAAAACTTCCGTGAACTGGCCCAGGAAGTCGGTGCCCTGCTCACCTACGAGGCCACCAAGGACCTGCCGCTGGAGTCCTATGAAATCGACGGTTGGGCCGGTACGGTCCAGGTCGAGAAAATCGCCGGCAAGAAAATCACCGTGGTGCCGATCCTGCGCGCCGGCATCGGCATGCTCGAAGGCGTCCTGAGCCTGATCCCCGGGGCCAAGGTCAGCGCGGTGGGCGTGGCTCGCAACGAGCAGACCCTGCAAGCGCACACCTACCTGGAAAAACTGGTGCCGGAAATCGACGAGCGCCTGGCGATGATCATCGACCCGATGCTCGCTACCGGCAGCTCCATGGTCGCCACCATCGACCTGTTGAAAAAGGCCGGTTGCCGGGACATCCGCGCCATGGTGCTGGTCGCCGCCCCCGAAGGCATCAAGGCCGTGCAGGACGCTCACCCGGACGTGACCATCTACACCGCGTCCATCGACCAGAAACTCAACGAGCATGGCTACATTATCCCGGGCCTGGGCGATGCCGGCGACAAGATCTTCGGCACCAAGCAGAAGGACGCTTGAGCATGCAGGATGAGTTCAACGATCCGCTCTGGCGCCAGGTCCTGTCCGGCGCGCAGATGCTGTTCGTCGCCTTCGGCGCGCTGGTATTGATGCCGCTGATCACCGGGCTGGACCCTAACGTGGCGCTGTTCACCGCCGGCCTGGGGACGATCCTGTTCCAGCTCGTCACCGGACGCCAGGTGCCGGTGTTCCTGGCCTCGAGCTTTGCCTTCATCACCCCGATCATCCTCGCCAAGGGTCAGTTCGGCCTGGCGGCGACCATGGGCGGCGTGATGGCGGCGGGTTTCGTCTACACCTTCCTGGGCCTGGCGGTGAAGATCAAGGGCACCGGGTTCATCGACCGGCTGCTGCCGCCTGTGGTCATCGGCCCGGTGATCATTTCCATCGGCCTGGCCATGGCGCCGATTGCCGCCAACATGGCGATGGGCAAGGCCGGCGACGGCACCGAGCTGATTCATTATCAGACCGCGATGATGATTTCGATGCCGGCCTTGCTCACCACCCTGATCGTCGCGGTGTTCGGCAAAGGCATTTTCCGCCTGGTGCCGATCATTTCCGGCGTGCTGGTGGGCTTTGCCATGGCGTTTTTCTTTGGGGTCGTGGACACCGCGAAGATCGCCGCCGCGCCATGGTTCGCCCTGCCGGCCTTCACCGCACCGGAGTTCAACTGGCAGGCGATCCTGTTCATCGTGCCGGTCGCCCTGGCGCCGGCCATCGAGCACATCGGCGGCGTGATCGCCGTGGGCAGCGTGACCGGTCGCGACTACCTGAAGAAACCCGGCCTGCACCGCACCCTGCTCGGTGACGGCATCGCCACCACCGCCGCTGGCCTGTTCGGCGGCCCGCCCAACACCACCTATGCCGAAGTGACCGGCGCGGTGATGCTGACCAAGAACTACAACCCGAAGATCATGACCTGGGCGGCGATCTTTGCCATCAGCCTGGCGTTCATCGGCAAGTTCGGCGCGCTGCTGCAAAGCATCCCGGTGCCGGTGATGGGCGGGATCCTGTGCCTGTTGTTCGGTTCGATTGCGGCGGTGGGCATGAACACACTGATCCGCCACAAGATCGACTTGGGCGAGGCGCGCAACCTGGTGATCGTTTCGGTGACGCTGGTGTTCGGCATCGGCGGCGTGCTGGTGGGCACCGGCACCGGCCCGGACGATTTCGGTCTCAAAGGCATCGCGCTGTGCGCGGTGGTGGCGATCGCGCTGAACCTGCTGCTGCCGGGCAATGACGGCTGGAAGCAGAAGAAGGCGGATGAGCCGCTGATCTGACCCCAGCTTGATATTTTGTTGTCAGCCAGATAGCTATCGCGAGCAAGCTCGCTCCCACAGTGGATCTCGAGTGGTCACACAATTTGTGTACACAGCAGATCCCATGTGGGAGCGAGCTTGCTCGCGATGGGGCCCTTGAATTTTACAAAGCGATCGGCGCCCGTTCGCAGAGGGTACTCAACGCCTGCGCCCACTGCGCCCCATCATTGAGGCAAGGCACCAGCACCAACTCCTCCCCCCCTGCCGCGCGGAACTGCTCACGGCCGCGATCACCGATTTCTTCCAGGGTTTCGATGCAGTCGGCCACGAACGCCGGGCACATCACCAACACTTTCTTCACGCCGCTTTTGGCCAGTTCCTCCAGGCGCGCCTCGGTGTAGGGTTCGATCCACTTGGCCCGCCCCAACCGCGACTGGAACGACACCGACCATTTGCCCTCCGCCAGCCCCATGCGTTGGGCGAACAGTTCGGCCGTGCGGATGCATTGCGCGCGATAACAGGTCGCCATGACCTCCGGCGGCGCATTCTTGCAGCAGTCGGCATCCTTGAAGCAATGAAACCCTGTCGGGTCGAGCTTGGTCAGGTGCCGTTCCGGCAGACCGTGGAAACTCAACAACAGATGATCGTGTTCTTGCATCAGGTACGGCTTGGCGCTGGTCACCAGGGCGTCGAGGTATTCGGGCTGATCGTAGAACGGCTGGAGAATCGAAAACTGCACATTGAGTTTCTTTTCCCGTACGACCCGCTTGGCCTCCTCGATCACCGTGGTCACGGTGCTGTCGGCGAACTGCGGGTACAACGGCGCCAACGTGATCTTCTTGTGCCCCTGGCTCGCCAGTCGCACCAGTGCCGACTCAATGGACGGCTCGCCATAACGCATCGCCAGCTCCACCGGGCCCTGGGTCCACTGCGCGGTCATGGCCTGCTGCAGCCGGCGACTGAGCACCACCAGCGGCGAACCCTCGTCCCACCAGATCGAGGCGTAAGCATGGGCCGACTGCTCGGGACGTTTGATCAGGATCAGCGATACCAGCAGACGCCGCACCGGCCAGGGCAGGTCGATGACATACGGGTCCATCAGAAATTGATTGAGGTAGCGGCGCACATCGGCCACTGAGGTGGAGGCAGGCGAACCCAGATTCACCAGAAGCAACGCGTGATCGGTCATGCAACGTCCTATTTCAAAGGCGGCTGGACAAGTCTTCCAGGGCCGCAGGCAAATCAGTGAAGCGGAATGTGAAACCCGCCGCCTGCAATCGGGCTGGGCGTGGCGCGCTGGCCGCCGAGCAACAGCAAGGACAATTCCCCCAGCGTGACCTTCAGCGCAAGCTCCGGCATCGGCACCACGGCCGGCCGATGCAATACGCGCCCCAGGGCCTTGGCAAAATCGCGGTTGCGCACCGGGTTCGGCGCGCACGCATTATAGGGACCGCTGGCATTGGTGCGGTGCAGAAGAAAATCAATCAGGGCGATTTGATCGTCAATGTGAACCCACGGCATCCACTGCCGACCATTGCCGATACGCCCGCCCAGCGCCAGTTTGAAGGGCAACAGCAGCCGCGACAAAAAGCCGCCCTCTGCAGACAGGACCAGACCGGTACGCACCAGCACCACGCGCAGCCCCATGGCCTCGGCCCGTTGCGCGGTTTCTTCCCAGGCGATGCACAACTGGCTGGCGAAATCTTCGCTCACCGGTCCCGATTCCTCGGTCAACTCACGTTCGCCACCGTCGCCGTACCAGCCCACCGCGGAACCGGAAATCAACACCTGCGGTTTCTGCTCGCAACGCTCCAACCACGCCAGCAAAACTTCCGTCAACGTGATGCGACTGCTCCACAACAACATCTTGCGTTTATGGCTCCAGGGGCGGTCGGCGATGGGCGCGCCGGCGAGGTTGACCACCGCGTCCACCGGCTCGTCAATTTCGTCGAGCCGGGCCACGCCCCGCACCGGTGCCCCGCAGATTTTCGCCACCTCTTCGGGGCGGCGACTCCATACCGTCAGGCGATGTCCCTGCTGCAACCAGAGGCGGCAGAGCTGACGTCCGATCAAACCAGTACCGCCGGTCAGCAATATGTGCATGAGATGTTCCTCGCATCGCGTTTTACCCGGCCCATTAGTCTATTTTTATAAGCAGGGATTTTTCGTATCGGACAGGGTCTGTGTTTAACAATAGGACAACCTGTCCAAGCGCGAACGGTAAAACTTATACCAAAAACCCGAATTGTACAGGTTTAAACGACGGCGTAGTCTGTACAGAAAGGTAAACGAGGCCCTCATGACTGTACCTATCGCAATCATCGGCACCGGCATCGCCGGACTTTCAGCCGCTCAGGCCCTGACGGAGGCCGGGCATATCGTTCAACTCTTCGATAAAAGCCATGGCAGTGGCGGACGCATGTCGAGCAAGCGCAGCGACGCCGGCGCGCTGGACATGGGCGCACAGTACTTCACTGCCCGCGATCGCCGCTTTGTCACGGAGGTCCAGCGCTGGCAAGCCAACGGCTGGGCCGCGGAATGGAACCCGCAGCTCTACCATTTCCAGAATGGACAACTGAGCCCATCGCCGGACGAACAGACCCGCTGGGTCGGCACCCCACGCATGAGCGCTATCACCCGCGCCTTGCTCGACAAGCTGCAAGTGCAGTTTTCCTGCCGGATCACCGAGGTGTACCGCGGCCAGGAGCACTGGCATTTGCAGGATGCGGAAGGTTTCACCCACGGCCCCTTCGGCCAAGTGGTGATCGCCACGCCCGCCCCCCAGGCCACCGCATTGCTGGCCGCCGTACCGAAACTGGCCGCCGTGGCCGCCGGGGTGAAGATGGACCCGACCTGGGCCGTGGCCCTGGCCTTCGAAACACCGCTGGACACCCCCATGGAAGGCTGCTTCGTACAAGACAGCCCCCTGGACTGGCTAGCGCGCAACCGCAGCAAACCGGGACGCGACAGCAAGCTCGACACCTGGGTACTGCACGCCACCAGCGACTGGAGCCGGCAGCATATCGACCTGTCCAAGGAAGCCGTGATCGAACACCTGCACGGTGCCTTCGCCGAACTGCTGCACAGCGCGATGCCCGCACCGAGCTTCAGCGTGGCCCATCGCTGGCTCTACGCCCGCCCCGCCGGCAGCCACGAATGGGGAGCGCTGGCCGATGCCGACCTCGGCCTGTATGTGTGCGGCGACTGGTGCCTGTCCGGCCGGGTCGAAGGTGCATGGCTCAGCGGCCAGGAAGCTGCACGTCGCCTGCACGCAAGCCTGCAGTAGATCGCGTCCCCCTCGCTCTTCGCTGCTGTCGAAAGAGACAGCAGCCTGCCTGCGACACCCACTGATGTCGCCCAGCCCTCTCTGAATCCGGTTGACTTGCGTACGTTCGAGCCTATGATGAAAATATTGTACAGAAATATAAATATGTACAAGATTAAGCCATCAGAGGTCGCCCATGCACAGTGCAGCCATCGCCAAACCCAAGATCGCCATCAGCGCCTGCCTGATGGGTGCTGAAGTTCGCTTCAACGGCGGGCACAAGCAATCGCCGTTGTGCAGCCGCACCCTCATCGAATATTTCGACTTCGTGCCGGTGTGCCCCGAAGTCGCCATTGGCTTGGGTATTCCCCGGGAACCGATCCGCCTGGTGGGCGACCCCGAACACCCCGAGGCACTCGGCACGGTGAATCGCGACCTCGACGTGACCCGACCGCTGGCCGACTACGGCCGGCAAATGGCTGGTGAACTGGATGACATCTGCGGCTACATCTTTATGCAGAAATCGCCATCCTGCGGACTGGAGCGGGTCAAGGTCTACGACCACAACGGCGTGACCCAGGACGGCGGCGGGCGCGGCATCTATGCCCAGGCCTTTTGTGAACGCCATCCCGATCTGCCGGTGGAGGAAGACGGCCGCCTCAACGACCCGGTGCTGCGGGAGAACTTCCTGACCCGGGTGTTTGCCTATGCCGCCTGGCAACCCTTGCGCCGCCAGCGCCTGACCCGGCGCGACCTGATCGAATTCCACTCGCGCTACAAATACCTGCTGATGGCGCACAACCCGGAGCAGTACAAGGCCCTGGGCAAACTGCTGGGCACCATGGGCAAGGCCGATGCCAATGAGCTGGGCCCACGCTATTTCGGTGCATTGATGGCCGCCTTGAAGAAATGCGCCACCCGCCGTACCCACACCAATGTGCTGCAACACCTGAGCGGGTACCTCAAGCGCGACATCGACGCCGAGGACAAACAGGAGGTGCAGCACCTCATCGGGCAATACCGCCTCGGCATCGTGCCCTTGGTGGTACCGCTGACCTTGCTCAAGCATCACCTGCGCCAGCACCCCGATCCTTACCTGGCGCAGCAGGTCTACCTGCAACCGCACCCGGAAAACCTCAGCTTGCGAAACGCTATTTAATGAACCACGACCCCGATGCCAGCGCCCGCGAAGACCTGGGAGCCGACTTTGCCAAGGCCTTGGCGCAAGGCTGGTTGCCCATCCGCGAAGTCGCCCGGCAGACCGGTGTCAACGCCGTCACGCTGCGGGCCTGGGAGCGCCGGTACGGCCTGATCGTGCCGCACCGCACGCCCAAGGGCCACCGCTTGTTCAACGCCGACCATGTGCAACGGATCCGGAATATCCTCACCTGGATCGATCGTGGCGTTGCGGTGAGCAAGATCAAGCCGTTGCTGGACATACCGCCGCTGCCGATGGAGCCCACACAGCCACCGGAGAACGATTGGCAGCGTCAGCGTCACGCCCTGGCGCTGGCGGTGACGCAACTGGCCGAACGTCAGATCGATGACCTGGTCAACCAGGCGATGGCGCTGTATCCACCCTGGACCGTGTGCGAACAATTGCTCCTGCCGCTGCTGGCCGAACTGCACCTGCGCTGGCAAGGCCAGTTCGGCGCGCAACTGGAACAGGTTTTCCTGTACTCGTGGCTGCGCAGCAAATTCGGCAGCCGGATCTACCACAACAACCGTCAGGTGCGCGGCGCGCCACTTTTGTTGGTCAATCATTCGGACTTACCCCAGGAGCCGCATTTGTGGCTCACCGCCTGGCTGGTCAGCAGCGCCGACTGCCCGGTGGAAGTGTTCGACAGCCCGCTACCGGCGGGCGAACTGGCCCTGGCAGTCGAACGCCTCAAGGCCCGTGGCGTCCTGTTGTATTCCAATCACGCCCTCAATCTGTCCCAACTGCCCAGGCTGCTCAGCGGTATCGATTGCCCGATCATCATTGCCGGCCCGGCCGCGTCGATCCACCAGGCCCGGTTATCCACAGGCGTTGCGAAGATTGACCTGTCCTGGGCCGAAGACCCGCTATCGGCTCACCGCGAACTGAGCCGCAGAGAACTCCTTTAAATGAAAAACAGCCTGCAACTGATCTGGTTGCGCAGCGACTTGCGCCTGCACGACAACACCGCCCTGGCGGCTGCCGCAGCCCGAGGGCCATGCGCAGCGGTGTACCTGACCAGCCCCGAGCAGTGGCGCGTCCATGACGACGCACCGTGCAAGATCGATTTCTGGCTGCGCAACCTCGGCGCGTTGAGCGCGACCCTGGATGAATTGAACATCCCGCTCTTGATCCGCGAGTCAGCGCATTGGCACCAGGCGCCGTCCGTGCTGCTCAAGCTGTGTCGCGAACTGAACATCAGTGCCGTGCATGTCAATGAAGAGTACGGCGTGAATGAAACGCAACGCGACGCCGAGGTCGCACGCGCGTTGAATGACCAGGGCATTGAGTTTCGCAGTCATCTCGACCAACTGCTGTTCAAGCCTGGCAGCGTGCTGACCAAGACCGGCAACTATTTCCAAGTGTTCAGCCAGTTCCGCAAAGTCTGCTACAACCGTCTGCACTTTTCATTGCCGAGCCTGGTCGCCACGCCGCCCCGGCAGGCTCCCACGGGCATTGCCCGCGATACTGTGCCGACGCAAGTCGATGGATTCGCCCCGCCCCGTGAAGCGCTGCGCGCCCTCTGGCCCGCCGGGGAAACCGAAGCCCGACGGCGTCTGGACAGCTTTGTCGACCAACACCTCGACGATTACCAGCACGAACGGGACTTCCCCGCCCGGCCCGGCACCAGCCAGCTCTCGGCCTATCTGGTAGCCGGGGTGGTGTCGCCACGTCAGTGCCTGCATGCCGCACTGCAAGCCAACCGGGGTGAATTCGAGAGTGGAAGTGCCGGCACTGTGACTTGGATCAATGAATTGCTCTGGCGGGAGTTCTATAAACACATTCTCGTGGGCTATCCACGTGTGTCGCGCCACCGCGCGTTCCGCCCGGAGACCGAGGCGCTCGCGTGGCGCAAAGCCCCCGCAGAACTGGAGGCCTGGAAACAGGCGCGCACTGGCCTGCCGATTATCGATGCGGCCATGCGCCAATTGCTGGAAACCGGCTGGATGCACAACCGTTTGCGGATGGTAGTCGCCATGTTTCTGACCAAGAACCTGCTGATCGATTGGCGTGAAGGCGAGCGTTTTTTCATGCAGCACCTGATCGACGGCGACCTGGCCGCCAATAATGGCGGCTGGCAGTGGAGCGCCTCCACCGGCACCGACTCAGCGCCTTGGTTCCGCATCTTCAACCCGTTGAGCCAGTCGGAAAAATTTGACCGCGAGGGACTATTCATCAAGTACTGGCTACCGGAACTGAACGATCTGACTGGGCAACAGGTCCATAGCCCAAATACCCCAGGCGGCTTGTTTGGCGCCATGGATTATCCGGCACCGATCGTCGATTTGCGCGAGTCCAGGGCGCGGGCGCTGGCAGCGTTCAGAAACCTGCCGGTGCGACAGGATGCCGCCGTTGAAGGGGTGGGCGATCAGCGAACATGAATTTGCCGGGCCGCAGGATGCAATATTTACCCGATAACATATAGTCTTACTAATCGTGCCGCGCCTACTGAAGGCTGTGTCTCAGGGCGCCGCGCAATCGAAAGGAGTATGGAATGGGTCTAAGACTGCCACGGCGCTATTGGCTCACCGGGGCTGGCAATGGAGTCGGCGCTTCGTTGGCTGAAGCGATACTCGAGACAGGTGCCTACCTGGCCGTCAGTTCGCGCTCGGCTCAAGCGTGCGAAACCCTTTCGACACGTTATCCAGGACGAGTGCTGACCGTGCCCGGCAATTTGACCGACAGCCAGGTCGTGCGCGAGATCGGCGAGCAAATCTCTCGACAATGGGGTGCCCTGGATCAGGTGATTCTCAATGCCGGAACGGCTGAGTACGTTGACGGACAACCTGCCGACCAGACATTGATCGAGCATATCGTGCGCAGCAACCTGCTGGCCGCCAGCTTCTGCATCGAAGTGGCCATACCCTTGTTGCGCGCCGGGACCCAACCTCATCTGGTGGGTATTGCCAGCCCGGCGACTTTTCTGCCGCCCTCGAAAATCGAAGCGGGTGGAAGCGGGATGCGCCATCTGTTCGAATCGGCTCGGACAGAGCTGACGTCTGCGGGCGTTGATGTGACATTGGTGCACCCTGGCTACGACGACCCATCGCTGGGGCCCGACGATTGTTTCCCATTCCCGGCCCACTGGTCGCCAGAAGAAGCTGCGCGGCATGTGTTGAATCACTTGGTCGAACGCCCCCGAGAAGTCGCACTCCCCATCGCGTTCATGCCCGCCCTGTGGCCCTTGCCTTCATCCGCCGAAGCCCTGCCGGCCGACATCGACTCATGCCAGGCGAAAAACGGCTATCCGATCAAGGGACGCCCCTGAGCCGCCGATTGCCTTACACTGCGCGCCATGAAAACCATCCCCCTCCATGAAATCCCGGCACCGGCCGTCACATGTTCGACGTGCGCGGCGTGCTGCTGCCAGTTGGAAGTGATGCTGATCACCGACACTGGGGTCCCGGAGCGTTTTATCGACACGGACGATTGGGGTGGGGAAGTGATGCTGCGGCTCGACGACGGTTGGTGCGCGGCCTTGGATCGCGACAGCATGATGTGCACCATCTATGAAAAGCGCCCGCTGATCTGTCGCGAGTTCGATATGGGGGCGCCGGAATGCCTGGAAGAGCGCCAGGGAATTGCGACGGCGTATCGCTAAAAGAATGATCTGACAGACCTGATTTACTGTGGGAGCGAGCTTGCTCGCGATAGCGGTAGGTCAGACAACTTCAGGGTGGCTGGTCTATCACTATCGCGAGCAAGCTCGCTCCCACAATTGTTGCTCAGGTGTTATAGCGGCATCGTGTAGTGCAGCGCGTAGCTTTCCACACCGTCGTTGGTCGACTTGATACCGGCGTTGGAGTAGTGAGTGGCGCGAATGCCCACTTCATGTCCACCATTGAAGCGCAGGCCGAACCCGATGCGATCCTCGAACTGGAAGGCGGTCCCCAACTTGTTGCTTTCCACTTCGGTATTGGCGAACAGTGCAACACCGACACCCGCCTCGATGTAAGGCTTCACGTTCTGGCCGGAAAATTCATACACAAACACAGGCGAGAACGACAGGCTGTGGTTGCTGGATGTCTCGTCCCCGTCCCAATAGGTATAGGCACCGCTCCAGTAGCCGGTCAGGCGACCGACGTCACTTTGCAGCCAGCTCTTGTCCCAGTCGAACTGCATGCCCAGGCGATAGGTCATGGTCGAGTCGCTGGTCTGGCCCACCCCAAATTCCACACCCGCTGCTTGCGCAGTGTAAGTGTGCCCCAACAACGCAGCCGCAAACGCGGCAAAGCAGAATAAGCGCTTCATTAGAAACATCCTTTTCCGAACAGATTTAGTTGATTTTGTTACAAACACTCGAAGCTATAGAAATCCGCGCTAAAACAGAAGTTCAGCACGATTTACATAATTTTCACGTTTTTTTTACAGATCGAAGCTTCGCACAACGCCAGACGAATGCCATAGGGTTGGTAGGATTTTTCTTAGATGCATCGGGTCTGCGCTGGTCCAGAAGTGCGTTTCACTGGCCGGTCCTTCAGCCAACAGCCCCCGTTCAATCAACAGGCGTTGAAGTTGCCGGGCCACCGCGGCCCCCGTGTCGATGAGGCTGATGTGTTCAGGAATCATCCTCGCGAGCAATGGCTTGAGGAACGGATAGTGCGTGCAACCCAGGATCAGCGTATCGCAGCCGGCCGCCAGCAAGGGGTCGACGTAATGCTGCAGCAATTGATGCAAGGCCGGGTTGTGCAGATCACCCGCTTCGATCAGCTCCACCAGCCCAGGACACGGTTGCGTGATGACCCGCACATCGGTGGCGAAACGGTCGAGCAACGCGGCGAACTTGGCGCTCTGCAAGGTGCCGGTGGTGGCCAGTACGCCGACGATACCGCTACGGGTGGCGGCGGCGGCGGGCTTGACCGCCGGCTCCATGCCGACGATGGGCCAATGGGGGAAATCACGGCGCAGGTCGGCAACGGCAGCGACCGTTGCGGTGTTACAGGCGACGACCAAGGCCTTGGCGCCTTGGCCCAGGAGAAAGTCGGCAATGATCGCGCAACGTTGTCGGATGTATTCCGGAGTCTTCTCGCCGTAGGGAATATGCCCACAGTCAGCCACGTACAACAGCGACTCATTGGGCAGCAGCCGACGGATCTCCCCCAGCACCGACAGCCCGCCAACCCCCGAGTCGAGCACACCGACCGGCGCTTCACTCATGTTGACCACCACAGACGCTGCAACCTGGATCACGCTTGACCCGCAACTCACGGAATCGTGTGCCCAAGGCATCGATCAACAGCAGGCGCCCCACCAGCGGCTCACCGAAACCGACCAGCAACTTCAAGGCTTCAAGAGCTTGCAAGCTGCCCACCAATCCCACCAGCGGCCCGATCACACCGGCTTCGCTGCAGGTCAGTTCGGCTTCGCTGCCGTGGCCGTAGAGGCAGTGGTAGCAAGGGCTTTCAGGACGGCGCGGATCGAACACCGACAACTGCCCTTCCAGGCGAATCGCCGCGCCGCTGACCAACGGTTTACCCGCTGCGACACAGGCCGCGTTTACCGCTTCGCGGGTCGAGAAATTGTCCGAGCAATCGAGCACCACATCCACCACCGCGACCGCAGCGGCCAGGCTGTCTTCGTCCATGGCCACCCGGTGAGGCACCAGCCGAACCTCGGGGTTGATCGCCCCCAGGCGCCGCATCGCCGAATCGACCTTGCTCAGGCCGACGCTGTCGGTGTCGTGAATGACCTGGCGTTGCAGGTTGGTCAAATCGACGCTGTCGAAATCCGCCAGGTGCAGCTCACCCACGCCGGCAGCGGCCAGGTACAACGCCACCGGGGCACCGAGCCCGCCGAGGCCGATGATCAACACGCGGCTTTGCTTGAGGCGCAATTGGCCGTCGATGTCGACGTGCTGCAACAGAATCTGCCGACTGTAGCGCAACAGCTCCTGATCGTTCAGCACGGCAGGCACCCCAGGCTGATGCGCTCATGGCTCCCCAGGTCCTTGCGGCTGTGGACTTCAACAAACCCTTGGGCGCTCAGCAAATCGCGCACCGCTTCGGCCTGATCGTAACCGTGCTCGAGCATCAGCCAGCCACCCGGTTCGAGGTGCGCCGGCGCCTGGGCCACGATCTGGCGTAGATCATCGAGCCCATCCGGCCCGGCCACCAAGGCACTGGCCGGCTCGAAACGCACGTCGCCCTCGGCCAGGTGCGGATCGCTGGCGGCGATGTACGGCGGGTTGCTGATGATCAACTGGAAACGCTCGCCTTCCAAAGCGCTGAACCAGTGGCTGCTCAACACCGTGACGTTGCGCAGGTCCAGGCGCTGGCGATTGCGTTCGGCCAGGGCCACGGCCTCCAGCACCCGGTCGACCGCCGTGACGTTCCAGGCCGGGCGCTCACTGGCCAACGCCAGGGCAATCGCGCCGCTGCCCGGTGCCCAGGTCCAGGACCCGGGCCGGTGTCGCGGGCAGCAAGGCCAGTGCGGTTTCCACCAGCAGCTCGGTGTCGGGACGCGGGATCAGCGTGTGGGGCGCGACCTCCAGGTCGAGCTTCCAGAAACCCTGTTGCCCGAGGATGTAGGCCACCGGCTCGCCGGAGCGACGGCGGCGCAGGTATTCGGAGAACAGCAACGCCGCCTCGCTGGGCACGATCCGCTCAGGCCAGGTATGCAGGAAGCTGCGGGACTTGCCCCAGGGCAGCGGCCAGCAACAACTCGACATCCAGCCGTGGCGTGGGCGAATCCGGTAGCTCGGCGGCGCGTAACAGACTGGCGATAATGGTCATTCATTCACCTGTGCTTACTCGCCAATCGCCGCCAACTGGTCGGCCTGGTATTCGGCCAGCAACGGCTCGATCACCGCATCGACACCACCGGCAAGGATCTCATCCAGGGAATACAGGGTCAGGTTGACGCGATGGTCGGTGACCCGGCCCTGGGCGAAGTTGTAGGTACGGATCCGCTCGGAACGATCGCCCGAGCCCACCAGCAATTTGCGTTCGCTGGCGATGGCATTGGCGGCGGCGCTGGTCTGCTGGTCGTTGAGCTTGGCCGACAACCAGGCCATGGCCCGCGCACGGTTCTTGTGCTGGGAACGCTCTTCCTGGCACTCGACCACGATGCCCGAGGGCAAGTGCGTAATGCGGATCGCCGAGTCGGTCTTGTTGACGTGCTGGCCGCCCGCGCCGGAGGAACGGTACGTGTCGACCCGCAGGTCCGCCGGGTTGATCTCGATGGCTTCCTGCTCGTCTGGCTCGGGCAATACCGCCACGGTGCAGGCCGAGGTGTGGATACGCCCCTGGGATTCGGTGGCCGGCACGCGTTGCACGCGGTGGGCGCCGGACTCGAACTTCAGCTTGCCGTAGACATTGTCGCCTTCGACCCGGGCGATGACTTCTTTATAACCGCCGTGTTCGCCTTCGTTCTCCGACAGGATCTCCACCCGCCAGCCGCGACGCTCGGCATAACGCGAATACATACGGAACAGGTCGCCGGAAAAAATCGCCGCCTCGTCGCCGCCGGTGCCGGCACGGATCTCAAGGAACACGTTGCGCCCGTCATTCGGATCCTTGGGCAGCAGCATGCGTTGCAGGTTGCTTTCCAGTTCGAGCAACTGTTCCTTGGCTTCGCGCACTTCCTCCACGGCCATTTCGCGCATGTCCGGGTCGCTGTCCTTGAGCAGCGCCTGGGCGCCTTCGAGGTCGCCCTGCACTTTAAGCAGCTGTTTATAGGTGGCGACAATCGGCTCGACTTCCGCGTATTCCTTGGAATAGGTACGGAATTTGTTCTGGTCGGCAATGACCTCGCCATCGCCCAGCAAGGCGGTCAGTTCTTCGAAACGGCCCTGGAGGATGTCCAGTTTGTTGAGCAGTGACGCTTTCATTGCGGTTTTTTATCCGAAAAGCTATCCGGTGAGCCCCTCACCGAGGGCAAAGAGTTCCTGGGCCATGGCCAGCGCATCGAGGCGGCCCTCGGCGGTCAGCTTCTTGAGCTGGACACTGGGGGCGTGTAGCAACTTGTTGGTCAGGCCGCGGGCCAGTTGCACCAGCACCTCTTCGGCACTGCCGCCGTTGGCCAGCAGGCGCTGGGCCTTTTGCAGTTCCTCGTCACGCAGGCGTTCGCTCTGTTGACGATACGCCTTGAGCACATCCACCGCCGCCAGCTCGCGCAGGCGCACCATGAAATCCTCGGCGCCGACGCTGATCATCTCTTCCGCCGCCTGGGCCGCGCCCTGCCGGCTCTTGAGGTTCTCGGCCACTACCTCATGCAGGTCGTCGACGCTATAGAGATAAAACGTCGTCCAACTCGCCGACTTCCGGCTCGATGTCGCGGGGGACGGCAATGTCCACCATGAAAATCGGCTTGTGCTTGCGCAGCTTCAGGGCACTTTCCACGGCGCCCTTGCCGAGGATCGGCAACTGGCTGGCGGTGGAACTGATGACGATGTCGCTATGTACCAGCTCGGCGGGGATGTCCGACAGCAGCACCGCATGGGCACCGAACTGTTCGGCCAGGGTGCTGGCCCGCTCCAGAGTCCGGTTAGCGACGACAATGCGTTTCACACCCAGGTCGTGGAGGTGGCGAGCGACCAGGGTGATGGTCTCGCCGGCGCCGATCAACAGCGCCTGGCTGCGTTGCAAATCACTGAAAATCTGTTTCGCCAGGCTGACGGCGGCGAACGCCACGGACACCGGGTTCTCGCCAATGGCGGTGTCGGTGCGCACCTGCTTGGCGGCATTGAATGTGGCCTGGAACAAGCGCCCCAGCAGCGGGCCGACGGTGCCGGCCTCGCGGGCCACGGCGTAGGCCGACTTCATCTGGCCGAGAATCTGCGGCTCGCCCAGCACCAGCGAATCGAGCCCCGAGGCGACGCGCATCATGTGACGAACGGCCGCATCGTCTTCGTGCACATAGGCACTGGCGTGCAGCTCTTCAAGGCTCAAGTTGTGATATTCGGCCAGCCAGCGCAGCACTGAATCGGCCGAAACGTGATCCTGTTCTATATAAAGCTCACTGCGATTGCAGGTGGAGAGGATCGCAGCTTCGCGGCTGTCGGTGAGTCGGCAGAGCTGCTGCAGGGCCTCAACCAGCTGCTCAGGCGTAAAGGCCACGCGCTCGCGGACGTCTACTGAAGCAGTCTTGTGGTTAATACCAAGTGCAAGGAAGGCCATTCAAGGTCGCTGATGGTGACGTGAAGCCGGCAATTGTCCTACTTCGTCAGATTCAGAACAACCACTCGATCTCTATCGCCTCTGCCCGGGTGGTAAATCGACGGGGCGGTTATGTTTGACTCAAGGCTTGTGTCATGATGATCCGACCGCAGGTTAGTCGTCCTCTTCCTATATGAATAGATCTTCCGCGTTGCTCCTCGCCCTTGCCGTGCTCAGCGGCTGCCAGTCCATGGCCCCCGTTTCGACGGACGGTACGCCGCCAGTCGAAGACAGCGTGCAGGCCCCTGAAAAACCCAAGGTCTATGGCTCGTTCAGCGAAGAAACCATCTTCAGCCTGTTGAGCGCCGAACTGGCCGGCCAACGCAATCGCTTCGACATTGCGCTGGACAACTACGTGACCCAGGCCATCAACACCCAGGACCCGGCCATCTCCGAGCGGGCATTTCGCATCGCCGAATACCTGGGCGCCGACCAGCCTGCGCTGGATACCGCGCTGATCTGGGCCAGGAATGCCCCCGATGACCTGGAAGCGCAGCGCGCCGCCGCTGTGCAACTGGCCCGGGCCGGACGCTACGACGACTCCATGGTGTATATGGAGAAAGTCCTGCTGGGCAAGGGCGACACCCATTTCGATTTCCTGGCGCTGTCCGCCGCCGATACCGACCAGGAAACCCGCAACGGCCTGATGAAAAGCTTCGATCGCCTGTTGCAGCGCCACCCGAACAACGGCCAGCTGATTTTCGGCAAGGCCCTGCTGCTGCAACAGGATGGCGACACCCAGGGCGCCCTCACCCTGCTGGAAGACAACCCGCCGGAAGCCGGCGAAGTGGCGCCGATCCTGCTGCGTGCCCGCCTGCTGCAAGGCTTGAACCGTGGCGACGAAGCGCTGCCGTTGCTGGAAAAAAGCATCAAGAAATACCCGGACGACAAACGCCTGCGCCTCACCTACGCCCGCATGCTGGTGGAAAACAACCGCATGGACGATGCCAAGGTGGAGTTCTCCAGCTTGGTCCAGCAATACCCGGAAGACGACGAGTTGCGTTATTCCCTGGCACTGGTCTGCCTGGAAGCCAAGGCCTGGGAAGAGGCCAAGGGTTACCTGGAAGACCTGATCGCCCGGGAAAGCCACGTCGACTCGGCCCATCTGAACCTGGGTCGCATCGCCGAGGAACGCAACGACCCCGAGAGCGCACTGATCGAGTACGCCCAGGTTGGCCCGGGCAACGACTATCTGCCGGCGCAACTGCGCCAGGCCGATATCCTGATCAGCAATGGCAAGACCGCCGATGCCCAGAGCCGCCTCGCCGTACAACGCGACTCCCAGCCGGACTACGGCATCCAGTTGTACCTGATCGAAGCCGAAACCCTGTCGGCCAACAATCAGGGCGACAAGGCCTGGAACGTACTGCAGCAAGCCTTGAAGCAGTACCCGGACGATCTGAACCTGTTGTATACCCGCGCCATGCTGGCGGAAAAACGCAATGACCTGGCCCAGATGGAAAAAGACCTGCGCCTGATCATCCAGCGTGACCCGGACAACGCCATGGCCCTCAATGCCCTGGGCTACACCTTGTCGGATCGCACCACCCGCTACGACGAAGCCAAGCTGCTGATCGAACAGGCCCACCAGATCAATCCGGAAGACCCGGCGGTACTCGACAGCCTTGGCTGGGTGAATTTCCGCCTGGGCAATCTCGACGAAGCCGAACGCCTGTTGCGCCAGGCCTTGGAGCGCTTTCCCGACCAGGAAGTCGCCGCTCACCTGGGCGAGGTCCTGTGGGCCAACGGCAAACAACGCGAAGCGCGGCAAATCTGGAGCCGATTCCTCAAGGAACAGCCTGACAGCGCCATCTTGCGCAGCACCATCAAACGCCTGACCGGATCCGAGACTCTTTAAGATTATGTTTTTGCGCCATCTCATCGTTTTCAGCTTCATTGCCCTGCTCGCCGGTTGCGCGGGCTTCGGCGCCCGTGAATCCGTCCAGGGCCAGGGCAACCAGGCCCAGTGGCGCGAGCATAAACAACAACTGAGCGGCCTCGACGGCTGGCAGATCGACGGCAAGATCGGCATCCGCGCCCCGAAAGACTCGGGCAGTGGCACGCTGTTCTGGCTGCAACGCCAGGACTACTACGACATTCGCCTGTCCGGCCCACTGGGTCGCGGTGCGGCCCGCCTGACCGGCCGGCCAGGCCAGGTTTCACTGGAAGTCGCCAACCAGGGACGCTACGAGGCCCCGACCCCCGAAGCGCTGCTGGAAGAACAACTGGGCTGGAAACTGCCGGTCTCCCACCTGACCTGGTGGGTTCGCGGGCTGCCGGCGCCGGACAGTAAAAGCCGCCTGACCCTCGACGCCGACAGTCGCTTGTCCAACCTGGAACAGGACGACTGGCAGATCGAATACCTCAGCTATGCCCAGCAGAACGGCTACTGGCTGCCCGAACGCATCAAGTTGCACGGCAGTAACCTCGACGTCACGCTGGTGATCAAGCAATGGCAGCCGCGCAAGCTGGGGCAATGACATGACCGCTGCACGCCTGACCCTGCCCTCCCCGGCCAAGCTCAACCTGATGCTGCACATCCTCGGCCGTCGTCCGGACGGCTATCACGAGTTGCAGACGATTTTTCAGTTCCTGGACTACGGCGACGAAATCACCTTTGCCGTGCGCGACGACGGCGTGATTCGCCTGCACACCGAATTCGAAGGCGTCCCCCACGACAGCAACCTGATCGTCAAGGCCGCGAAACAACTCCAGGCGCAATCCGGTTGTGCCCTGGGCATCGATATCTGGATCGAAAAAATCCTGCCCATGGGCGGCGGCATCGGTGGCGGCAGCTCGAATGCGGCGACGACTTTATTGGGCCTCAATCATTTGTGGCAGCTGGGCTGGGACATCGATCGCCTGGCCACCCTGGGCCTGACGCTGGGTGCCGACGTGCCGGTTTTCGTGCGTGGCCACGCCGCTTTTGCCGAAGGCGTTGGGGAAAAACTCACCCCGGTGGACCCCGAGGAACCCTGGTACTTGGTGCTGGTGCCGCAAGTATCTGTAAGTACAGCAGAAATTTTTTCAGATCCGCTGTTGACACGTAACTCTCCTCCCATTAAAGTGCGCCCCGTTCCCAAGGGAAACAGTCGAAATGACTGCTTACCGGTGGTAGCAAGGCGTTATCCAGATGTTCGTAACGCTTTGAATTTGTTAGGTAAATTTACCGAAGCAAAACTCACCGGAACTGGAAGTTGTGTGTTTGGGGGCTTCCCAAGCAAAGCTGAAGCTGATAAAGTCTCGGCCCTTCTGACAGAGACCCTTACAGGGTTTGTAGCAAAAGGAAGCAACGTTTCGATGTTGCATCGCAAGCTGCAAGGCCTGCTCTAAAAGGAATCGAGTGCTGGGCACTCGCAGCAACAGATACAGGGGCGTCGCCAAGCGGTAAGGCAGCAGGTTTTGATCCTGCCATGCGTTGGTTCGAATCCAGCCGCCCCTGCCATTTTCCTATACTCATCCAGGTATACCCTCAGCCTTCAGGTACTGCGCGTGTCCAAGATGATGGTCTTTACGGGGAACGCCAACCCCGATCTGGCTCGGCGTGTCGTACGTCAGCTGCATATCCCTCTCGGTGACATTTCTGTCGGTAAGTTCTCCGACGGCGAAATCACTGCCGAGATCAATGAAAACGTTCGCGGTAAAGACGTCTTCATTATTCAGCCGACTTGCGCTCCGACCAACGATAACCTGATGGAACTCGTCGTGATGGCTGATGCCTTCCGCCGTTCCTCGGCTACTCGTATCACTGCTGTTATTCCTTACTTTGGTTATGCCCGTCAGGATCGCCGTCCGCGTTCCGCACGTGTGGCGATCAGCGCGAAAGTCGTGGCTGATATGCTCACCGTAGTCGGCATCGACCGTGTCCTCACGGTTGATCTGCATGCTGACCAGATTCAGGGTTTCTTCGATATTCCCGTAGATAACATCTACGGCTCCCCGGTCCTGGTGGATGATATTGAAGATCAGCGCTTCGAAAACCTGATGATCGTGTCCCCGGACATTGGCGGCGTCGTGCGTGCACGGGCTGTTGCCAAATCCCTGGGCGTGGATCTGGGTATCATCGACAAACGCCGTGAGAAAGCCAATCACTCCGAAGTGATGCATATCATCGGCGACGTCGAAGGGCGCACCTGTATCCTGGTCGATGACATGGTCGATACCGCCGGCACCTTGTGCCACGCGGCCAAGGCCCTGAAAGAGCATGGCGCTGCCAAGGTCTTTGCCTACTGCACACACCCTGTGCTGTCGGGTCGGGCGATCGAGAACATTGAAAACTCCGTGCTGGACGAGCTGGTGGTGACCAACACCATCCCGCTGTCCGCTGCAGCACAAGCCTGTGCGCGTATCCGTCAACTGGATATCGCACCGGTGGTTGCCGAAGCGGTTCGCCGCATCAGCAATGAAGAATCGATCAGCGCGATGTTCCGTTAAGGGCCCTACCCTTTTCAGGACATCTCGTTGACGAAAAGCGCCCCGCCCCAACACTCATGTTGGGGCGGGGCTTTTTTGCCCATACCGCTTTGGCGTCGGTCGCAGACGTCATGCGGAAATGGCTATTTTGGAGATACAACATGAACGATTTTACTCTGAATGCTGAAGTGCGTTCCGACCTGGGGAAAGGTGCGAGCCGCCGCCTGCGTCGTCTCGCAAGCCTGGTTCCAGCTGTAGTCTACGGTGGCGACAAAGCCCCTGAGTCCATCAGCATGCTGGCCAAAGAAGTTGCCAAACTGCTCGAAAACGAAGCGGCCTACAGCCACATCATCGAGCTGAACGTTGGCGGCACCAAGCAAAACGTCGTGATCAAAGCCCTGCAGCGTCACCCGGCCAAAGGCCACGTGATGCACGCTGACTTCGTCCGCGTTGTTGCCGGCCAGAAGCTGACTGCTGTTGTTCCAGTGCACTTCATCAATGAAGCTGCTCCGGTCAAGAAAGGCGGCGAAATCTCGCACGTGACTTCCGAGCTGGAAGTGTCCTGCCTGCCGAAAGACCTGCCTGAATTCATCGAAGTCGACCTGGCTGACGCCGAAGTCGGCACGATCATTCACCTGTCCGACCTCAAGGCTCCTAAAGGCGTTGAGTTTGTTGCTCTGGCACACGGCGATGACAAGGCTGTTGCCAACGTCCACGCTCCACGTGTTGCTCCAGAAGCCACTGAAGAAGGCGCTGCAGAGTAATTTCACTCTGTCGCCGGAGTGACCGGAAACATCGCGGACTGGAACGTAGCGAGACAGCGGGCGAGAACGCGAAGTTTACTTAACGGTGAATCCGCCATTATCGTCCACTGTCGCAACACCGCCTGATTGCGACATCGTTATCCACACTCCAGGAAGGGCCCCTATCGTGACTGCCATTAAACTGATCGTTGGCCTGGGAAATCCAGGCGCTGAATACGAACAGACCCGGCATAACGCAGGGGCCCTTTTTGTTGAGCGCATCGCGCACGCACAAGGCGTCAGCCTGGCAGCCGATCGCAAGTATTTCGGCCTGACCGGGCGCTTCTCGCACCAAGGTCAGGATGTTCGCCTGTTGATTCCCACCACCTACATGAACCGCAGCGGCCAGGCCGTGGCGGCATTGGCCGGTTTCTTTCGCATCACGCCTGAAGACATCCTGGTGGCCCACGACGAACTCGACCTGCCTCCGGGCGTTGCCAAGCTCAAGCAGGGCGGCGGCCATGGCGGTCACAACGGGTTACGCGACATCATCGCGCAACTGGGTAATCAGAATACCTTTCACCGCCTGCGGCTCGGCATCGGCCACCCAGGCGTTGCCAGTATGGTTTCAAACTTTGTCCTGGGTCGTGCGCCTCGCGCCGAACAGGAAAAACTCGATGCCAGCATCGACTTTGCCCTCGGCGTGCTGCCGGATATCCTCGCCGGTGAATGGAACCGCGCGATGAAAAACCTGCACAGCCAGAAGGCCTGACACTTATCCGAGGGGAAACACCATGGGATTCAATTGCGGCATCGTCGGCCTGCCTAACGTCGGCAAGTCCACCCTGTTCAACGCCCTGACCAAATCCGGTATCGCGGCCGAGAACTTCCCCTTCTGCACCATCGAGCCGAACAGCGGCATCGTGCCGATGCCCGATCCGCGCCTGGAAGCCTTGGCCGCTATCGTCAACCCCAAGCGCATCCTGCCGACCACCATGGAATTCGTCGACATCGCAGGCCTGGTGGCTGGCGCGTCGAAAGGCGAAGGCCTGGGTAACAAGTTTTTGGCCAACATCCGTGAGACCGATGCCATCGCCCACGTGGTGCGCTGCTTCGAAGACGAGAACGTGATTCACGTTTCCAACAGCGTCGACCCGAAACGCGACATCGAGATCATCGACCTGGAACTGATTTTCGCCGACCTCGACAGCTGCGAAAAACAACTGCAGAAAGTTGCCCGCAACGCCAAGGGTGGCGACAAGGACGCGGTCGTCCAGAAGGGCCTGCTGGAGCAGTTGATCGCCCACTTTACCGAAGGCAAGCCTGCGCGCAGCCTGATGAAGAACATGAGCACCGACGAGAAGCTGGTGATCAAGGGCTTCCACCTGCTGACCACCAAGCCGGTCATGTACATCGCCAACGTCGCTGAAGACGGTTTCGAGAACAACCCGCACCTGGACGTGGTCAAGGCCATCGCCGAAGAAGAAGGTGCCATGGTCGTTCCGGTCTGCAACAAGATCGAAGCGGAAATCGCCGAACTGGACGACGGTGAAGAGAAAGACATGTTCCTCGAGGCCCTGGGCCTGGAAGAACCTGGCCTGAACCGCGTGATCCGCGCCGGCTACGAGATGCTCCACCTGCAGACCTACTTCACTGCCGGTGTCGAAGAAGTCCGCGCCTGGACCGTCCGCGTGGGTGCCACCGCACCGCAAGCCGCCGGTGTGATCCACACTGACTTCGAAAAAGGCTTTATTCGTGCCGAAGTCATCGCCTATTCGGATTTCATTCAGTACAAGGGCGAAGCGGGCGCCAAGGAAGCGGGTAAATGGCGTCTGGAAGGCAAGGAATACATCGTCAAGGATGGTGATGTGATGCACTTCCGCTTCAACGTCTAACGTTTTTTCGCATCCGGTCATTGGAGGCGATCAAAGTCTTCATGAGCCCATCGCGTGGCAGCGACTCGCTGCCACGCGACCTTCTGGAGCCGATGTCAGGTCAATAGATGCCCTGGATCAGCCTCGGGCGCTACCCCGACCAGCCCTATCTCGGCGTCGGGAGCAAAGATCATGTCATCTTCATCAAGGCTTTCTCGCCAGTCCCCGGCAAGCGCGACCTGGAACCAATGGCCTTGTGCGTCCGCTTCCACATCCCTCAGGTAAGTGCGGTCCAGTTCGTTGTTGTAAACCATCTCCAGCGTAGTGTCCGTGCCATCTCCGAAGCCGGTATAGCCCAGGGCCGATACATCGATCTTGTCGTCAACGGTGAAGCCTTCGATAAGATCGGCAAAGCTTTGGCTGTCCGTACGATAGCTGTCCTCGGTAGACAGATAGCGGAACACGTCGTCATTTTGGTGGTTATCCGTCCACAACGAGATGTCGGCTCTATCCCCACCGTTGAGACGGTCTGCGCCCGCGCCACCGATGATGACATCGGCTCCAGCACCACCGTTGATACGGTCATTGCCGTCCAGGCCATAGATGATTTCCGCCAAGGCAGAACCGGTAATCGTATCCTTGGCAGACGTACCTTCAACAGTGGGCGCGGTGAACACCAGGTTGGTGCTGTCCAACTGCCCCACCAGGTTGCCATCCAAGGCCAGTTCAAACCGTTGCCCGGAGGCATCCGCATCGTAGTTCTTGAGGTAGGTGCGAGTGCCGTCTGCGCTCGCCATGACAGCCAAGGTGCCGTCATGGCCGTCGCCAATGCCGGTGAAGCCCAAGGCAATCAGGTCGATGCGGTCCTGAGAAGCATCGAAGTCCTGGACCCGGTCGCTGTTGTTTTGCGTGGCAGTGCGGAAACTGTCGCTCAGTTCGGTGAAGCGGAAAATGTCAGCGCCAGCGCCGCCCTGCAGAAAGTCGCGTCCACCGTTGCCTTGGAGCACATCATCACCCGCCAAGCCGTGGATGATTTCAGCGGCATCGGTCCCCTGCAGGATTTCTTCCCCGGCGTATCCGCTCACATGAAGCTTGCCGTCCTGGCTGCCGAAGTGAGTATCCACACTGCCATCGGCGTTCAAACGGATGACGCTGAAGTCCCCGTTGCTCGTGCCGGCGGCCAGAATCTTGCCATCGCCTTGTACCGTCAAAGCCACAGGCGTGTCGGCTTCGAAGGTCACCCTGCCATTGGAGCCAAAGCTGGTATCGAAGGAGCCGTCAGCGTTAAGCCGCGCGACAGTAGCCAAAGTATCGCCTTCGCCATGGCCCATCACGATGATCTTGCCGTCAGCCTGCACGGTGACCACTGAGTCTTCGCCAAAACCCGTGGCAGCGCTCAAGGAGAGTACACCGTCATCACCGAAACGGGTATCCAGCTGACCGTCGGGATTGAAGCGCTGCAGGGTGTACGTCGGATCACCTACGCCGGCGACATTGTAGGCAGCCCCGACCACAACACTTCCATCCGCCTGCACCGCAGTAGAAATCCCTCCGTTGTAGTAGGCGTCTTCGGGAATATTGACAGTCAGCGCGCCATTGTCGCCAAAGCCATCGACGAAAGTGCCGTCATTGCCGATCCTGGTCACTGTGGCCTGGTCAAACCCACGAGCGCTGATCTGGAATGTGCCATCCGTACTCGCCGTCAGGTCGATGTCCTTGAAGTCGTGGCTGATGTCGACCGTCCTAGCGCCATTTTGGCCAAAGCTGGCATCGCGTGTCCCGTCGCTGTTGAAGCGCTCCACCTGTACGCCGGTGTTCAGCACGACGGCGACAAGCACCTTGCCATCGGACTGCGCCGCCGTCAGCTCGTAGCGCGACGCCGGGGCTATCGCAGCAGGTACGATGTCGATGCCACCTTCATGGAAGCTGGTGTCCAGGCTACCATCGGCGTTCAGCCGGACAACGGAGTGGTTCTGTTCGTAACCGTAGCTTTCCTCGCCTGGCGCGCCGGGGTATCCCCATGCCAGGTACTCGGTATAGCCTCCAACCAATATCTTGCCGTCTGGTTGGATAATGATGCTCTGGTTATCGTCGAACTGACCGGTGAGGTCGACTTGGACAGTGCCCGGGCCAGTTCTCACGGTATGGGTACTTGCCATCGTGCTATCGCTGGTTGCCATGGGTTAATCCTTTAACGGGGGCTGGATCCGTCACTCTAGTAGAGCAGTAAGGATTTGCACGCTGCCCCAGCGTTGGCACGAGCAGAGTTCGACCGGTGGTTTGTTGAAGCCTAAGAAAAGGGGCTGTCCCCAATTCTCTAGCGTCTAAGTTGCAGGTGGTGTTGTGGGTGATGAGGTGATGGGGTGTATATCCGTTATTTAGGTAACGGCTACTTAGGGTTCCGCTCTTACAGCGGGTCACTTTCGAAAAGCCCGGAAGCCGGCCCAGTCGAAAGTAACCAAAGCGCTTCTGCCCCACCACTCGGCACCTCGCTTAGGCTCGGTGTGCCCTCACTCCGGCATTGCTCCGTGGGCCCGCCGCGAAGGGCCATCCATGGCCCAGCGCGGCTATCCCGGCATCCATGCCGGGATGCCCACTCCACAACGCCTGCGTTCGGCCATCGTGGTTAACGGGGCGCCCGAGATCAACGTCCACCGCGAGGCGGCCTGAGAGCCGACCTGATTCTGGGGGATTGCGTTTCTCCTGTGGGAGGGAGCCTGCTCGCGAAGGCGGTGGGTCAGTTTGCGGTGATGTTGGATGTGCCGGCCTCTTCGCGAGCAAGCTCGCTCCCACAGGGGATCTTGGTGTTCATCAGTCTTGTGTTCACCGCAGGCCCATTGTGGGAGCGAGCTTGCTCGCGATAGCGGTGGCTCAGCCACATAGATGCTGACATGTGCCCCGCTCCTGCTCTTGCTTTGGATCTTGATCTGGACGCCCCGTTAAACCACGCTGGCCGAACGCAGGCATTGCGCAGTGGGCATCCCGGCATGGATGCCGGGATAGCCGCGCTGGGCCATGGATGGCCCTTCGCGGCGGCCCACTGAGCAATGCCGGAGTGAGGGCATGCCGAGCCTAAGCGAGGCACCAAGTGGTGGGGCAAAGCGTTTTTGGTTACTTTTGGCGCTCTTCCAAAAGTGACCCGCTGTAAGAGCCATCCCTTTCAAGGTCTTAGGTAAAATCCCCTGAAGTTTCTATCAGGGATACCCGAACGATGTGGGCCGATGTTCTGGAGCGTTTCGAGAAAAAAGCACCTGCCAGCGTTATGGCCAAATTGGCGCTGGAGCACGCTATTGCTCCTGAGTGGGTCGATCAGGTTTTCGAAGAACATCGGCAACGGCAGTATTCTCGTGAGCTACTGTTCTCGACCATCATCAAGCTGATGTCCCTTGTTTCATTGGGTTTGAAGCCATCCTGCACGCCGCGGCGCGGCAACTGGAAGATCTTCCTGTCAGCCTGGCGGCCCTCTACGACAAGATCAGTCGTACCGAGCCAGCTTTGTTGCGCGCCCTGGTCACGGGCTGTGCGCAGCGCCTGGCTCCAACCATCAAGGAGTTGGGTTGCACGACGATGTTGCCGGGTTGGCAGGTTCGGGTGGTGGACGGTAATCACTTGGCATCCACTGAGAAACGACTGGGGGCTTTACGCCACGAGCGCGGCGCCGCTCGGCCCGGGTTTTCGGTGGTTGTCTACGACCCCGACCTGGATCAAGTCATCGACCTGCAGGCATGTGAAGATGCCTACGCAAGCGAGCGTGTTTGCGTGCTGCCTCTCTTGGCGGATGCCGAGCCGGGCCAGGTGTGGCTGGCTGATCGACTCTATTGCACGCTCCCGGTCATGGAGGCTTGCGAACAGGTCAAAACCTCCTTTGTCATTCGTCAACAAGCCAAGCATCCACGCTTGATTCAAGAGGGGCATTGGCAAGAACCCGTGCCTGTGGACGCGGGCACTGTGCGTGAGCAGATCATTCAGGTCAGAGGCGGTTATCAGTGTCGGCGTGTCGAACTGACGCTTCATTCGCCAACAGACTCGGGTGACAGCAGCTTGATGTTCTGGAGCAACCTGCCTGAAAGCGTCAGCGCGCAGCAGATCGCGGAACTCTATCGCCGCCGCTGGAGCATTGAAGGCATGTTCCAGCGACTGGAAACAATCCTGGAGAGTGAAATCGAAACCCTTGGTAGCCCAAAGGCTGCGTTGCTCGGGTTCGCTACTGCGGTGTTGGCCTACAACGTCCTGGCCGTACTCAAACGAAGCGTCGAGCAAGCCCATCAGGCTTCCCAGCCTGACGGCTGGGAAGCCTCAACCTATCACTTGGCGGTTCAGGTCCGGAGTGGTTATGAAGGCCTGCAAATTGCGCTGCCCTCGGAATGTCTTCCCGTCATACCTCTGGAAAAACTGGCCCAGCGCTTGTTGGAACTGGCCAGAAACATCCAACCAAAACAAGTTGCGAAAAATCCCCGGGGCCCCAAGGTGCCTAAACCCAAAACATGGGTGCAAGGCACTGCGGTGCATGCACATGTTTCAACGGACCGGGTAATCAAGGCCGCCAAAACGAAAAGACCTTGAAAGGGATGGCTGTAAGAGCGGAACCATAAGCAGCCGTTACCTAAATAACGGATATACACACAAACCAAAAAACGTATCTAAGGCCTTCAAATAAGGCACTCACACGATCAACCACACGCAGAAAAAACCCATAAAAAATCATCGACTTCTTGAAATCACACCACTCATATACTGATTCAAATCGCGAAAGTCCTTAACCCCCCAAGAAAACGGCGCTAACTTCACCCCATTCTCTTTCAAAGTCCTGGGAATCAAGTCCCCATTGGGACGAAGTATTACCGACGACACAATAACCCCCGGATAAACCCTCAAACGCTCCTTGAAAGCCGCAGTCGTAAGATCAGGCGTAGGAGGATTGCTTTTATGAGCCAATGGCCCCGTTCCCTTGAGGTCCACCCCATGGCACATGACACATCGCTGCAAATAAATACCTTTCCCATTAGCATTTTCCGCGAAGGACAGTGATGTTTGAATGAGCGACAAAATTCCTAGCGAAGCAATGACCAACATTCTCACTATTCATGCAGCCTTGTTGTATAGATCAGATCGGCGCTATTGATGCGGGAGCAAGCTCGCTCCCACACCTCACTAGAACAGATAACCCATGTAGATCGCCGCACCACCACCGGCCTGCAAACCAGCATTCACACCCGCCATGACCACGGCCCCCTTGGCCGAGCGCGCCAGTTGCCGGTTGACCGTGGTCGAAGCGATGAGCGAAGTTGCCGGGTTGGAGCTCAAGGCCACCGACAACGCCAGCAACTTGGGATCGAGCCCGAACAGCAGTGCCGTGGCCGAGCCGCCGACCACCAGGCCCACACCCACTTCGGTATACATGCATGGGCCGGTGATGTCGTCGCTGGTCAGGTCGCGATTGACCAAGGCATCGCTGACAAACACCTTGCCGGTGCTGGGAAACGCCTCTGCAGCACCGGCGCCAGCCACGCTCTTGCCCTTGATCTGGATATTGATCTTGCCGAAGCGCGGCAGCCGTGCGCCAAAGCCGACACCCACGCCGACACCGCCATAGCGGTAGCTGACGTCCTCGCCTTGGGGCGAACGCAGGATAATCGAGCCGCCGCTGCCCGCCACCATGACCACGGTCAGGCCACCGCCGCTGGCGGTCTGGTACTGCCAGCGACTTTCATTGACCGGGAGTGGGATGTTGTAGCTCATACGTTCAAAGTCCTTTATATGAATGAACCGCACCGCGGCCGCGTTGACGGAAAGCTTTTAGCAGGCCGACAAGGGTGAACACCAGGCCGATAAACCCCAACACCCCGGAGGTGCCCCATAGTGCGGCCGGGGCATCGACGATGGCGCTGCCAGCCGGCTGCTCGGGCAGGTAATGCACCCGCACCGGTTGGTCTTTCTGATAGCCGAAGATAAAACCGCCCTGGGGGTAGGAAATTTTTTCACCGCTGGCGGTGGTGAAGGCGATTTCAGGATGGGAACCGCCGGCATTCAAGTGGCTGACGATGCCATCGGCGGTCTGTGCCCGAGCGAGGAAGTCGCGTCGGTCGAGAGAGAGATTGACGGCAATGCCCAACAAGCCAATGCCAATCAGGGCAAACAGCAGGCCCAGCAGAATCGTCCCGATGCGTGACGGGGTGTCGTTAGCCATGGCGGGTCTCAGTATTCATCCATGAAAGAAGAAGATCAGGGTATCAAGAAACCCTGGCGATATCCTATCCCCCTTACGTGGCTTGACTCACCAACGGCAACCTCACCACGAACTCGCTACCCTGCCCATCCCCTGCACTCTTGCCGATTACCGTGCCGCCGTGGCTTTCGACCAACTCGCGCACCACCGTCAAGCCAATGCCCAGGCCAACGCCGTTGAAACCGACGGCGTGAACGTCCTGCACGAACGGCTCGAAGATGAACGGCAGCGCCTTGGGCGAGATCCCTATGCCGCTATCGCGGATGCCGATTTCCACCCTATCGACCTCGACGGTGGCCCAAAGCCTGATCGTACCGCTGGCAGGTGTGTACTTGGCGGCATTGCCCAGCAAGTTGCCGAAAATCTGCGCGAGCCGCACCGGATCGCCGTTCACCCATAATGCACACCCGGGTAATTGGGCACTAAAATGCAAGTCGCCAGAGAGCATGATCGGCCGACAGTTGTCGATGGATTCATGAATGATCTGAACGATATCGACAATCTCGCAATCGAGGCGAAACTTGCCGGTCTTGACCCGAGAGACGTCGAGCAAGTCTTCAACCAACCGAGACATGTGCCGCACCTGGCCTTCGATCAACTTCTGCATGCGCGGCAGTTCCTCACTGGGCGCCCGCGCCAGTCGGCCGGCAATCATACTGATGGGGTTCAGTGGATTGCGCAGTTCATGGGCCACCAGGGCGAGGACGCTACGCTGGCGCTCCAGTGCGCGTTCGGCCGAGGCCTTCAGGTGTTGCGCGCTGAGGGCGGCGATGACCAATAGCTCATTGGCTTCGCGCATATCCTGATACAACTGTTGTTGTTCTAGTGCCTGCGTGCTTTTTGGCTTTTCAGCCTCGGACTGGGCCGACAGGATCGCCAGGACCAATTGCTGGTTGGCCTCGATCAACTGCTCGATATGTTGCTTATCGGCGAGTTGGGTGTTGGCCTCGCGCAGCTCCTTATGCAACGCCGCCAACACCGCCCGCGCCTCGACGGTTTTCTGGCCAAGCAGGAACAGCTCGCGAGCGGCCGAGGCCTTCGCTTGCTCATTCTTGCCATTGGTCTCATTCATGATCGCGACTCATCCGGCGCCGTTGCCGGAAAGCTGCAGGGTCGGCCGACCGCCGAGCAACCCCTCCCGATCCGGCAACATTTCGCCGATCTGCAAGCCGTTGTCGTCGATGCGATAAAGGCGTAGCTCGTCGGAGTGAGCACTGGCCCGCACCTTGACCACCGCCATGATGCGCAATAAACGGCTCTGCACTTCAATGTAGCGCTGAACGATAATGGCGTCGGTGAGAAAAGCCGTGCCATAAGGGCTGAAGCGCAGGTCGGTGTAGCGGTCTTCCAGCTCCGAGGTCAGCAACACACTGACACCGGCGCTGGTCAACGCTGTGACCATGCGTGACAGCGACTCGCGAAAATCCTCGCGAAAGGTCGGCGCCAGCGCCAGTTCGAAGCCCGACAGCGAATCAATGACCACCCGGGTCGCTTTCAAGCGGGCGATCTCGCCCAGCAGCAGGTGCACGATTTCGTCGATGGACAAGTCCGGCGCGCGGCTATCCACCAGTCCGACTTTTCCACATTGAATCAAGTGGGCGAGCGTGGCGTTCTGGGAATGATTGGGACGTTGTTCAAACACCGCGATCACGCCGGTCTCACCGTTGCGCGCGCCTTCGGCGAGAAAGGACGCCGCCAGTATGCTCTTGCCTGAACCGGACGGCCCCGCCACTAGCAAGGAATACCCGCGTGGCAGGCCACCGCCGAGCATTTCATCGAGCTGCGGTACGCCCATGGCCAGGCGCTTGATCGGAAACTCCAGCGGCGCTTCGCCCGGATTGAAGGGAGCGGGGGCAAATACCTTGATTCCCGACGAAGCGATACGGAAGGTGTGCAGGCCCGGCAGCGTCGGCTGGCCGCGCATCTTCATGATTTCCATCTTGCGCACCATGGAATTGCGCTGAACGCTCTGGCGCAGCCAGATCAATCCATCGGCCACGGTGAAAATCGGGTTGGTATCGGTTTCGTTGAAATACTCGCCGATCAGGAAAGTCGTGGCCTGCCAGGTGGTCATCAACATGCCCAACTGCTGGACGAACTGCGGCAGGTTGTTATTCGGGTTGTCCTGGGTCTGGCTGGCCAGCACCACCGAACGGAACGAGTCAACGAATACCAGCGCCGGGGAGTGAGCCTCCACCTCGCTGACAATGCGCCGCAGCACTTCGTCCAGATCCCCGGCCAGGGTATCGTCAGCCAGATTGACGTAGCGGATCGATTGATTGACCGCTTCGCTGTCGAAGAAGTCGAACTGCTGCTGATAACGCAGCATCTTCAGCGGCGGCTCGCCCAGCACGGTAAAAAACAGCGCGGGACGCTCCGGAGTCGCCAGGGCAAACATCATCTGGTGCGCGAGGGTAGTTTTGCCGCAACCGGGGGGACCGGCGATCAGGTTGAACGAAAACTCCGGCAATCCTCCGCCCAAGACCTCGTCCAGCCCTGGCACGCCGGTAGCCAAGCGGTTGATAGTCACTTTGGTGTTCATGGCGAATTTTCCTGCGAAGGGGTGTCGCTCAAGGAAGGCTCCCACACGTCACGAAGCAACCGTGCGGTGAGCGAGGGCCCGATCAGCGTGGTCAGCAACTCATAAAAGACTGTCAGCATCGCTTCACCGAAAAACAGCGCATCGGCTTCGCTTTGCTCAACAAGTACCGATTTAAGAGCAGTCAGAACCAGGCCTGGCTGCACCCTGTCGCAGGTGCTGGTCAGGCGCGGATGAGTAGACCCACACAAGTGCAGGCTGCGGCGATACAGCGCGGCGACCCCTTGTTGACCAATGACGGGCGTAAGGGTCGCCTCTATATCCTGCAAAATTGAAATGATCGCGTGAGCGATCCTTGCAGTGTCAGCGTTGGGGCCAACGCGGTGCGTCAGAGAAGCTACGATCTGACGGCTCTCTTCGCTTAGCGTGGACATAGCTAACTGATATCCGATGGGCAAGTATCGATAGTACACCCTCAAGGACGTTATCGAGCCCCCATTGGACAAAGCAATGCAATTGCGCCCCTCTACAGCCAGCGAACAAACCTGGCTTGAACGATCCCCCAAACTGAAAAATCCCCGGCATCACTCGCTGATACGGGGATTTTGCTTCATCACACGCCAGACGGGCGCCTGGAGCGGACTGGAAAAAACTAACCTCTTTTGACTTTGAAACGTCCCAACACACGCTGCATCAGTGAGGCTCGCTCCGAAAGGTCCTTGGCCGCCACCGCGCACTCTTGTGAGTTGGACTGGTTTTTCTGCGTCACTTCATCGATCTGCTCCAAACCGATGCTGGCCTGCTGCAAGCCCGAAGCCTGCTCGCTGGAGGCCTGGTAGATCAACGAAACCAGGTTGGAAACCGCGCTGGTTCCCGTGACGATGTTTTTCAGCGATTCGGCGGTCCGGCCGGCGATGATCATGCCGCGCTGCGTCTTGCTCGATGAGTCGGCGATCAATGCCGCCGTCTGCTGGGCGGCCTCGGCGCTGCGGGCGGCCAGGCTGCGTACTTCGTCGGCAACGACGGCAAAACCGCGCCCAAGCTCACCTGCCCGGGCGGCTTCGATGGCCGCGTTCAGCGCCAACAGATTGGTTTGTGCGGCAATATTGTCGATGGTGGTGATGATCGCGGTGATGTCCTTGCCCGAGTTGTCGATTTCGGCCATGGCGGCAATCAGCTCGCTCATCAATTTATCGCTCTCCCCCGCATCAGCCCGCGATGCCTGGGATTGCTCATCGGCTTTCTTGGCGTTGGCGGCGTTGTCCCGGGTCTGCGCAGCCATTTGCGTCATCACCGCGCTGATTTCGGTAATGGACGACGCGGAATTCGACGCGCCATCGGACAACGACTGGCTCAGATCAGTGACCTGCGCCGAGCTGCCGGTAATCTGCGTAGCGCTGGTCTGCACCTCGGAAATCAGCTGGTTCAGGTTGCTGACCATCTTCTCCAGCGACTTGCCCAGGGTATCGTGGGGCGAAGACAAGCGGACCTCCAGGTCCAGATCACCTTCGGAAATACGCTCGGCCACACGAACCTGGCGTTGCAGACTTTCGGACATGTCGTTAAGCGCCACAGACAATTGCCCGACTTCATCCTCGGATTTCTGCACCAGGCGACGAGAAAAATCCCCCAGGCTGATGTTGGCGGCCAAGGCCGCGGCCTCGCGGATCGGCCCGACGATTTTCGCGGCGGCAAACCACAGGGCGGCCAGGGCCAACAGGGAAATGACCATCCCCACCGACACTTGCCAGATGCTGTTGCTGATACTGCGCGCCTGCAGCTCTTGCTCCAGGGCTATCGCCTGGCTCATGACCACGGCCTTGGGCAGACGAATCAGCACCGCCCAGGGCTTGCCTGTGCGACCCAGCGTAATGGGCATCAGCACTTCGATATGCTGGGTTTGTGGATTGAGCAGGCCATTGCCACGACCGCTCTGGATGTCGCGCAGCACGCTTTCCCAGGACTCAGGTAACAACGCCTTGATGGGCTGGCCAATCAAGTCAGTACGCTGGCTGTCCGCAACCACCAGGCCCTGGTTACTCAGGATCGTCACCGTGCCTTTGCCGCCGTAGAGCTCGGCAGACATCTGCTCGCTGAGCTTCTGGATAAAAGCGATGTCGAAGTCAGCACCGACCACACCGTAGAACTTGCCATTGGCGACGATCGGAACCGACAAAGTGGTCAGCCAAACGTTTTTACCCTGGACCACATAAGGAATGGGGTCCAGCACGCTTTCCTTCAGGGTGTCGCGCGGGCCGCTGTACCAGCCGCCTTTGGGCACACCGTTAGGGTGACGGTCCGGGGAGTCATACTCGACCAACGGCTGCACCGCGACATGGCCACCGGCGCTACGTGTCCAGTAAGGCGTGAAGCGCCCTGTCTGTGGATTGTTACCGTCCTGGGCATTGCGCAACGCCAGATCCTGTCCATCCAGCGCATCCGGTTCCCAACAGGAATAGGTGCCATTGAAATCAGGGTTGTCCTTGAGGACGCTGAGCAACACCGTATTGATCTGCTCCCTGCCCAATGCCAGGGGGCTTTGCGTGCTCTTGCTGGCGGCAAAGGTATTGGCCATGGTGCGGGCTGCATCCAGGGCATTCTGCAACTTGGCCTGGATGGCATTGGCCCGGGACTCGGCCAGGTTCTGAATTTCCCGGATCGTTGATTTTTCAACCAGCGCCGAGACTTCGGTGGCCACGTATTGCTCATTGGCCCGAGCGGTAAAGAGCCCGTAGATAATCAGGCTGACCGATGAAACAAACAGACAAACGCCTGCCGTGACACAAATGCGTGCCTGCAATGACTTGAACTTCATATCATCCCCTGCCTGATTCTATTTATTGCCAACGTTAAAGACGAAGGCCTCTAACTTGTGCGCGACGCGGCGAATAACAATCAATCATGGCTGTTTACGCGGCCCACGAGGCAATCGCCTTGAAAGGGCACGGCGATACAGCTGCTTTATAAGTATTTGAGACGTGGCAGGTGGGGCACAAAAAGCAGTAGAGATATTCAAGTCAGGAACCGAAGGCCTTATGTCCAGGACAGTAAGGGCGATAGCTGGAAAGAATGCGAAGCCTGCTTGTCCAGTCACCACAAGGTCACCCTTGAATAATGCCGCAGAATCCATTCAGACCAATAACCACGACAGCAAATTAACACGACCGGGTTTTATACAAAATCAAACTTAGGCGTTATACAAAACAGTACTTTAGTCTTAATTCACCAAAGGCCCGACATCCAGGGTGAAAGTGCCCGCGCGCGAGGTGTCACGCCGGGCTATTCGATCCTGAAAGAGGCTGGGCACGCCGTCGCGTTATCGGCTATAGGAGGGCATCGCCAATGGCACCGGCTGCGGGTTGGCGATGACCCAACGCACAGCCAATTCACAGAGACGCTCGGTCTGCTCGGCGTTATCGTTGCCATTGCGCAGAACGGCAGCCAGCGCCCGTGCTTCAGCGAGCTCGGCCGCAGGCAAGGGCACGGCGCTGCCCACATGGTCAACCAGAGCCGCCAACATCGCTTTGAAATCCGCGTCCCAGTTGGCCGAGCCGTTGTGGTGAATCTCTCGGGAAATACGGCCACTGATGCGGATCACCTCACCCTGCGCCGTCGCTGCGGCGCCAGAGGATGGCACCAGCAGCTCCCACAGTTGCTGATGCTGGTCACGCCAGTCACTGGCCGCTACGACGATAGCGGCCTGACCGTCGTGAACCTTGCGAGGGGCGACGGGAGTGACGTTGAAAAGACGATAAAGACTGGCCAGGGCAGCGTCCGTTGTCTCGAGGTAGTCCGGGTTGAAGGAGGCCCGGTGAAACTCGAACTCACGACCGATGCGCTGCACTTCAGCGAGCATGCGGTCATCGGCTTGCAGCCCTGCCGCCAGCAGCGTCTGGACGATTTCCGCGGTGGCCTCGATATCGGCATTGCGGGTAGTCGCCAGGGCAATATGCAACACACCCTGTCCCTGCCGACTCTTGGCATCGACATTGGCGCCACGGCGGATCAGGGCAGCAATGGCCTCGGCCTTGTGACTGTTGGCCGCGGCATGCAATGGCGTGTAGCCCTGGTAATCCTGCGCCTCGATATCGGCGCCCAAATCCAGCAGCAGATCGACACCACCGATCCAACTCGAACTGCGATGGTGCAGGGGCGTTCGTTGGTAAGTGTCACGGGCATTAATGTCGGCGCCCTGCTCCACCAGCCAACGGACCAGTTCGTCGGGGCAGTTGTAGAAGCCCAGCGCGGTGCTCTTGCTGTAACCCCCGGTGGCTTCAAGCTCGCACGCATCGAAGACGGCGACCAGTTCGGCAAACGAGGCCTGCTCCAGCCGCTGACCAAAATCCTTCGGCAGAGTCTTGCGTTTACGCTTACCCATGGCGACGGCCACCGTTCTGATCCAAAGATTTTTCAGCATAAAAACAAATACTCATCGGTCACGGCCATCTGAATGTAGATCAGACTTTTTTAGTTCTCGGCAGGAATATCGCCAACACCCCGAACAACGGCAGGAACGAACACAGCCAGTACACGTACTCGATACCCCGGATGTCCGCCAGGTGCCCCAGCAGCGCAGCGCCAATCCCGCCGAAACCGAACATCAGCCCGAAGAACACACCGGCGATCATCCCGACATTGCCCGGCACCAGTTCCTGGGCGTACACGACGATGGCCGAGAACGCCGAGGCGAGGATGAAGCCGATGACCACGCTGAGGATGCTGGTCCACAGCAGGTCGACGTGAGGCAGGATCAGGGTGAAGGGTGCCACGCCGAGGATCGAGAACCAGATCACCGCCTTGCGCCCGATCCGGTCGCCAATCGGGCCGCCAAAAAAGGTCCCCGCCGCCACCGCGCCGAGGAACAGGAACAGGTGCAACTGCGAAGAAGCCACCGACAGGTCGAACTTCTCGATCAGATAGAACGTGAAGTAGCTGGTAAAACTGGCCATGTAGAAGTACTTGGAAAACACCAGCAGCCCCAGCACCACCAGCGCACTCAAGACCCGGCCCTTGGACAGACCATGGGTGGCCGCCTGGCCTTGCTTGAGCTTGAACAGGTTCAAGTGGTTGGCGTACCAGCGGCTGATGCGGTACAGCACGAACAGCGCAAACAGGGCGAACAGCCCGAACCAGGCCACGTTGCCTTGCCCGTAGGGAATGATGATCGCCGCCGCCAGCAGCGGGCCGAAGGCAGAGCCGGCGTTACCGCCCACCTGGAACGTCGATTGCGCCAGCCCGTAGCGGCCACCCGAGGCCAGTCGTGCCACCCGCGATGCTTCCGGGTGGAAGGTCGACGAGCCGATGCCGATCAACGCCGCCGCCAACAGGATCAAGGCAAAACTACCGACCATGGACATCATCACAATGCCGATCAGCGTGCACACCGTCCCGGCCGGCAGTAGCCAGGGCTTGGGATGTCGATCCGTGTGATAGCCGACCCAGGGCTGCAACAAAGATGCGGTTAACTGGAACGTCAGGGTGATCAGGCCAACCTGGGTGAAGGTCAGGCCGTAGCTGTCCTTGAGCATCGGGTAGATCGAGGGCAGCACCGCCTGGATCAAGTCGTTGATCAAGTGCGCCAGCGCCACGGCGCCGATGATGCGCATGACCAACGGGCTGCTTTGCGCTGTGCCGGCAACGGATGGGGCGGCGGCCTGGGTATTGCTGATAGCCATGGGAGTTTCCATACGACAGAGGGTGCACACGGGCAGGTGCGTCAATGTGCCATTTTTCGGTGCGACAAGGCTATCCCCTTAGCTTGCTATCGACCTTGAAAAATTGTCGAATTCCAAGGTGATAGCCCAACGCCATGGTCTGAATCTTGCCTTGTTAATGCCCTACAACGCGGCTCCTTACAAAGGAGACCGAGAATGGGAAGTTTCGCTACAGAGCTGGCCTACCGAGCCGATTTGGACAAACTTTCGAAGCCTTTTAAAAGGGCACCCGTTTTGGCACTTGTGTAGAAACGCACAAAAACAGTGCAAGGGTGTTCAGGGGAGTATGGGCATGCAGGCTTTTTTATCACCGGGAATCAGGTTGTTGGGGCATTTCGGCTTCGCCCGTAAATTCCAATTGCTGTTCCTGCTTTTTATCCTGCCGCTCATGGGCAGCCTGTGGCTCATCGGCCAGGACTATCGCGACAAACTCAGCCTGATTTCCGGGGAACGCGCCGGGGTTCGTCAATTGCTGGCACTGGATAACCTCGACAACCTGCTCACCGCCCAGCGCAACCGCGCCGCCCGCTGGCGTGCCACCGAAACCAATCGGCAGCCGACACCCGCGACGCTGGCCGCGCATGGCGGCGTACGATGCCGTGCAACCGGCCCTCAACCAGGCCGCCAGTGACCTGGCCAATACGCTGCAAACCGAAGGGGCCGAAGCCGATACCCTCGCCCGCTATCAAACCCTGCAAACCAGCCTCAACGGCCTGGATTCGAAAAGCCTGGGCAGCGTGGGTTGGTGGCCGGATGGCTATGACCGCTTCACCGCGGCCCTCAGCGCCCTGCAAGCGTTGCGCGAGCAGATGGTCATGGACAACCGCCTGACCCTCGCCTCCTGGTTGGAGACTTATCTGCTGACCCAGATCTCCACCCAACAGACGCCGGACCTGATCGAACGGGTCGGCCGCCTGGCCAGCGTCGGCCAGTCCTCCGTAGTATCAGGCCAGTTCACGCTGCAGAGTCGCCTGCAACTGCGGGACCTGCGCAGCCGTATCGGCGATGCCCGGGATCAACTGGTCAAGACCGGAGCACTGCTGGAAACCCGCCTGCCCAGCAACCTGCAGACCTGGGCCGGACAATTCCAAGGTAGCCTCAAGCACTTGGACGCCGGCCTGAAAGTGCTGGATGACGGCGTGTTCGGCGGCTCCATCAACCTGAAGCCGGAAGACTTCGAAAAACACATGGACGCCCTCCTCGCCGACCTGGCGACCCTGCGGCAACAATCACTGGTGGCATTGGATACGCGACTGGAACACTACCACGGTTCGGCGATTCGCCAGTTCACCCTGGTAGCGACGGTGCTGGGTTGCCTGCTGCTGGCGGCGCTGTATCTTTTTGTGTGCCTGCAAGCGTCGATCCGGCGCAGCGCCAGCGGCATCACCCTGCTGGCCGAGGCCCTGCGCGATGGCAATCTCAGCCTGCAAGTGCCGGTGCAAGGACGTGATGAACTGGCGGCCATCAGCACCGCCCTCAACGTCGCCGTGGTGCAGTTGCGCAACAGCCTGCTGGGGGTGGATCACGAGACCTTGCAGTTGAGCAATGCCGTGCGCACCCTCAATACACACTCCAGCGGCGCCCTGGGAGAAGTCGAGGCCCAACAGATGCAGATCAGCCAGATCGCTGCCGCCGCGACGCAACTGGCCGCCACCTCCCAGGGCGTGGCGAAGAGTTGTGAACAGGCATCTGACAGCGCCCAGCAAACCCGCCGCATCGCCGCCGACAGCAGCCGCGACAGCCAGCGCACCACGGCGAGCATCCAGCAACTCAACCAGCGACTCAACGAAACCGCCGCCGCACTGGGGCGGGTCAGCGAACAGGGGCAACAGATCCAACTGGTGGTCGATACCATTCGCGGCGTGGCCGAGCAGACCAATCTCCTGGCCCTCAATGCCGCCATCGAAGCGGCTCGCGCCGGGGAACAAGGGCGTGGTTTCGCGGTGGTGGCCGATGAAGTGCGCAGCCTGTCACAACGCACCCAGTCCTCCACGCAACAGATTGCCGGCACCGTCGACAGCCTGCGCGCCACGGTCAACGAGGCCGTCAGCCTGATGGAAGCCGCTTGTGGCCAGGCCCAGACCGACGCCGAAGCCGTCACCGGTCTGGGCGAACGGCTGGGAGAAATTGCCAGCGCCGTGCAAAGCGTCACCGACACCCTGGCGCAAATCGCCACCGCCGTGGATGAACAGGCCAGCACCGCCGACGAGGTCAGCGGCAATATCCAGCAGGTCGACCAGGCGGCCATGCGCTTGCTCGAAGGCGCACGGGCCGTGAACGTGGCGGCCGATACCCTGAGCCAGGGAAGCAAAGCCTTGAGTGCCAACACAGGGAGATTTCAGCTCGGCTGACAGGGATTTGCAGCGAGGATTGTTAAGCGGTTGAAAGCGCAGAGAAATATTTCAGATTTACGCTTGACACATCTTCGTTACCGGCGAATAATGCGCGCCACTTGGCTACATAGCTCAGTTGGTTAGAGCATAGCATTCATAATGCTGGGGTCCGGGGTTCAAGTCCCTGTGTAGCCACCAAGTACCGATCCATAGATGTCTACAGCAGTCTATGAATCACCTCAAGAAGCCCGCCTCGTGCGGGCTTTCTTGTTTCTGGCTGTTTCTTTTTGTCTCTCTTCATACCCCACGGCATATCCCCTCCAGATACAGAGGGGATACAGGCCAATGGGTTTTATGTGGTTTCCTGGAAATCCATCTCCGGTGGCTGGCGCTGAAAGCCGCCTGTCAGCACCGCCAGATACACCACGCCAATCGCCAGCCAACTCAGGCCCAGATAGATCGCCAGGTGATCAAGGCTGACCATCAACCACACATCCGCCGCCAGACCGATAAACGGGAACAGCAGGAACAGCACCCATTCACGCAGCCCCTTCTTCTCAGCGCCGATCCAGTAGTGAAAGATCACTGACAGGTTCACCAGGCTGAACGCCAGGAATGCGCCGAAGTTGATGAACGAGGTTGAGGTGGTGACGTCCAGCTTCAGCGCCAGCAAAGCGACCACGGCACACAACAGAATGCTATTGACCGGCGTACCAAAGCGTTCATGCAGCGTGCCGAAGAACGATTTTGGCAGCACACCATCCCGGCCCATGGCGAACAACAGGCGTGAGCCACTCGCCTGGGCCGACAGCCCCGACGCGAACTGGCCGACGATCAGGCCGATCAGGAAGATCGACACGAACAGGTCACCACCAATGTTGCGGGCGATTTCATAGGCGGCCGAGTCCACGCTGTCGAACTGTAACGATGGGTGCGCGATTTGCACGAAGTACGACACACTGACAAAGATCAATCCGCCAATCAGGGTAATCAACATGATCGCTCGCGGAATGGTACGGCGTGGGTCGCGGGTTTCTTCGGTCAAGGTGCTCACCGCGTCGAACCCGAGGAATGAATAACAGGCAATGGCCGCACCGCTCATGATCAACGGCATCTGCATGTCACCGTTGAAGAATGGCTTGACCGACCACAACGGCGTGCTCGCATCACCACCGACGTAATGAATGCACAGCGCAACGAAGGCGATCAGCACCAGGAATTGCACCAGCATCAATAATGCGTTGACGCCGTTGGCCAATTTCAGGCCGACGATGTTGATCGCACTCGTGATGCCGATGAACACCAGCACCCAGAGCCACTGCGGCACGCTCGGGAATGCGGAATGGAGGTAGGCGGCGCCGATCAGCCAGATCGCCATGGGCAAGAACAGATAATCGAGCAACACCGCCCAGCCGGCGATGAAACCGAGTTTCGGGCTGATCGCCTTGCGCACGTAGCTGTAGGCCGAACCCGCGACGGGAAATGCAGTGGCCATTCGGCCGTAGCTCATGGCGGTAAAAAACATCGCCACCAGTGCCGCCAGGTAAGCGGCGGGGACCATACCGGTGGTGGATTGCGCGAGGATGCCGAAAGTGCCGAGGACAATGATGGGTGTCATATAGGCGATGCCAAACAGCACCACCGCCCCCAGTGAAAGGGTGCGTTGCAAACGAGCCATGAGCGACTACTCCGAATTTATTAGATTTATGGCAGAGCCGAGTTCGGCGCAAATTTCGGGTGCTACGTTGTTGTTCTGGTTTTTGGCCAACAGAAATGAAGGTGTTGTCGGGGTCAACGTGCGGGAATCAGCAGCTCCCGCAATCCGCAGGGGTACTCAACGATCTCTCCCGCTATTTTCAGCCGCTGATCGTCCAGATACCGATAATCACGTCGCGCCGCCTTCAGCTGATTCAGGTCCAGTTCCACGGCAAACTGCCCCTCCTCACGGCCGGCCTCGAACAGCAACTTGCCCAGCGGGTCTACCAAGGCGCTGCCACCGGCAAAGACCAACCCGCCATCACCTTCTTTTACCCGGTTGACCATCAGCGCAAACGCTTGGTTTTCCTGGGCACGCGCCATGACCGCGGTGCGGTGAGTCGGACCATAGGGGTCCATGTTGCCATTGGTGACGATCAGCAACTCGGCGCCCAATTGCGCCAAGGCTCGGGCGGTTTCCGGGAATTCGATGTCGTAACAGATCAGCAGGCCGACCCGCACGCCATTCCACTCACACGTGGCGTAGCGATCACCGGCCTCGAACACACCGCGATCCGACGCCCAGAGGTGCGTCTTGCGGTATTTCAGCGCGATGCCTTGCGGAGTGATCAGCAGGGTGGTGTTGTAGAAGCGGCCGTGGTCGTTCTCGGCGACGCCGATCACCACGGCGACGTCATGTTCGCGGGCCGCAGCAATCACCGCACTGACGGTCGGACCGTCCAGCGGTTCGGCGCTCTGGGCCACTGTCTCAAACGATGGAAATCCCATCAGGTGAGTTTCGGGAAACACGATCAATTGCGTATCGGCCGCACAGGCGGCAATCGCCTCGAGAGCGCGTTTGAGGTTGTAAGCCGTATTGTTATCACGGCCCGCAAACTGGGCGAGTTCGACTTTCATGTGTATTCCTTGTTCTTGACCAGACGGAAAGATTGCCCGGTCGTTGTCTGTGCGCCAGTATGCGCAGCAAGCCAACGGCCGGAAAATCACGCCGCTGGGGTAACCCGATAGGGGTAGGCATGACACTTTCGTTAGACGATATCGCGTGGCACCGCTCGATCGGGCAATTGATCGAGGCCTTGGACAAGCCCAATTTCTGGACGCAGCTAGTACGTTTGCTGGACCAGTACGTCCCTTTCGACAGCTGGGTCGCGCTGCTTTTCAGTGCTGATCAGCACCCGCAAGTGTTTGCCGAATGCCCGGGCGCGCACGGCAGCCCCGATCAATTGTTCCAGGATTATCTGCGAGGGTTGTATCTGCTCGATCCGTTCTACATCGCCTGTCGGGAGCAGTCGCGTAGCGGCCTGTATCGCCTGTCGGAAGTGGCACCGGAACATTTCGAGTTGACCGAATATTACCAGCGGTACTTCCGGCTGAATGTGGTGTCCGATGAAATCCAGTTCAATTGCCAGCTCGAAGACGATCGCACGCTGTGCCTGTCGTTAGGCAGCAAGCAGCGGTTCAGTGGCCAACAGATTGCCCTGCTGTCGCTGATCCAGCCCTGGGTACTCGGCCTGTTGCGCCAGCGCCTGCCGTACGAAATCAACGAAGTGGTGGCCCTCACGCCAGTATCGCCGCAAGTCGATTGGCGAGTGCAACTGGAAGCGTCCGTTCAGCAACTCAAAGGCGCACAACTGACGGCGCGGGAGTTGGATGTAGGCCGCTTGATGCTCAGTGGTTGCTCCAGCAAGGAAATTGCCCGCAAGCTGGAAATTTCTGTCGAAACAGTGAAAGTTCATAAAAAACATATGTATAGCAAACTGGGAATCAAGTCCCAGTCCGAGCTGTTTTCGATTTTTCTCCAGGCGCAGAACGCCTGACTTCTCCAAATCCCCCCGCTGATTTGCACCCCACGTCCCGCGTCGCTACAGTCGGTCTCAATATTCTTGGCCCACGGATGGAGCGACACATGCTTACAGATCTGAAACCGAACCTTCATCGCCTGTCAGCCGTTTCGTTGCTGGCTGTCGCCCTGACACTCGTCGCCTGTAAGGCCCCACCCTCCTCCACCACCACGCCTGCATTGCCTGCCCAACCGGAGGTCGTCTCCGGCTACCGCACCGACCTGCAGACCCGCCACGCCGACAAGCACATGGCGGCCGCGGCCAACCCACTGGCCGCCGAAGCCGGGCGAGAGATGTTGCGACGCGGAGGCTCGGCCATCGACGCAGCCATTGCGATGCAAGCGGTGCTGACCCTGGTGGAGCCGCAATCTTCAGGCATCGGCGGCGGTGCGTTCATTGTGCTGTGGGATGGCAAGGCCGTGCGCACCTACGACGGTCGCGAAACGGCACCGGCCGGCGCCACTGAAAGACTTTTCCTGCAAGCCGACGGCAAACCCATGCCGTTTACCGCCGCGCAGATCGGTGGTCGCTCGGTGGGTACACCGGGGGTATTGCGCGGACTGGAACTGGCCCATCGCAAACACGGGCGCCTGGAATGGGCGACGCTGTTCGAGCCGGCCATCGCGCTGGCGGAACAGGGCTTCGCGATCTCTCCAAGGCTGCACGCGACTTGATCGCGTCCGACTCGTCGTTGCCGGGCTCACCAGACATGGCGGCGTACTTTCTCAATGCCGATGGCAGCCCGAAAGCAGTCGGCACCGTGCTGAAAAACCCGGCATTGGCAGCCGTACTCAAGCGCATCGCCAACGAAGGTCCCGATGCTTTGTACAACGGGCCGATTGCCGAGGAAATCGTCGCCAAGGTGCAGGGCCACGCCAACCCCGGCAGTCTTTCGCTGAACGACCTTAAGGGCTATACCGCACGGGAGCGGCCCGCGTTGTGCACTGACTACAAGCGCTGGCAAATCTGCGGCATGCCACCACCGTCTTCGGGCGGGGTTGCCGTGGCGCAGATCCTCGGGACATTGCAGGCCCTGGAACAGCGCGACAGCAACGCCGCCCTCACCCCCTTGAAACCTCTCAAGACCGATAAACCCGCCGGCATTGAACCCACCCCCGAAGCCGTGCACCTGATCGCCGAGGCCGAGCGCCTGGCCTACGCCGACCGCGCCCAATACATCGCCGATCCGAATTTTGTAGCCGTGCCGCTCAAAGGCCTGGTCGATCAAGGTTACCTTGCCAGCCGCGCCAGCCTGATCGGCCCGCGTAGCATGGGTGTCGCCAAGCCTGGCACGCCACCGGGCATCCAGGTGGCCTACGCCCCGGACCGCTCCCCCCTGCGTATTTCCACCTCGCAAGTGGTGGCCGTGGATGACCAGGGTGGCGCGGTGTCCATGACCACCACGGTGGAGTCGGCGTTCGGCTCACATTTGATGGTCCAGGGCTTCATGCTCAATAATCAGATGACCGACTTTTCGTTCATCCCCGAAGAGAATGGGCAAAAAGTCGCCAACCGTGTCGAACCGGGCAAACGCCCTCGCTCGTCCATGGCACCGACGCTGATCTTCGATCATCAGGGTAGACTGCTGGCCGCTGTCGGCTCTCCCGGCGGCTCGCAAATCATCGAATACGTCGCCAAGTCAGTGATCGGCCTGCTGGACTGGAACCTGGATCCGCAAACCGCCATCAATCTCCCCAACTTCGGCAGCCGCAATGGCCCCACCGAACTGGAGAAAGGACAGTTCAGCCCGACGCTGATCCAAGCGCTGAAAGACAAAGGCCACACTGTGAGCGAGATCGACATGAACAGCGGCACCCAGGCCATTGTCCGGATGCGTGATGCACAAGGGAAAACCTCACTGGCCGGCGGTGCGGATCCACGGCGCGAGGGTCAAGCACTGGGCGACTGATCGAACTCATCCTGCGGTTGATAGACCAGCAAGTCCGCGGGCTGACATTGCAGATAACTGCAAATGGCCTCGAGGGTCGCCAAGCGTATGCCCTTGACCTTTCCTTGTTTCAACAAGGAAAGGTTGGCTTCAGTAATGCCGATTGCAGCGGCAAGGTCCTTGGATTTGACCTTGCGCATGGCCAGCATCACATCGAGTTGAATAACGATGGGCATAAGAATCTCAAACGAATGTTCTGTTTTCTGAATCGACTTCACTGGCCTGGGACAGTATCCGGGCAATGATCGCAATACAGGCGGCAAGAAATAAAGCGACGAAAGACGGCGCAGTAATACTGAAGGTCAGCAATCGCTGGCCAACCGGCGCATTGATCGTTACCAGCAGGCTGAGAAACGGTTCGCAGATGAAGTCCAACAGCACCCACAACGCCACCGCACGACCCGCATTTCCCAGGTAGACCGCCGCTGCGGTGGAAAAGTATTGGCCTTGGGCGTAGTGCTTGAAGAGCCTGCGCAAGTTGGTGAGCCCGACCGCCAGGGCCAGCAAGGGAATGCTGGTCAGCAGTATCCCACCCAGGCATTGCCATCCCGTCAATCCCATCGCCTCTTCAGGCAGACTCGACAATTGCCGCTCGGTGAGGGCGAATCCCAGGCCGTATCGCGAGGCCGCTTCAGGATACAGCCAGGCCACAGCGTTGACGACCATCATCGCGACCATGAAAACCAGGGTGATGGCTGCCATCCGTTGGCTGTACAAGGCAAGACGATTCGAGTGCATGTGAGGCTCCAATAGAGTAAGGGAGCCCAGAACATAGCCACTAAATTATCGTAAAACAACAATTAATATGTAAAAAACAATAATGACATTCTAAGTGGAGAGCTGATTGGCAAACTGGCTCACGGCATCGACCACCTTCTTCGCTCCGTCCTGGATCTCGACGATCACCGTCCCCGCCTCGGCGGCCAGGGCCAGGCCGTGCTCGGCTTGGTGCTGGCCGTCGGTCATCAGCGCCACGGCGTTGCGCGCCATGTCCTGGTTCTGGCGGACCACGCCGACGATTTCATCGGTCGCCTGGCTGGTACGCGATGCCAGTTGACGCACCTCGTCGGCCACCACCGCAAAGCCCCGGCCCTGCTCACCGGCCCGGGCTGCCTCGATCGCGGCGTTGAGCGCCAGCAGGTTGGTCTGTTCGGCGATGCCGCTGATGGTCTTGACGATGGTACCGATCACCAGGGATTGCTCGTTCAACGCCTCGATGCCTTCGCCGGCGGTTTGCATGTGCCGGGCCAGGTCGCGCATCACGTCCACGGCTTGGGTCACCACAGTCGTGCCGCGCTGGGCGCTGTTGTCGGTTTGCAACGAAGTGCTGTAGGCAATGTTGGCTGCCTCGGCGACGGCTTTTTCCTGGTTGACCTGATCCGTGATATTGGTGGCGAACTTGACCACTTTATACAACCGCTCGTTGGCATCGAGCACGGGGTTGTAGGAGGCTTCCAGCCAGACCTCACGACCACTGCTGTCCAGGCGCTTGAAGCGGCCAGCCACGAACTCACCGCTGGTCAGCCGCTTCCAGAACTGCTGGTAGGCCGCGCTGTTGTATTCCTCAGGCTCACAAAACGTGCGGTGGTGCTTGCCCTTGATCTGCGCAAGGCTGTAACCCATGGCGTTGAGGAAGCGATCGTTGGCCGTCAGGACATGACGGCCCAGATCGAACTCGATCACCGCCGTTGAGCGCACCAGCGCGCCGATGAGGTTTTCATGTTCCCGGGAGGCCTCGATGGTGCGGGTCAGGTCATTGGCATACATCGAAAAAAAGCGGATCCGCCCGTCAGCATTTCGTACGGGCTGGAGGATCGAACGCAGCCAGGCCTCCTGGCCATTGCCCCGCAGCAGGCGCACGGCACCGGAGAAGTGCTCGCCACGGGTCAGCGCCGCCTTGAAGCGCATCTGGAATTCATTGGATTTCAGATACGCGGGAACCAGCTCATCCACAGGCCGGCCGATCAGGTCCTGGCTCTTGTAGTGCATCTCGTCGAGGAAATTCTGATTGACCGATTGAATCCGTCCATCGGCATCCAGAGTGAGGCCAAGCATTTCACGGTCCAGACTTTCCTTGACTTGCACAAGACTGGACAGTTCTTGGCGAAGAGCCAGTAGCTCCTGCTTCAGGCGGTTGTTGAACATGGGCAGCTCCGGACAGCGGAAGAATTAAATGGCTGTTCCCTTTGCCATCGGCCCGGCGTTTTTTTTCTAAAGAGCGCTGAGAGCCCCTATTGAAAATAATCCAGAGCGTCTCTCGAACCCGACAAGCCTCCCATGGTCACTGGATTGTTCTACTGTTGCGCCTGACCTTTGAAGCCCTGCCGCCATGAATACCCATAACCATAAAAACGAGGTAATTGCCGTGACCACTGACATCGAAGACAGCCGTTCCGCCCGCTTCGCCTTGCGCTGTTCCAGTTTCGCCGAGCGCTGGTTCCCCGACTCCTGGGTCTTCGCCGCGCTGGCGGTGCTGGTGGTCGCCGTGGCGACGCAATTCATCGGTGCCACGCCCACGGCAGCGGCCATGGCGTTCGGCGACGGCTTCTGGAGCCTGATCCCGTTCACCATGCAAATGGCCTTCGTGGTGATTGGCGGTTACGTGGTTGCCAGCTCGCCACCGGCCGTCAAGTTGATCGATCGCCTGGCGCGTATTCCGACCAACGGCCGCTCTGCCGTGGCGTGGGTGGCACTGATATCCATGGTCGCATCGCTGCTTAACTGGGGCCTGTCGTTGGTATTTGGCGGTTTGCTGGTGCGCGCCCTCGCCCGCCGCACCGACCTGAAGATGGATTACCGCGCCGCCGGTGCCGCCGCGTACCTGGGCCTGGGCGCGGTGTGGGCGCTGGGGTTATCTTCGTCGGCGGCGCAATTGCAGGCCAACCCGGCCAGCCTGCCGCCTTCGATCCTGTCGATTACCGGCGTCATTCCGTTCACCCAGACGATATTCCTCTGGCAGTCTGGCGTAATGCTGCTGGCGCTGATCGTGATCTCGTTGATCGTCGCCTACGCCACCGCTCCCGGCCCCAACAGCGCCCGTGACGCCGCCGCTTGCGGTATCGACCCGAGTTTCAGCATGCCGGCGTTGCAGCCCCGCACCCGCCCAGGGGAATGGCTGGAGCACAGTCCGCTGCTGACCATCGCCCTTGTGCTACTGGCCGCCGGCTGGCTATTCCATGAGTTTTCGACCAAGCCTGCGATCAGTGCCATTTCCGGGCTCAACACCTATAACTTCCTGTTCATCATGCTCGGCGCCTTGCTGCACTGGCGGCCACGCAGCTTTCTCGACGCCGTGGCCCGCGCGGTGCCGACCACCACGGGCGTGTTGATCCAGTTTCCGTTGTACGGCTCGATCGCCGCGCTGCTGACTACGGTCAAAGGCAGCGATGCCCAGACCCTGGCCCACCATATCTCGACCTTTTTCGTCCAGATCGCCTCCCATGACACCTACGCCTTGCTGATGGGCGTCTATTCGGCGGTGCTGGGCTTTTTCATTCCTTCCGGCGGCGGCAAGTGGATCATCGAAGCGCCTTACGTCATGCAGGTGGCCAACGACCTGAACTATCACCTGGGCTGGGCCGTGCAGATCTACAACGCCGCCGAAGCGCTGCCGAACCTCATCAATCCCTTCTACATGCTGCCGTTGCTGGGGGTGCTGGGACTGAAGGCCAGGGACTTGATCGGCTTTTCCTTCGTGCAGTTGCTGGTACACACGCCACTGGTGCTGGGTGCGCTGTTGTGGGCGCTGGGGACGACATTGAGTTATCTACCGCCAGTGATGCCATAAAGCCATAAAAAAGGGCCGATATTTCCATCGGCCCACTTTTTCTTCGGCTCGGTCTGTTTCAGTATGGATACGCCCTGCTTTTGAGGGTCCCTCACGCTGAAAAGGATCTGAGCATGTTCAAACTCGCCGTACTTCCTCTTGCCGCCCTTACCCTGAGCGCCACCGTCCACGCCGCCGACGTGACCAAGATCGATGTGCAGCTGGGCAGCACCGAGCGCGTCACGCGCCTCTTCGCCTACCCCAACAACTGCAACGTCATCTGTTTTCGCGACTGGACTCTGGAGCAGACCGTCGAGCATTACCTGACCCAAAGTGTGCAGCGCGACGGCTACGCCAAGGCCAAGGTCCAGGTCACAATCGACAACGATAAGGTCTATGCCAACATCGATGGGGTGCCGAAGAGCTACGGCCAACCGCTGAAAGCGCTGCTCGACGCAGGGGACCTTGCGTACAACGGTGCCTCGAAACTCAACAGCGACAAGAAATGGTCCTACAACTGGTACCTGTTCCTGCCGCTGGGCATGGCCCTGGAAAACCGCAAGAGTGTCGAGTTGCTGCACTTCCCGCCAGATTATTCCCTGACCCAGGCCCAGGATTACCTGGAGTCGGCGACCACCGACCGTTGGGCCACGCTGCTGACCGCCAACGGCATTGCCGCTGAACAAACCCCGGCCTACCAGACCATCATCGACATCGCGCCCATCGCGGCACCGTCCAATGCTGGCAGCACGTTAGAGGGGCTCTACAGCTACTTCAACGATTACCAGACCACGATGGTCACAGAGGTCACCCAAACCGCCAGCGGCGCCGCACTACCGATGGTGGCCTTCGGAGCACCCGTTCGGAACTGGATCAAGACCCAGTACGGCCCGACCGTGAACGTGCTCGGCCTGGCAACCATCACAACTGGTAGCGGGGCCAAGGTCCCGGTCCTGGGCTCCAACCATCCAAGCTACATCTGGTACGCCGCCGACAAGGACAGCTACGACGGTGACGAAGCCAAGGCTGATGCCGCCGGCTTGAAAGTCATGGGCCAGGACCTGAGTGCTTCATGCTGGCAGGCCGGCATGGGCAGCAAGCCGGGCACCGACCCGAGCGCCCTGCTGAACCAGTGCACGCAAACCTGGCAGGTCACGCAAAAGGAAAAGACCTGCGAGCTGTTCTACACGTCCATTCGCAACCTGACGCCGGCTGATGCAGCGAAAAAATGCGAAACGCCGGCGATCAAGTCGCAACTTCCGCAGTTGAAGGTGCCTATGCCGCTGCCTGCCGAGGCGGTGTAAACCTTGAGGCGCTTCCCGCGTAAGCTTGCGCTGACACGGGAAAGCGCCTTTGGCTCCTGTCAGACTCGACAGTAGATGCGCCCTCCGACTTGGGCGAAGCTATCAAAGCTTTTTCAACGACCGCCGGCAGGATCGCCAGCGCCAGCCAGTCGAGTGTCCATCACCGACAAGGATCGTCATGAGCCTGTTCATCCGCGACAACACCTGTTCACAGCGCCGGGATTGCATCTACCCGGAAAAACAACTCAGCACCCGCCTGGGCTACCCTTCTGTGCGCGATTTTGAAGTGCACCAGACGACCGACGGGCGCGGCAACGGCATCATCATCGCCCGCAAGTCGTTCGCGCCCATGACGCGGATGTGCAGGGTGTCAGGGCTGCTGGTAAGCCGGCGACGCCTGCACACGCTGCAGATCCTGCCGGACGTGCACATGTATGACCCACGCTTCGCCGGATTGCTGCTGCACTCCTGCAACCCGAATGTATTCCTCGACATGAGCGAACTGTGGCTGTGGTCACTGGCCCGTATCGATGAAGGCGACAGCTTGACAATGGACTACGCCAGTACCGAACAGAAACTCTACCGACAGTTCGCCTGCCGGTGCGGTTCGTACAACTGTCATGGCTGGATTACCGGCTATGACGAACCGCCCAATGAGCAGGGAATGACATTTCTTCGGCACTGGCGTCGTCAGTGTCACCGCGACTGACGAGCCGGGGTCAGGGCGCGCCGACCGGACGCAGCCGATACTGCGGCGGCAATTGCTCGAAACCGCTGATCGTGGTGTCCAGGCTCTTCCAGCGTCCATCCTTGATGCCGTAGATGCAGCCATGGATCGACAGTTTCTGCCCACGGTGCCAGGCGTTCTGCACGATGCTGGTATGGCCGACGTTGGCCACCTGCTGGATCACGTTCAGCTCGCACAGGCGATCGACACGTTCCTCTTCCGTCGGCAACTGGCCCAACGCCTCGCGATGCTCGTAGTACAGGTCGCGAATCGAGCGCAGCCAGCCGTCGATCAAGCCCAGTTGGCGGTCCTGCATCGAGGCCCGCACGCCGCCACAGCCGTAATGGCCGGTGACCAGGATGTGTTTGACCTTGAGCACGTCCACCGCGTACTGGATCACCGACAGGCAGTTGAGGTCGGTGTGCAACACCACGTTGGCCACGTTGCGGTGCACGAACAGATCGCCCGGCAGCATGCCGACGATCTCGTTGGCCGGCACCCGCGCATCGGAACAACCGATCCACAGATACTCCGGGGTTTGCTGACGAGCCAGCTTGGCGAAAAAGTCAGGATCCTCCTGCTTGATCGCATCGGCCCAGCGCGCGTTGTTATCAATCAGATCTTGTAATTCGTTCATGCTGTCTAGCCTCGATAGAGAGTGCGCAACTGTGACAGACGACCGCCGGTCGAGGTCACGTCGGCGATGCATTGGAATTCCTGGCTGCGCTTCCGGTCGACACCAGTAAGGCCCACAGTACGAGGAATTGCCATGAATGATTCACGACGCCCCTTCGATGCGACGCAACCGGAACCCATCGACGACAATGAAGACCGCATGGGCTCGATGCATGAGTTGGAGTTCGACGACGAGCAGCCCAGTGCGAGAATCGGCGACGAATTGCCGGAAAACGAACGCGAACAGCTGATGCCGCGTGAACGCGTCCGTGAAGCGGGCATGACCGGCGCCTCAACGGAGGATCACGAACCGACCGACGACGACATGAGCCCGGAAACCCTCATCCGAGAAGACGGCGCCCGGGACGCCTCTGAGGCCGGCGACGACGAACGGGCCGATTGGGACCTGAGCGTAGTGGATGAAAATGACATTGGCGGGGGTGACGGGCTCGACGAAGCGGAAATGGCCGATATCGATCCGTTGGATGGCAAGCGGTAAGTGTCGATAGAGCTGCTCGCGATAGCGGTGGATCAATTTGCACTGGGGTTGAATGTGCCGCCGTCATCGCGAGCAAGCTCGCTCCCACAGGGTTTTGTGTTCGAGCGCAAATTTGATGCACACCGCCAAGCTCCCTGTGGGAGCGAGCTTGCTCGCGATGGCGGCGTTGCGGTTAACCTCGATGTGGCAAGTTCAGTCCACCAAGGTACACGCCATGACCACCGCATCTTCGCGCCCACCCACCGCCGGGTAGTAATCCCGGCGTCGGCCAATCTCGTTGAAGCCATAGCGCTCATACAGCCGGAACGCCGTGCGGTTGCTGTCGCGCACTTCCAGGAAACACTCCCGGGCCTCGGCCTTGTAGGCAATCGACATCAAGTGTTCCAGCAGGCGCAAGCCCAGGCCACGGCCCTGGTTTTCCGGTTTGACGGTAATGTTGAGCAGGTGCGCCTCATCCAGGATGATCTGCACCACGCCATGGCCCACTTGCTGCTGGCCTTCGAACATCAGCCAGATCTGGTATTTGCCCAGCCCATCGAGAAATATCCCCCGGGTCCAGGGGTGGCTGTAGGCCGCGTATTCGATCTTCAGTACAGCGTCGAGGTCCGCCTCGGTCATCGGGCGGAACGATACAGCGTCACTCATTCGATTCTTTCCAGCGCGCCATCAGCCGGCGCATGGCTTGCCAGACATCAGCCTTGCGCTGTGGCGTGTCCATTAACAGTTCCAGCCCGGGCAGTGCCCAGGCCGAGCCCAGGCCTTCGACCTGCAGTTCGCGATTGAACGCTTCGGCATCCGCCTCGCCGGCAAACTTCACCGCCGGCAGGCCGATCAGCCACAGGCACACACAGGGCTCATCTTCGAGACGCGCCGAAACAAACCCCTGGACGAAATCTCGCGCCGCTTCCGGCCCCTGGTCCATGGTGCCGCGAGACAGCAGCGGCCAACGCACCGGTTCGCCGATGATTTGCGGGCTGTCCGGCAGACCGGCGGCGCGCAGCATGTCCTTGAGCAGCAAGTAGGCCGGATCGCGGCTTTGGAACGGCTCGCCCGTGGGCAACTCCACCAGCAGCAGGCAACGTCCGGCTCGCAGCAATTGCAGGGCGAAACGCGGCGGGGCGACGTAGGGGGCCTTGGGCGGCGCCTCGACCACCTCTTCCACCGGCTTGGCATTGGTGCGGGTCGAGGCCAGGCTCGGGCGCGGCACTTCGATTTTTGGCCGCTCGGCGGCTGGCGCTGGCGGCTCGACGACCGTCTTGGCCACGGGTGCCGTCACGACCGGCGCGATGGACTCGGGCTCGGGCGCTTCCAGCAGCTCGGGCCGCGACGGGGCGGCGAACGGCAATTCGGTGCGCGGCAGCCAGTTGACCACCTGCATGGCGGTCAGATAGGCGCGGCGACGGGACTCGATAAGCAAGGGTCGGCCACTTGTGGATAACTGAAAGTGGAAGCGATTCTACCGCCCTTCGAGGCGGATCGCTTCCCTGTTGAGCCAATAGTTGATCGATTGAGCACGACAGTCCGTCCAAGGGGTGAATCGCAACCGGCTCGATGCAGTACAATCGCCGCTTTTAATTGCCAACCCGACGGCCATTGCGATGATCGAACCCAAGCGCGTCTTGCGCGCCCTCGCTGAACACTGGGCATTGCTGGAACCTTTGTGCGAGCACTTCGACCAGGGCACCCTGAGCCTCAACGAATTGCGTTCACAGCTGGCCGCCCAACAACTGGACAGCACGCCTCAGGACATCACCAGCCTGCTGGACGTGTGGATCCGCCTGGACATCCTCGTGCCGGTGGCGAAAAGCCCGAACCGTTTCGAGCTCAACGCCCAGATCCATGATTTCCTCGCCTACCTGCGCCGCGAGCACCGCCTGGGCCTGTGCCTGGAAATCGAAGCCTACCTGCGCCACCTGGAGCGCCTGGCCGGCTACATCCAGGACGCCTTCGACATTCGCGACGGCAACGACCTGGCCCGCCAGCTGCGCCTGCTGGACATGCGCGTGCGCGACGTGCTCAAGAAACTCGCCAACGATGAACAGGCCCTGGTGGCCGTGGCCGAACGGGCCAAGACCAGCGACCGGCAGATCCCGTTGCGTCAACGCTACGCCGAAGTGCTGGCGACCTGGGACGAATACGTCGAGCCGATGATCCAACTGGTGAACGCCGACGGCGCCTTCGAGCAAGGCGTGCGCAAGGTCGAGAACGTGCTGTTGCGCATGCTCACCGAACACAGCAGCGCCTCGGGCACCTGGTGGACGACGACATGCTGCTGCGCACCCACGCGCGCATCCTCGAGATGCAGACCAGCGCCCAGCTGACCTTGCGCCATGCCCGCGAACTGCTGCTGCCATTGCGCGAAGAAGCCCGTCGCCACAACGCCGTGACCCGTGGCGCGGCGTTGGCCCTGGCCGCCATTCGCCGCAAGGGCATCGATGCCGTACCGCAAGCCGCCATGCCGCTGTTCACCCGGCCGCAGAGCACCTTCCTGGGCAGCGCCAGTCAGGTCGAAGCCTATGTCTACGCCCTGGCCCGTTTCGAACCCAAACCGGCGCGCTTCCCCAAGTCTCACAAGACCCACAAGGGTGGCGAAGCGCCGCGTGCGCCACGCACCGTGCGCGAGATGGTTGAGCGTTGCGAAGACGCCTTGCCGATGCCGGACCTGATGACCTGGCTGCTGGAGCAGGAACCGGACGGCGCCACCGACGAATTGCTGTACTGGTTCTCGCGCCTGTCGCGGGAAAAACGCTTCAAGCGCGAGCGTCTGGAGCGCCGCGATTATCACACTCACGAGCATCAGGTCAGCCTGCGCTCCTTCGCCCTGCTCTCGGCCGGCGACACCGCCGCCGAGGATTCTGCGAGCATCCCCCATGCATCTTGATCTATCCGAACTGTCCCAGCTGGCGCCGATCTTCCGCGAGCTGTTCAAGGGCTATCACGTCAGCCGCCGCGACCCGGAGCTGTACGCCCAACTGTCGAACTTCCAGGACCAGTACCGTACGCTGTTCAAGGCCCTGGGCTTCGAACTGGTGTGCGACACCCGTGGCTTCTACTACTTCGTGCCGGACCTGGCCGCCGCGGCGGTGAACAAGACCGCCCAGCGCCTGGCCCTGTTCACCTTCATCCTGGTGGAGCACCTGGCCGACCAGGGCCGCGACCCGATCGCCGTGCTCGACGGCGGCAGTCTGGGCCGCGATGAGCTGCCTTCGTTGCTGGAGAAATACCGCGACCTCTTCATCCAGGCCGAAGTACAGACCCAGGAAGAACTGGAAGAAAAAATCATGCGCCGCATGACCCAACTGGGTTTTGCCAGCGAAGAAAACGGCGTGTACCGCTTCCTGCCGCCGATGCACCGCTTCCTCGACGTCTGCCTGTCGGTCCAGCAGGACCGCGACCTGGCCGCCAGCCTGCACAGCGTGCTGCCGTTGCCGGCACCGGTATTGATCGACGAAGACAGCGACGAGAAGCTGCTGCAGACCGACGATCCGCTGGACCTCAGCGAATTCGAAGGTGAAAGCGAAGAAGACGCACTGGCCCGCGCCATTGCCGAAGAACAGGAGACCGACGCATGAGCAAGGAACGCTACGGCATCCGCCGCTTTGCCCTTTTGAACACCGCCGGCTACAGCCTCGGTTTGTTCCCGCTGGAAGAACCACTGTCGGTGTATGGCGCGAACAACCTGGGTAAATCCGCCTCGATCAACGCCTTGCAGTTCCCGATCCTGGCACGCATGTCGGACATGAGCTTCGGCAAGTACAGCCTGGAGCAATCCCGCCGTTTCTACTTTGCTTCGGACACCAGCTACATCCTGGTGGAAGTCGCCCTGCCCCACGGCCCGCACGTGATTGGCGTGGTCGGTCGCGGCCCCGGCGGCGGTTTCGGTCACCAGTTCTTTGCCTACGCCGGCAAACTGGACCTGGCCCACTATCAGAAAAATGACACCTGCCTGCGGCAGAAAGAGCTGTTCACCAACCTGGAACGCGAAGGCCTGAAAGCCTACGAACTCAAGCCGGATGAACTGCGCCGGCTGTTGGTGGGTGGTCATACGTCCATTCCGCTGGACCTGACGCTGATCCCGCTGCGCTCCACCAGCGAGCAAAGCCTCAAGACCTTCCGCGCGCTGTTTATCAACCTGCTGCACATGCGCGAAATCACCGCGGCCAAGCTCAAGCAGCTGTTCCTCGATGCGTTCGAGCACAGCCTGCGCTCCGGCAGCGTGGACTACATCGCCGCGTGCGAAGAAGCCTTCCGCGATGTGCGTCGCATGGAGCAGGACTACAACTCCCTGGTGGCGGCCGGGCCGCTGGTGGAAGCCCTGGCCAATGGCGTGAAGCAGCGCGATATCCTGCGCGGCAAATTGCATCGTCTCTCGCCGTTGCTCGATTCGTTGCTGGGCACCTGGTCGGACTACGCCAGTGCGCGTAAGGAAGAGCTGACCATTCAGGCCGAACACTACCGCAACGAACAGGATTCGCTGCAGAACGACCAGCGCGGCGGCACTCAGGAGCTGATGCGTCTGGAGCGGGAAATCAGCGGCATCCAGCGCTGGCTCGGCGAGCTGTCGGTGCTCAAGCACCGGTTTGCCCTGGTGGATGACGTCAAGGTCCTGGAGCAGCAACTGCTCGCCGCCAAGGACGCCCACGACGAACTCGCTGGCGCCCTGGCCCAGTCCCGGCAGTTCAGCGCCGAAGACCTGGAAGAGCGCCTGCGGGACCTGGAAAAACGCCTGAAGTCGGTCAAGCAGCAACTCGATCACGCCGACAACAACAGCTACGCCCGCCTGCGCGAAGAGTTCTCGCAGCAGGACGTCGAACGCCTGATGCGCCTGTTCAACAGCGCCCTGTTCAGCCTGCCATTGGGTGAGCACGGCATTGCGCTGGACGAGAACGGCGAGTGGGTCAAATCCATGGAGCTGATTCTCGACGGCTTCAAGGGTGAACGTTTCGAAGTGCCGGGTCTGTCCATCGACCTGTCCCACATCGAGCCGCCCGCCCTGCAAGCCCTGGCTGACCGGGCCGCGCTGCGGGACCAGAAAGAGCGCCTGGAAAAAGAACTCAAGCAGCTCAAGACCCAACAAGCCGTGGCTGCGGACCGCGCCGCGAGCAAGACCCAGACCGAGGCGCTGTACCAGCAGGTGCTGGATGCGCAAAAGGCCTTGGAAGACTTCCGCCGCAGCCAGACCTTGAGCGCCGAAGAAGGCGAAAAGCTCGAGCAATTGGCGCAGATGGAAGCCGCCCAGGACGAACTCAAGCGCTCCAGCGATGCCTTCACCGAACGCGTCCAGCAGTTGTCCGCCAAGTTGCAACTGGTGGGCCGGCAGATCGCCGACATGGAAGCCAAGCAACGCACCCTCGACGACGCCCTGCGCCGTCGTCAATTGCTGCCGGCGGACCTGCCGTTCGGCACGCCGTTCATGGACCCGGTCGACGACTCCATGGACAACCTGCTGCCGCTGCTCAATGACTATCAGGACAGCTGGCAAGGGCTGCTGCGGGTCGACGGCCAGATCGAAGCGCTGTATGCCCAGGTGCGCCTCAAGGGCGTGGCCAAGTTCGACAGCGAAGACGACATGGAGCGGCGTCTGCAATTGCTGATCAACGCCTATGCCCACCGCACCGACGAGGCCCTGACCCTGGGCAAGGCGCGCCGTGCGGCCGTGACCGACATCGCCCGGACCCTGCGCAACATCCGCAGCGACTACGACAGCCTCGAGCATCAACTGGCGCTGTTCAACCGCGAGATCAACAAGCGTCAGGTGTCCAACCTGCAGAGCTTCCGGATCGTCCTGGCGCCGAACAAGGAAGCGCTCAAGCACATCGACCAGATCATCCACAGTGCCGGCCAGTACGAGGAAGGCGAGACGCTGTCGGTGTTCGACCTCAGCCAGAGCGCCGAGCAGGACAACAAGAACGAAGAGGCCAAGGAATACCTGGCGCGGTTGGTGGCGGCGAACCACAACCAGCTCGGCCTCAAGGACCTGTTCGAACTGGCGTTCGAGATCACTAAGGTCAACGGCCAGCCCGTGATCCACACCGACATCGACGGCGCGGCGTCCAACGGCACCACCATGACCATCAAGGCGCTGACCAACATGTACTTGTTGCTGCACCTGATGGACCGCGAACAGGCCGGCCGCGTGCGCCTGCCGTACTACCTGGACGAAGCGGCAGACATCGACGAGAAAAACCAGGCCGCCCTGCTGGAAACCAGCCTGCAACTGGGCTTCGTGCCGATCCTCGCCAGTGTGAAGCCGCAAGTCTGCGCCAGTGTTGCCATCGACCTGGAAGGCGGCAGCGGCCCGAACGGCATCTACATCGACGAAGCGGACTGGAAATACATCCGTCGTCACGATGCGGTGAAGGCCACGGTGAATGTCCAGGCCGATGAGCCGGAGCTGGATCCGGTGTGAGGTGAATAGCCGGACATGAAAAAGGCCGCGATCCAAATGGACCGCGGCCTTTTTTTATTGCGCTAGTTTTGAGTCTTCAGTGCGAGGGATGGCCTCATCGCGAGCAAGCTTGCTCCCACATTGGAATGCTTTGGATGGACGATCCTGCATTCCTGTGGGAGCGAGCTTGCTCGCGATGGCGCCAGAACAGACTAGCGCCATCCCATTTACTTACCGAGACTGATCTTCGGCGCCCAGGTCAGCCATTCATCTTCGAATTTATCGAACAACGGGAACGTCTGCTCCGGCCGGGCCGGATTGCCCATGCGTTCACCGTCCGGCGTTGCGAACGCAATGCCACCCTGGATCAGCGTTTCAAGCGACTCGGTTCGCACCGTCGCGCCCTTGAACAGACCGAAGTCCAAACCGAAGCCACTGCTATTCCAGAAACGTGTGCCGCTGCGCACCAGTGGTGCATATTTGGGTTCGATCAGGATATGGATCAGTACCCGGTCCGCCGTCTGGCCCAGTTCATAACCGGTGACCTTGCCCACCGTGATCTCGCGATAAGTGACCGGCACGCCGATCTTCAACGAACCACGGCGTGCCGCGCTCAGCACCAGGCTCAGACCCGCTTCGGGTACAGCGCTTTCCGGTGGGTTGGCCAGGGCGACGAAGCTTTTCTGTGGCCCGAGGTTTTTCGCCGAAGGCTGCACTTCAATGTATTGGCCGGTGACCAGCGTCTCCAGGTTGGAGGTCTTCATCAACCCCAGCTCAGGCTTGACCACCCAGAACAGGGACCCGACCCGGGCGATACGCTCCGGCACTTCGGTGATACGCGCCGTGAGCAGCACCGATTGCATGTCGGCGCTGAGATCGACATCTTCGATCTTGCCCACATCCAGGCCTTTGAAACGGATCGGCGTACCGCTGCGCAAGCCATCGGCGCGGTCGACCTTGATCGTCACGACCGTGCCCTTCTGTTGTGCGGCTTCGCGATCTGCATGCAAACGAAAGCGTGGGATGCGCCTTTTCAACGGCACGTTCGGCTCCGGCGTTTCGAAGGCGATCCCGCCGGCCATCAGGCTTTGCAGGGACTCGCTCTTGACCTGTATCCCGCCGGTCAAGCCGCCCGTGAGGGTAACGCCGCTGGCGTTCCAGAATCGCGTCGAGCCGTTGACCAGTCCTTCGTATTCCTTCTCGATATGCACGCCGATGATCAGTTGCTTTTTCTTGCGAGAAAACTGGTAGCTCTGCACCGATCCGACCTTGACCTGCTTGTAGAGAATCGGGCTACCGACCTCGAGCGATCCGAGGTTCTCCGTCAACAGGACCAGATGCAGTCCCGGTGAACGCAGGTCCAACGGTGGTGCCTTCGCCCTGGCTTCAAACTCGCGTTGCGGCGCTCCACCCTTGTCGCCGGGACGCACGGCAATGTAGTTGCCCTTGACCAGCGCCTCCAGGCCAGTGATGCCCGCCAGGGAAATCGACGGCTTGACGACCCAAAACTGAGCGCCGGCCACCAGATAATCTTCAGCCAACGGATCGAGGGTCAACTCCGCGCTGGCGCTGGACAGGTCCGGGTCGACTTTCAAAGTCTTCAGGCTGCCGACCTGGATGCCCTTGTACATCACCGGCGTACGGCCAGCCTGCAACCCTTCGAAGTCGCTGAGCTTGACCTTGACGCGAATCCCCGCGGCGGCGGCATCGAAATCTTCGTACAGACGAAACGGCAGGCTTGGGTCCGTAGGTGGACTGTCTTTACGGTTTTCCGGCGTAGCAAACGCGATACCTCCCGCCACGATGCTGGCCAAGGACTCGCTGCGCACTTTGACGCCCGAGAGGTTGGCATCGATGCTGATGCCACTGGCGTTCCAGAAACGCGTGTGTTTACGCACCAGGCTGGCGTAGGTCGGCTCGATGAAGACTTTGATTTCGACAGTGCGCTGATCTTCGGACAGCAGGTAGCTTTTCACCTGACCGACCTGGATCTGCTTGTAGAACACCGGACTGCCACGGTCGAGCGAGCCCAGGCGGTCAGCCTTGAGGGTCAGGTGCAAACCCGGCTTGGCGTCCGACAGCGGCGGCTCTTCGGCCAAGGCCTTGAACTTGCGCGTCGACTCGCCTTCACCCGGACTGATCGCCACGTAGTTACCCGACACCAGGGTTTCCAGGCCTGTGATCCCGGCCAGGCTCACGCTCGGCTTGACCAGCCAGAAACGTGTGCCGGTCTTGAGATACTGCTCGACGTCCTTGTTCATCTCGACCGTCGCGACCACGCCCTTGGAACTGCCTTCGTCATCGAGCGTGAGCGCCTTCACTTTACCGACCGTCATCCCTTTGTAGACGACTTCGGTTTTGTTGACCTGGATGCCCTCGCCACTCTCAAAGCGCACAGTGATCTCGATTCCGGTCTCGTTATATGCCCGCCAGCCGAGCCAGCCGCCGATGATCAATGCAATCAGCGGCAAGACCCAGATAGCAGACCAGTTCGAAGCCGGTCGGGTTTTAGCGGTAGGCAAATCAGTCATGGTCGTTATCCGACTCCGTGTTATCCCAAATCAGTCGGGGATCGAAGGTTACTGCGGCAATCATTGTCAAAATCACTACGCTGGCGAAAGCAATCGCGCCGAGACCGGCTTCGACACTGGCCAGTCGCCCAAAATTCACCACCGCGACCAGAATGGCGATCACGAAAATATCCAACATCGACCAACGCCCGATGAACTCGATAAAACGGTACATAAGGATGCGTTGCCGCGCCGACATGGGCTGGTGCCGCTGTACGGAAAACAATAACAAAGCGATGCCCACCAGCTTGAAGGTGGGTACAAGGATACTGGCGATGAACACCACCGCGGCGATAGGAATCATGCCGTGGTGAACCAACTCGATGACGCCGGCCATGATGGTGCTCGGGGCGCCCTGGCCCAGCGAGTTGATGGTCATGATCGGCAGCATATTGGCCGGGATATAAAGAATCGCGGCCGTGATCAGCAATGCCCAGGTTCGCATCAAGCTGTTCGGCCGACGGGGGTGAACCAGTGCGCCACAGCGAGTACAGGTTTGGTTGTCGGTTTCGACGTCTTGCCGATTCAACTCATGGCATTCCGTACAAACCAGAATGCCGGCATCAATCGCCCTCATGGGCATCTTCTCCTGATAACGCCTGCCAGATCTGATGCGGTGACATCACCACCTCCAGCCAGACCTGGACCAGCAACAAACTGATGAAGCACACCAAGCCAAGGCCTACGGTGATGGCCGCCATGTCTGCCAATTTGACGATGGCCACCAGCACGCCCATGAGGTAAACCTCGAGCATCCCCCAATCGCGTAGATGGTGATAAATGCGGTACAGCAACAAACCGTAGCTACGGCCAAGGTCCAAGCGAATGGTCAGCAGCACAGCCAACTGACAAAGCAACTTGAGCAACGGAATACCCATGCTGCACAGGAACACAACTACCGAGACGCCTTGCATGCCGGTATCGAACAGACCCACTACCCCACTCCAAACGGTGTCCTGGGAGGTCTGTCCAAGCAGATTGAGTTGCATGATGGGTAAGAAGTTGGCCGGCACGTATAACAGCAGGGCGGCGATCACCAACGCAAGACTGCGTTCGACTACATTGTGCCGGTGAGCATAAAGTTCATAACCGCAGCGGGGGCACTCGGCTTTCTCGCCATGGGACAGTTGGGGCTTGCGCATCAACAAGTCGCACTCATGACACGCCACCAGTTCGCCCAGGGGTAGATCTGGCAACCTATCAGTGTCTGACGGATCGGGCATAAACAGCTCTGGCTCAGCTAAGGTGGGGCTATTCTAGTGCTCCAGCTCGAAAATAACTGTGCAAATTTATCACGAGCTTTCGCAGACTTTTATGACGGGCAAAACAAAACCCCTACCTGCATCAGCAGATAGGGGTTTCGGAATTTAATCTTGACGATGACCTACTCTCACATGGGGAAACCCCACACTACCATCGGCGATGCATCGTTTCACTGCTGAGTTCGGGATGGGATCAGGTGGTTCCAATGCTCTATGGTCGTCAAGAAATTCGGTAGCCGGTGCGTGCCTTGCGGTCACGTGCCAGCGAATGGGTATGCGATAGTTTGTGTGCTGCTTGTGAGTATCTCGAACTTTCGGTTCGTTTCGTCTTCACACACCGCAATCTGGTCTCTTTGCCTTTGGGCTTGGAGTTACAAATTGCTTGGGTGTTATATGGTCAAGCCTCACGGGCAATTAGTACAGGTTAGCTCAACGCCTCACAGCGCTTACACACCCTGCCTATCAACGTCGTAGTCTTCGACGGCCCTTCAGGGGACTCAAGGTCCCAGTGAGATCTCATCTTGAGGCAAGTTTCCCGCTTAGATGCTTTCAGCGGTTATCTTTCCCGAACATAGCTACCCGGCAATGCCACTGGCGTGACAACCGGAACACCAGAGGTTCGTCCACTCCGGTCCTCTCGTACTAGGAGCAGCCCCTCTCAAATCTCAAACGTCCACGGCAGATAGGGACCGAACTGTCTCACGACGTTCTAAACCCAGCTCGCGTACCACTTTAAATGGCGAACAGCCATACCCTTGGGACCGGCTTCAGCCCCAGGATGTGATGAGCCGACATCGAGGTGCCAAACACCGCCGTCGATATGAACTCTTGGGCGGTATCAGCCTGTTATCCCCGGAGTACCTTTTATCCGTTGAGCGATGGCCCTTCCATACAGAACCACCGGATCACTAAGACCTACTTTCGTACCTGCTCGACGTGTCTGTCTCGCAGTCAAGCGCGCTTTTGCCTTTATACTCTACGACCGATTTCCGACCGGTCTGAGCGCACCTTCGTACTCCTCCGTTACTCTTTAGGAGGAGACCGCCCCAGTCAAACTACCCACCATACACTGTCCTCGATCCGGATAACGGACCTGAGTTAGAACCTCAAAGTTGCCAGGGTGGTATTTCAAGGATGGCTCCACGCGAACTGGCGTCCACGCTTCAAAGCCTCCCACCTATCCTACACAAGCAAATTCAAAGTCCAGTGCAAAGCTATAGTAAAGGTTCACGGGGTCTTTCCGTCTAGCCGCGGATACACTGCATCTTCACAGCGATTTCAATTTCACTGAGTCTCGGGTGGAGACAGCGCCGCCATCGTTACGCCATTCGTGCAGGTCGGAACTTACCCGACAAGGAATTTCGCTACCTTAGGACCGTTATAGTTACGGCCGCCGTTTACCGGGGCTTCGATCAAGAGCTTCGCGTTAGCTAACCCCATCAATTAACCTTCCGGCACCGGGCAGGCGTCACACCCTATACGTCCACTTTCGTGTTTGCAGAGTGCTGTGTTTTTAATAAACAGTCGCAGCGGCCTGGTATCTTCGACCGGCGTGGGCTTACGCAGCAAGTGCTTCACCCTCACCGGCGCACCTTCTCCCGAAGTTACGGTGCCATTTTGCCTAGTTCCTTCACCCGAGTTCTCTCAAGCGCCTTGGTATTCTTCTACCCAACCACCTGTGTCGGTTTGGGGTACGGTTCCTGGTTACCTGAAGCTTAGAAGCTTTTCTTGGGAAGCATGGCATCAACCACTTCGTCACCCAAAGGGTAACTCGTCATCAGCTCTCGGCCTTAGAATCCCGGATTTACCTAAGATTCCAGCCTACCACCTTAAACTTGGACAACCAACGCCAAGCTGGCCTAGCCTTCTCCGTCCCTCCATCGCAATAACCAGAAGTACAGGAATATTAACCTGTTTTCCATCGACTACGCTTTTCAGCCTCGCCTTAGGGACCGACTAACCCTGCGTCGATTAACGTTGCGCAGGAAACCTTGGTCTTTCGGCGTGGGTGTTTTTCACACCCATTGTCGTTACTCATGTCAGCATTCGCACTTCTGATACCTCCAGCAAGCTTCTCAACTCACCTTCACAGGCTTACAGAACGCTCCTCTACCGCATCACTTGCGTGATACCCGTAGCTTCGGTGTATGGTTTGAGCCCCGTTACATCTTCCGCGCAGGCCGACTCGACTAGTGAGCTATTACGCTTTCTTTAAAGGGTGGCTGCTTCTAAGCCAACCTCCTAGCTGTCTAAGCCTTCCCACATCGTTTCCCACTTAACCATAACTTTGGGACCTTAGCTGACGGTCTGGGTTGTTTCCCTTTTCACGACGGACGTTAGCACCCGCCGTGTGTCTCCCATGCTCGGCACTTGTAGGTATTCGGAGTTTGCATCGGTTTGGTAAGTCGGGATGACCCCCTAGCCGAAACAGTGCTCTACCCCTACAGTGATACATGAGGCGCTACCTAAATAGCTTTCGAGGAGAACCAGCTATCTCCGAGCTTGATTAGCCTTTCACTCCGATCCACAGGTCATCCGCTAACTTTTCAACGGTAGTCGGTTCGGTCCTCCAGTTAGTGTTACCCAACCTTCAACCTGCCCATGGATAGATCGCCCGGTTTCGGGTCTATTCCCAGCGACTAGACGCCCTATTAAGACTCGCTTTCGCTACGCCTCCCCTATTCGGTTAAGCTCGCCACTGAAAATAAGTCGCTGACCCATTATACAAAAGGTACGCAGTCACCCAACAAAGTGGGCTCCCACTGCTTGTACGCATACGGTTTCAGGATCTATTTCACTCCCCTCTCCGGGGTTCTTTTCGCCTTTCCCTCACGGTACTAGTTCACTATCGGTCAGTCAGTAGTATTTAGCCTTGGAGGATGGTCCCCCCATATTCAGACAAAGTTTCTCGTGCTCCGTCCTACTCGATTTCACTTCAAGATCCTTTCGCGTACAGGGCTATCACCCACTATGGCCGCACTTTCCAGAGCGTTCCGCTAAAATCAAAGAAGCTTAAGGGCTAGTCCCCGTTCGCTCGCCACTACTAAGGGAATCTCGGTTGATTTCTTTTCCTCAGGGTACTTAGATGTTTCAGTTCCCCTGGTTCGCCTCTTGCACCTATGTATTCAGTACAAGATAACCATCTTATGATGGCTGGGTTCCCCCATTCAGACATCTCCGGATCAAAGTCTGTTTGCCGACTCCCCGAAGCTTTTCGCAGGCTACCACGTCTTTCATCGCCTCTGACTGCCAGGCATCCACCGTATGCGCTTCTTCACTTGACCATATAACCCCAAGCAATCTGGTTATACTGTGAAGACGACATTCGCCGAAAATTCGATCTTGCTCTAAGAGCAACTCACAAATTTTACCTTAGCCTGATCCGTTACCAGTGAAAGTAACGTTCAGTCTATCTTTCTATCACATACCCAAATTTTTAAAGAACGATCTAATCAAAAGACTAGAAATCAACATTCACCATCACGTATGGAATGCTCATTTCTAAGCTTTCAGAAGCAGTTTATGGTGGAGCCAAGCGGGATCGAACCGCTGACCTCCTGCGTGCAAGGCAGGCGCTCTCCCAGCTGAGCTATGGCCCCATTACAAAATTGGTGGGTCTGGGCAGATTCGAACTGCCGACCTCACCCTTATCAGGGGTGCGCTCTAACCAACTGAGCTACAGACCCAATTTCGAGCTTGTAACTGTTAGCGTGAGCTATCAGCTTGGAGCTTAAAGCTGCTTCTATCGTCTTCTTCAATGAATCAAGCAATTCGTGTGGGAGCTCATGGAGCAGCTGCGGTCGTCGATTAAGGAGGTGATCCAGCCGCAGGTTCCCCTACGGCTACCTTGTTACGACTTCACCCCAGTCATGAATCACACCGTGGTAACCGTCCCCCCGAAGGTTAGACTAGCTACTTCTGGTGCAACCCACTCCCATGGTGTGACGGGCGGTGTGTACAAGGCCCGGGAACGTATTCACCGCGACATTCTGATTCGCGATTACTAGCGATTCCGACTTCACGCAGTCGAGTTGCAGACTGCGATCCGGACTACGATCGGTTTTGTGGGATTAGCTCCACCTCGCGGCTTGGCAACCCTCTGTACCGACCATTGTAGCACGTGTGTAGCCCAGGCCGTAAGGGCCATGATGACTTGACGTCATCCCCACCTTCCTCCTGGTTTGTCACCGGCAGTCTCCTTAGAGTGCCCACCATTACGTGCTGGTAACTAAGGACAAGGGTTGCGCTCGTTACGGGACTTAACCCAACATCTCACGACACGAGCTGACGACAGCCATGCAGCACCTGTCTCAATGTTCCCGAAGGCACCAATCCATCTCTGGAAAGTTCATTGGATGTCAAGGCCTGGTAAGGTTCTTCGCGTTGCTTCGAATTAAACCACATGCTCCACCGCTTGTGCGGGCCCCCGTCAATTCATTTGAGTTTTAACCTTGCGGCCGTACTCCCCAGGCGGTCAACTTAATGCGTTAGCTGCGCCACTAAGAGCTCAAGGCTCCCAACGGCTAGTTGACATCGTTTACGGCGTGGACTACCAGGGTATCTAATCCTGTTTGCTCCCCACGCTTTCGCACCTCAGTGTCAGTATCAGTCCAGGTGGTCGCCTTCGCCACTTGTTCCTTCCTATATCTACGCATTTCACCGCTACACAGGAAATTCCACCACCCTCTACCATACTCTAGCTCGACAGTTTTGAATGCAGTTCCCAGGTTGAGCCCGGGGCTTTCACATCCAACTTAACGAACCACCTACGCGCGCTTTACGCCCAGTAATTCCGATTAACGCTTGCACCCTCTGTATTACCGCGGCTGCTGGCACAGAGTTAGCCGGTGCTTATTCTGTCGGTAACGTCAAAACACTAACGTATTAGGTTAATGCCCTTCCTCCCAACTTAAAGTGCTTTACAATCCGAAGACCTTCTTCACACACGCGGGGCTGGATCAGGCTTTCGCCCATTGTCCAATATTCCCCACTGCTGCCTCCCGTAGGAGTCTGGACCGTGTCTCAGTTCCAGTGTGACTGATCATCCTCTCAGACCAGTTACGGATCGTCGCCTTGGTGAGCCATTACCCCACCAACTAGCTAATCCGACCTAGGCTCATCTGATAGCGCAAGGCCCGAAGGTCCCCTGCTTTCTCCCGTAGGACGTATGCGGTATTAGCGTCCGTTTCCGAGCGTTATCCCCCACTACCAGGCAGATTCCTAGGCATTACTCACCCGTCCGCCGCTCTCAAGAGGTGCAAGCACCTCTCTACCGCTCGACTTGCATGTGTTAGGCCTGCCGCCAGCGTTCAATCTGAGCCATGATCAAACTCTTCAGTTCAAACATCTTTGGGTTTTGAGAAAACCCTAAACTTGGCTCAGCAATCGTTGGTTACATCTTTGATTTCTCGCGGAGTAACTTGTGATGCTGATAATCTGTTGACTAGCAGTCTGACTCCACAAGCACCCACACGAATTGCTTGATTCAGTTGTTAAAGAGCGGTTGGCTGAGTCTTTCGTCTCAACCGAGGCGCGCATTCTACAGCGCCCGTGTATCTGTCAAGCGGTTATTTTAGAAGTTTTCAAAGTTTCCTTATCAACTTCAACCACTTGCGCTTCCGATCTCTCGTTAGCGGGAGGCGAATTCTACAGCGTTACTCGCTGCTGTCAACACCTCTTTTTCACCGCTTTCGACCGAGAAGATCGAACCGCTGATAGAGCCAAACAACACCGCTCTATCTGCTCCTTCCAGACCTCGATGAACTGAAGCCAAACCCCTTCGAAACTTACTTAACTCATTGAATCTCAAGGAGTTTTCCGTTTCGACTGCGCCGGAAGTGGGGCGAATTATAGACGTCCAGAATCTGCCGTCAACCCTTAATTTCGCTTTTCTATCAATAACTTGCGCAGTACCGCTTTTACCCTTTCAAAATGCTCCTCTATATAGAAGAGAAGACTCACAGCACCCCAGCCTCCCTGAACGCCGCAACCGCAGCTTCGTCCAACCCCAACACTCGCTGCAGCACCTCCAGCGTATGCTCCCCTAATAAAGGCGGTGCATTGCGATACTCCACTGGCGTCTCGGACAGTCGAATCGGACTGGCCACCTGCGGCACTTTACCGGCCAGCAGGTGAGGCAATTCCATCGCCAACCCACGAGCCTGCACCTGAGGATCGGCAAACACCTGGGCCAGGTCGTTGATAGGCCCGCACGGCACACCCGCCTGCTCCAATTGGGTCACCCATTCAGCGGTGGTCTTGAACACCGTTGCCTGGCGAATCAACGGAATCAACACCGCCCGGTTCGCCACCCGGACCTTGTTAGTAGCAAAACGCGGATCATCAGCCCACTGCGGTTGACCAGCAACCTCAGCGAACTTTCGGAACTGACTGTCATTACCCACGGTAAGGATGAAGTCGCCATCAGCCGTAGGAAAATCCTGATAGGGCACGATATTCGGATGAGCATTACCCAGCCGCTTCGGCGCATTGCCCGTGGTCAGGTAATTCATCGCCTGGTTGGCCAGGCAAGCCACTTGAACATCCAGCAAGGCCATGTCGATGTGCTGCCCGCCGCCGGCATGATCACGATGAGCCAGCGCCGCCAAAATGGCAGCCGTCGAATACAACCCCGTGAGGATATCCGTCAGCGCAACCCCCACCTTAACCGGTCCCGCCCCCTCATCCCCCTCAGGGCGGCCGGTCAGGCTCATCAAGCCCCCCAGCCCCTGAATCATGAAGTCATACCCGGCGCGCTTGGCATAAGGACCCGTTTGACCAAAGCCAGTTATCGAGCAATAGATCAATTGCGGGTTGATCGCCTTTAGCGAGTCATAGTCCAGGCCATACGCCGCCAGGCCGCCCACCTTGAAGTTCTCGATCAGAATGTCGGACTTGGCTGCCAGTTCTCGTACCAGCCGCTGGCCCTCTGGGCGCGTGAAATCGATGGTCACCGACTGTTTATTGCGATTGGCCGACAGATAATAAGCGGCTTCGGTCGTGTTCTCGCCTCGGGCATCCTTCAGGAAGGGTGGCCCCCAGGCGCGTGTATCGTCACCATTGCCGGGACGCTCGACCTTAATGACATCAGCCCCCAGGTCCGCCAGGATCTGTCCGGCCCACGGCCCGGCCAAGACCCTCGATAAATCCAATACCCGCAGATGCGAAAGCGCGCCCATGACCGTTCTCCTATTAATAGAACGCCTGGATACCGGTTTGCGCACGCCCCAAAATCAGCGCATGAACGTCGTGCGTGCCTTCATAAGTGTTCACGACTTCCAGGTTCACCAGATGACGCGCGATGCCGAACTCATCGGAAATACCATTGCCGCCCAGCATGTCCCGCGCCATGCGAGCAATATCCAGGGACTTGCCGCAGGAGTTGCGCTTCATGATCGAGGTGATCTCGACTGCCGCCGTGCCTTCATCTTTCATACGTCCCAGACGCAGGCATCCCTGCAGGGCCAGCGTGATTTCAGTCTGCATATCGGCCAGTTTCTTCTGGATCAACTGATTCGCAGCGAGCGGACGACCAAACTGCTGGCGGTCCAGCGTGTACTGGCGAGCGGTGTGCCAGCAGAATTCAGCAGCCCCCAAGGCGCCCCAGGAGATGCCGTAGCGCGCCGAGTTCAGACAAGTAAACGGACCCTTCAAGCCACGGACATCGGGGAAAATGTTCTCTTCCGGAACGAATACATTGTCCATGACGATTTCGCCGGTGATCGAGGCGCGCAGCCCGACCTTGCCATGAATAGCCGGCGCACTCAGACCTTTCCAGCCTTTCTCGAGAACGAAGCCGCGGATATCGCCAGCGTCATCCTTGCCCCAGACCACAAATACGTCAGCGATCGGACTGTTGGTGATCCACATCTTGCTGCCCGTCAGGCTGTAGCCACCTTCCACTTTGCGCGCACGAGTAATCATCGCGCCCGGGTCGGAACCATGGTTCGGCTCGGTCAGACCAAAGCAGCCGATCCATTCACCCGACGCCAGCTTCGGCAAATACTTCTGCTTTTGCGCCTCAGTTCCGAATTCATTGATCGGCACCATGACCAGCGAGGACTGCACGCTCATCATCGAGCGATAGCCGGAATCAACGCGTTCCACTTCACGAGCGATCAGACCATAGCTGACGTAGTTCAACCCACTGCCGCCGTACTGCTCAGGAATGGTTGCCCCCAGCAGGCCCACTTCTCCCATCTCGCGGAAAATCGCCGGGTCGGTTTTCTCATGGCGGAATGCTTCCAGCACTCGCGGTGCGAGCTTCTGCTGGGCGAACTGCTCGGCAGTATCGCGGATCATGCGTTCTTCTTCGGTGAGCTGTTGATCCAGCAATAATGGATCGATCCAGTTGAAGCTCGCTTTACCGGCCATGAAAGAGTCCTCGCCAATTAAATGAAAATCGTGGATTGATCCTAGGCTTGGTTTCCTACAAGGGCAAACGAGGATTACGCACTATCTTGTGCTAATTTCTCACTCCGGAAACGCCGAAAACCCCGTTTATCCGGCTATCGAGTGAGGCTTACGTATATGCGCCGCAAAATCCCCAGCACCGCCGCCCTGGTCAGTTTCGAGGCTGCCGCGCGCCATGAAAGCTTCACCAAGGCGGCGCAGGAGCTTTCTCTCACGCAAGGCGCTATCTGCCGACAGATCGCCAGCCTGGAGGACTTCCTCAGCGTGGAGCTTTTCCGACGCTCGCGCCGCGGGGTCAAACTGACCGAAGCAGGTCTTTCCTACAGCCGACGGGTTGCCACCCAACTGGACGCCGTCGAGCGCGACACGCTTTCAGTGATGGGCCACACCGGTGCGAACGTGATCGAACTGGCGGTGGTTCCAACTTTCGGCACCCAATGGCTGCTGCCACGCCTCAAGGACTTCCAGCAGCAGCATCCGGAAGTCACCGTCAACCTGACCAACCGCACGCGCCCCTTTCTCTTTGCAGACACGGAGTTTGACGCCGCTATCTATTTTGGCGATGCGGACTGGTCCGGTACCGAATCCCACAAGCTGATGGGCGAAAATCCGATGCCGGTATGCAGCCCTACCTTGCTAGACGGTCGCAAGAGCCTGACGCCGGAGGCCATCGCCGAGTTGCCCTTGCTCCAGCAGACCACTCGCCCGTATGCGTGGCGCCAGTGGTTCAACGCTCAGAACCTGAACATTGCACGAGACCTGACAGGCCCGCGTTATGAACTATTCTCCATGCTCGCCCAAGCAGCTATGCATGACATGGGCATTGCGCTGATTCCGCCCTTTTTGATTCAGCGCGAGCTGGCAGAGAAACGACTGATCGTGGCCAACCGTAACGCGCTGTCGAGCATCAAGGCCTACTACCTGATGATTCCAGAGCGAAAGGTCGAATCTGCCTCCCTTCGAGCTTTTCGTGATTGGCTCGTGAAACAAGCAAGCACCTATCTTCTTGATTAAAAAGGAAAAAGCAAAAACACACCTAGGTAGTCAACTAACAAAAGTCGCTACAGATATAAGTTTATGTCGCATTCAGTCAATCTGTTATCAAGCCCGTGCAGTAGTCTCCAAAGCGTCTAAATACATGGCTTTGAGCCATATCGCGCAACGCATCAGCGCTTATTCATCTGGCCGATGGGAAAAATAGTCAATTTGAACCTGAATCCTTGGAAAGCACGGCCCACAAGGGCTGTCGATCGATAATTGCGACATTCGGTCACAGGGTGACTTGTAGTTAATTTTCCGTCACCCGTCATAATCCCTTGAAGGGCTGAATTTTCGCCTGCAAAATGCCGCGCCCCGCCTGGTTTGGCGGGATCGTGCTGATCGGCCGCCCCAGCCGCACCATCCGAAGTGCCTGGGTTTACTCAATAAGATCACGCAGGAGATTTGACGTGCACATTGGTGTTCCCCTCGAAACCCAAACGGGTGAAACACGGGTTGCTGCTACCCCGGAAACCATCAAGAAGTTGATCGGCCAAGGCCATAAAGTCACTGTTCAAAGCGGCGCCGGTATCAAGGCCAGCGTTATCGACAGTGCCTATGAGGCAGCGGGCGCAACCATTGGCAGCGCCAGTGATGCATTCGGGGCCGAGCTAATCCTCAAGGTGGTGGCCCCCAGCGACAGCGAACTGACGCTGATCAAGAGCGGCACCGTTCTGGTGGGCATGCTCAATCCGTTCAACAACGAAACCATCGCCAAGCTGGCCGAACGCGGCATTACCGCTTTCGCCCTCGAGGCCGCGCCACGTACTTCCCGAGCCCAGAGCCTGGATGTGCTGTCGTCTCAAGCGAACATCGCCGGTTACAAAGCCGTGCTGCTGGCCGCCCATCACTATCCGCGCTTCATGCCGATGCTGATGACCGCGGCGGGTACCGTGAAAGCAGCGCGGGTGCTGATTCTCGGTGCGGGTGTGGCCGGGTTGCAGGCGATTGCCACTGCCAAGCGCCTGGGTGCGGTGATCGAGGCTTCGGATGTGCGTCCGGCGGTCAAGGAGCAAATCGAATCCCTCGGCGCCAAGTTCGTCGACGTGCCCTACGAGACCGACGAAGAGCGTGAATGCGCCGTCGGTGTCGGTGGATACGCCCGGCCCATGCCGGCCAGCTGGATGCAGCGCCAGGCTCAAGCCGTGCACGAGCGCGCCAAGCAGGCGGACATCGTCATCACCACTGCATTGATTCCGGGCCGCAAGGCACCGACTTTGCTGAGTGCCGAAACCGTCGCGCAAATGAAACCTGGCTCGGTGGTCATCGACCTCGCGGCAGCCCAGGGCGGTAACTGCCCGTTGACCGTGGCCGATCAGGTGGTTGTCGAGAATGGTGTGACCATTTGCGGTCCGACCAACCTGGCCGGTGAAGTCGCGGCTGACGCTTCGGCGCTGTACGCCCGTAACCTGCTGGACTTCCTGAAGCTGGTCTTCACCAAGGAAGGTCAGTTCGACGTGAACCTGGAAGACGACATCGTCGCCGCGTGCCTGATGTGCCGCGACGGCCAAGTCATCCGCAAAAACGCCTAAGCAGGGATTCAGACAATGGAAGAGCTTATCTCCCCCGGTATCTACAACCTGATCATCTTCGTGCTGGCGATTTATGTCGGTTACCACGTGGTCTGGAACGTAACGCCCGCGCTGCACACGCCGTTGATGGCGGTGACCAACGCCATTTCGGCGATCGTGATCGTTGGCGCCATGCTCGCCGCCGCGCTGACCGTGACCCCTTTGGGCAAGACCATGGGCACCCTCGCCGTGGCCCTCGCCGCGGTGAACGTGTTCGGTGGCTTCCTGGTGACGCGCCGCATGCTTGAGATGTTCAAGAAAAAAGCCCCGAAAGCCGTAAAAGAAGAGGCGCCCAAGTAATGAGCATGAACCTGGTAACGACGCTCTACCTGATCGCGTCGATCTGCTTCATCCAGGCCCTCAAAGGCCTGTCGCACCCCACCACCTCTCGCCGTGGCAACCTGTTCGGCATGCTCGGCATGGCGCTGGCGGTGCTCACCACCGTGGGCCTCATCTATAAGCTCGGTGCTGAGCTTGCGACTGCCGGCATCGGCTACGTCATCGTCGGCCTGCTGATCGGCGGCACCGCCGGCTCGATCATGGCCAAACGCGTCGAAATGACCAAGATGCCGGAGCTGGTGGCGTTCATGCACAGCATGATCGGCCTGGCGGCGGTGTTCATTGCCATCGCGGCGGTCGTCGAGCCGCAATCCTTGGGCATCGTCAAGCAATTGGGCGATTCGATTCCGGCGGGCAACCGCCTGGAGCTGTTCCTCGGCGCCGCCATTGGTGCAATCACCTTCTCCGGTTCGGTGATCGCGTTCGGCAAGCTGTCGGGCAAGTACAAGTTCCGCCTGTTCCAGGGCGCACCGGTACAGTTTGGCGGCCAGCACAAGCTCAACCTGATCCTGGGCCTTGCCACACTGGGCCTGGGCCTGGCCTTCATGTTCACCGGCAACCTCGGCGCGTTCGCCCTGATGCTGGCCCTGGCCTTTGTGTTGGGCGTGCTGATCATCATCCCGATCGGCGGCGCGGACATGCCGGTGGTGGTCTCGATGCTCAACAGTTATTCCGGTTGGGCCGCAGCGGGTATCGGCTTCTCGCTGAACAACTCGATGCTGATCATTGCCGGTTCGCTGGTGGGTTCGAGCGGTGCGATCCTTTCGTACATCATGTGCAAGGCGATGAACCGTTCGTTCTTCAACGTGCTGCTCGGTGGCTTCGGCAATACCGCAGACGCTGCTGGCCCCGCAGGCTCGAAAGAAGCCCGTCCGGTTAAATCCGGCTCGGCTGACGACGCAACCTTCCTGCTGACCAACGCCGACACCGTGATCATCGTGCCGGGCTACGGCCTGGCGGTGGCACGGGCGCAGCATGCGCTCAAAGAGCTGACCGAGAAGCTGACCCACCACGGCGTGACCGTTAAATACGCGATCCATCCGGTGGCCGGTCGCATGCCCGGGCACATGAACGTATTGCTGGCCGAGGCCGAAGTGCCCTACGACCAGGTGTTCGAGATGGAAGACATCAACTCCGAGTTCGGCCAGGCCGACGTGGTGCTGGTGTTGGGCGCCAACGACGTGGTCAACCCGGCCGCGAAGAACGATCCGAAGTCGCCGATTGCCGGCATGCCGATCCTCGAAGCGTTCAAGGCCAAGACCATCATCGTCAACAAGCGCTCGATGGCCAGCGGCTATGCGGGCCTGGATAACGAGCTGTTCTATCTCGACAAGACCATGATGGTGTTCGGTGACGCCAAGAAGGTCATCGAAGACATGGTCAAAGCGGTGGAATAACCCCTCACTGCTTCACCCAAAACGCCCCGACTTGTCGGGGCGTTTTGATTTGCATCAAAGCAAAATATTACCGATCCGGTAATGATGTTTTGCCTGAAACGCCCGTAATAGACGCCTGAAATGCGACCTTTGTAGCGGGTCGGGCACAGCGCTAATTCACTAGACTGCGCATCTTGCTTTCCAGCCCGAGATAACCACCTATGTACCGTGATCGCATCCGCTTGCCTTCGTTATTGAATAAAGTGATGAGCGCTGCCGAAGCAGCCTTGTTGATTCAGGACGGCATGACCGTCGGCATGAGCGGCTTTACCCGCGCCGGAGAAGCGAAAGCAGTGCCCCACGCCCTGGCTGAACGGGCCAAGGTCACTCCGCTGAAAATCAGCCTGATGACCGGTGCGAGCCTGGGCAACGACCTCGACAAGGAGCTCACCGAAGCCGGTGTACTGGCGCGACGCATGCCGTTCCAGGTCGACAGCACGCTGCGCAAGGCGATCAACGCAGGCGAGGTGATGTTCATCGACCAGCATCTCTCGGAAACCGTCGAACAACTGCGCAACGGCCAGCTCAAACTGCCCGATATTGCCGTGATCGAAGCGGTGGCCATTACCGAGCAAGGGCATATCGTACCGACCACATCGGTGGGTAATTCAGCCAGCTTCGCCATCTTCGCCCGGCAAGTGATCATTGAGATCAACCTGGCTCACAACCCTAATCTGGAAGGGCTGCACGACATCTATATCCCGACCTATCGCCCCACCCGCACACCCATCCCCTTGGTGAAAGTCGACGACCGTATTGGCAGTCCCGCTATTCCGATCCCGCCGGAAAAAATCGCCGCCATTGTCATTACCAACCAAGGGGACTCGCCTTCGACCGTCGCGCCACCGGACAGCGACACCCAAGCTATTGCGGATCACCTGATCGACTTCTTCAAGCAGGAGGTTTCGGCCGGACGCATGACCAACAAGCTCGGACCGTTGCAGGCCGGGATTGGCAACATCGCCAATGCCGTGATGTGCGGGCTGATCGATTCCCCGTTCGAAGACCTGACCATGTATTCCGAGGTTCTGCAGGACTCGACCTTTGACTTGATTGACGCCGGCAAGCTGAGTTTCGCCTCCGGCAGCTCGATCACCCTGTCGGGTCGACGTAACGCCGATGTGTTCGGAAACCTGGAAAGGTACAAGGACAAATTGGTCCTGCGCCCACAGGAAATCTCCAACCATCCCGAGGTGGTGCGCCGTCTCGGCATCATTGGTATCAACACCGCGCTGGAGTTCGACCTATACGGCAACGTCAATTCCACCCATGTCTGCGGCACGCGGATGATGAATGGCATCGGCGGCTCGGGGGATTTCGCCCGCAATGCTCACCTGGCGATTTTCGTTACCAAATCGATTGCCAAGGGTGGTGCCATTTCCAGTGTCGTACCGATGGTCAGCCATGTGGACCATACCGAACATGACGTCGACATCCTGGTGACCGAGATCGGCCTGGCCGACCTGCGAGGCCTGGCACCCAGGGAACGCGCACGAGTGATCATCGACAACTGCGTGCACCCCACCTACCGCCAAGCCTTGAATGAGTATTTCGACGCTGCGTGCGCCTTGGGCGGACATACCCCACATATCCTGCGCGATGCACTGAGTTGGCACCTGAACCTGGAAGAAACCGGGCGCATGTTGGCCGTCTGATACAGCTGGATCACCGCTACCGCAAATACAGTTTTGGTTGCAGGCTGTCATTCGAGCCAGGATCGACAAAAACTGTACTGCTGTACCGGTGTTTTCTTACAGTCTTTTCCCACAAAACAACCATCTAACTGTAAATTTGCACCAATAATGTGCAGATAGGTACAGTTGCCTCAATATCGACCAGTACACCACCCTTTAACAGTTAACTGGTCTCTCACAATACAGGTGAACTGTATCTAGAGAGACTGGCCAAACGAGAGGATCATGGGCACCAGTCAAACCACTACCTAATCCCGCCACAAGCGGAAGGATGTCAACCATGGAACGTACACTCAGTTCCGAGCTGTTTTTCGAAGACAAAGCTGAAAAAAACCAGGCTTCCCTGCCTCTTCGCGTTATCGCCAACCTGATGTTGTGGCAGCGCCGCATCGCCAGCCGTCACCAACTGGCACGTCTGGATTCGCGCCTGCTGGCTGATGCCGGTATCAGCGAAGCACAACGCTACGAAGAGCTGAGCAAGCCGTTCTGGCGCTAACTCAGCGTCGCTGGCCCTGACCCACCGGGTCCACCGCCAGCACCGAATTGAACAAACAAGACCCGTCGCGGGTAACCGCGACGGGTCTTGTCGTTTCCGGGCCTGTTTTTTGGGAAACCGGAGAGAAATAACAGTTTCCTCACAGACAAAAAAATACCAGTACAGTTATTCTTGAGCCGTAACGGACAATGCAAGCCTCCGCAGCCAATGGCTCGCGCAAGGGCTGTCAGCCAACGCGTTCCTGTCCTAATATCGGAGCGAACGTGGCGAAGCGAGTCGAGCATGCGTCTCCTCTTCCAGCTACACGCACCGGCATCACCTCATCATTCAAGGAGTTTCATCATGATCCGTCTTCGCCTGCTCAGCGCGGTTGCCCTGCTGGCCGTAGCCGCCCACTCCAACGCCAGCAGCTTCATCGTCACCACCGACTCCCTCGTCGGAGCACTCAAGGCCACCTCCGACGTGACCTCCGATGCAACCTCATCCCTGCGGGACAACAAGATCGTTCAAGCCGCCCGTGATGACGCCGCCAGCTTCGTGGCCAGCGAAGGCGCCATCCGTGGTGTGAAACTGGAAAGTGCCCTGGATTACATCCGCCAGCAGGCACCGCAGCTCAACGCCACCGATGCACAACTGGCCCAGGCCATCCTGGTGATCTGAAGCAACATGAAACATCGGACGCCAAAGGGTGTTCCGATGTTTCAGCACTGGCTCTGGCCCGCAGGTTTGAGCTAGCCTTCAGGCTCGCCATCAACCGTCGAGTCCCATGCGTTTTTACTCAGATCTGTTCATCGCATCTTTCTTCGTCGTTTTTTGCTGGTCCGTGCCGGCCCATGCTTTCGATGTATCCACCCAGCAAGTGGTGGTCAGCGGCTATGCCACGAGCATGGTGACCTCCGCGCCCTTCGACCATAAACTGATCGTCGCCGCTCACGATGATGCTGCGGCCTTCATTGCCAGCGACGGGCAGTTGCGAGGTGCACAACTGGAATCGGCCCTGAATTACCTGCGCCGGACCCAGCCAAAACTTCATGCCAGCGACCTTGAACTGGCACAGGCAATTCTCGTCCAATAGTTATCCTTATTTTTCCGGAGTCGTTCCATGCGTAGCCCGCTGATTGCTGCCGCCCTAGGCCTGCTGGTGTTGGCCGATGTGGCCCAGGCACATACCCTGGTAGCCACCAGTAACATCATCGTTCGCGCCTCCCAGCGCACGATTGATTTCACTTCAGACACCACCACGTCCATCCGTGATTCGAAAATCGTCCGCGAAGCCCATGACGATGCGGCCAGTTTTGTCGCCAGCAATGGTGAAATTCGTGGCGCGCACCTCGAGGCTGCCTTCGACACCTTGCGCACCCGCGTGCCGGAAGCCCGCGACGCCAGTGACCAGGTTCTCGCCGAAGCCATCCTCGCATTGTGAGGCGGTTCGCCGCCTGGCTGGCGGCCGGGGTCTTGCTGCTCACGGGCAGCATGGCCCACGCCGGCCTGCAATTGCACCTCAACGCCGAAGGCCTGAGCCCGGCGCAACAGCAGGCCAGCCAGGCACTGCTCGATGAAGCCATGCAGGCCCTGCCGCCGCGCTTCATCGAGCGGCTGGACCGACGCATCGATGTCGGCTGGACCGACCAGATGCCCGTCAACGCCTACGGCCAGGCCTCGCTGGTGTCGCAACTGGACCTCAATAGCAACCTGCTCGACAGCCTTGTCGACGGCAGCGCCGCGACGCAAAAGACCCATCGTCCCCACGGCACCGTACGCCGGGAAATGCTCGCCACGGTCCTGCACGAACTGACCCACATCTATGACCGCTCGCGTCTATGGCCAGATGTCGAACGCGCACTGATCCAGCGTTGCACCCGACGCAACAGCAGCGCCGGGTTGATCGGTCTTCCCGATGAATGCCGGGGCCAGAACGACCGCCGCTTCACCCTCAGCGATGATCCCCGCTTGCTGGACCTCGCCGGCTGGCCGCAATACGTCGGTCGTCGCGGAGAACGGGAACAGCACAACCGCCAGGTCGCCCGCAGCCCGGATCTCTATGAAACGAGCAGCCCCAAGGAGTTCGTCGCGGTCAATATGGAGTACTTTCTCCTGGACTCCAGCTATGCCTGCCGACGCCCCGCCCTGTATCGCTATTACCAGGAACACTTCGGTTGGGCACCCGCCGCCAAGGACACCTGCGCCCAATCGTTCGCCTTCCTCAACGCCGGCAACGACTTCGCCAAGACACCACTGGGCAAGGTCGATCCAGAACGGGTCTATGCCATTGATTACCTGCTGGCCGAAGCCAATCAGAACTGGGTGAGCCGCTGGGGTCACAGCATGCTCCGGCTGGTGATCTGCGCACCGGGCCGGCCACGTGGCCCGGACTGTCGACTGGATCTGGACCAACACCTGGTGCTGTCGTACCGCGCCTTCGTGGGCGATGTGCAGTTGTCGAGTTGGGACGGGCTGGTCGGTAAATACCCGTCGCGCCTGTTCATATTGCCATTGGCCCAGGTGATCGATGAATACACCAAAACCGAACTGCGCAGCCTGGCATCGGTGCCACTGAACCTGTCGCGCACCGAGATCGAGGAAACGGTCGAGCACGCCGCCGAAATGCATTGGAGTTACGACGGCAACTATTACTTCCTGTCCAATAACTGCGCCGTGGAGAGCTTGAAGCTGCTGCGCAGCGGCAGCAATAACGAGCAGCTCAAAGGCCTGGACAGCATCATGCCCAACGGCCTGCTGGAGGTACTCAAGGGCCGGGGCCTGGCGGATACCAGCGTGCTGGACGATCCCAAGGAAGCCTTGCGGCTGGGCTACCGCTTCGACTCCTTCCGCGAGCGGTATCAGGCGATGTTCAACGTGCTGAAGAAGTATCTGCCGATCAAGCAACAGACGGTGGAAGACTGGCTGGCCCTGGACGCCGCCGAACGCCGCGTCTGGTTCGAGCAAGCCGACCTGCGCACCAGCGCGGCGTTGTTGCTGCTGGAACAGGCCAGTTATCGTCGGCAACTGTTGTTGGCGCAGGATGAGGTCAAACAGCGTTACCTCGGCGCCCGTGAGTTGCAGAACGGCGGTATGGAAAGGGCTAACGCGACACTGCAGCAGATCCTCGCCAACAGTGGTTTCCTGAGCCGTCCGGCCGAACTGTTGGGCAGCAGCGGCTACGGCTTGCCACAACCCAGCGAGTGGCAACGCTTGGAATCGGAAAGCAGTTTGCGGCAGAAACAACTGCAAACGCTGACAGGCGATCTGGACAAGGAAGTCCGGGCGTTGCTCGAGCCGAGCCGCGCGGCTGAAATTGCCGCGAGCGAGGCGAATGTGAAAGCGATCGGCGAACATTTGCGCAAGCTGCACAAGGCCGGAGGCGGATTGGAGTTGCCCTGACGAACAATGCCGCCGTTGTGGCGAGGGAGCTTGCTCCCGCTGGGTCACAAAGCGCCCCAAACAGGCTTCATGCAATTTTTCAGACAGGCCGCATTGGCTGGTTTACGACTGCTTCGCAGCCGAGCGGGAGCAAGCTCCCTCGCCACAAGAGCAGTCGTGACGTAATAGAAAAAAAGGGGTTCAGAACTTGGTTCTGAACCCCTTTTTCGTGGCTGCGAGTCGAATCAAAATCAGCCAAGACGCGCCTTGCGCACACCATCAGCCAGAGCGGCACACAAGCTCAACACGCCATCAATCGCCTGTTCCGACGTATCGGCACTGGCGATATGGTCGATCAGCGCCGAGCCCACCACCACACCATCGGCCAATCGTGCAATGGCGGCAGCCTGCTCTGGCGTGCGGATGCCAAAACCAATGCTGATGGGCAGATCGGTATGACGACGCAGGCGCGCTACAGCTTCTTCCACATGCTCCAGGGTCGCGGCACCAGCACCGGTCACACCCGCCACCGACACGTAGTACACAAAACCCGAACTGCCGTTAAGCACCGTCGGCAAACGCACATCGTCAGTGGTCGGCGTGGTCAGTCGGATGAAGTCCAGGCCAGCTGCCTGGGCCGGTTCACACAGTTCGCTGTTGTGCTCGGGCGGCATGTCCACAACGATCAGGCCATCCACGCCAGATTCCAGCGCCTCGCCAATGAAACGCTGCACGCCATAACGGTGGATCGGGTTGAAGTAGCCCATCAGCACCAGCGGTGTCTCAGTATTGTCTTTGCGGAACTCGCGAACCATCTGCAGGGTTTTCGCCAGGTTCTGCTGGGCGCCCAAGGCACGAATATTCGCCAACTGGATCGCCGGGCCGTCGGCCATCGGGTCGGTGAACGGCATGCCCAGCTCGATCACGTCGGCACCGGCCGCTGGCAGGCCCTTGAGGATTGCCAGCGAGGTGTCGTAGTCCGGGTCGCCAGCCGTGACAAAAGTCACCAGGGCGGCGCGGTTCTGTTCCTTGAGTTGGGCAAAACGGGTTTGCAGGCGGCTCATCAGTGTTTCTCCTGCTGGGACTGTTCCATGTGGTGCATCACGGTTTGCATGTCTTTGTCGCCACGGCCGGACAGGTTGACCACCATCAGGTGATCTTTCGGCAGGTTGGGTGCGCGTTTGAACACTTCCGCCAGGGCATGGGCGCTTTCCAGTGCAGGAATGATCCCTTCCAGGCGGCAGCATTTGTGAAAGGCTTCCAGCGCTTCGGCGTCGGTCACCGAGGTGTACTGGACACGACCAATGTCGTGCAACCAGGCATGTTCCGGGCCGATGCCGGGGTAGTCGAGCCCCGCGGAAATCGAGTGGGCGTCGATGATCTGGCCATCGTCATCCTGCAACAGGAAGGTGCGGTTACCGTGCAGTACCCCCGGAACGCCGCCGTTCAGGCTCGCCGCGTGCTTACCGGTCTCGATGCCATAACCGGCGGCTTCGACGCCGATGATTTCGACGCTCTTGTCGTCCAGGAACGGGTGGAACAGGCCCATGGCGTTGGAACCGCCACCGATGCACGCCACCAGGCTGTCCGGCAGGCGACCTTCCTGGGCTTGCAGTTGATCGCGGGTTTCCTTGCCAATCACGGCCTGGAAGTCGCGCACCATAGCAGGGTACGGATGCGGGCCAGCCACGGTGCCGATCAGGTAGAACGTGCTGTCGACGTTAGTGACCCAGTCGCGCAGGGCCTCGTTCATTGCGTCCTTCAGCGTGCCGGTGCCGGCGACCACCGGGATCACTTCAGCGCCCAGCAGCTTCATGCGGAACACGTTGGCCTGCTGGCGCTCGATGTCGGTGGTACCCATGTAGATCACGCAATCCAGACCGAAACGCGCGGCCACGGTGGCGGTGGCCACGCCGTGCATGCCGGCGCCGGTCTCGGCGATGATGCGTTTTTTGCCCATGCGCCGCGCCAGCAGGATCTGGCCGATGCAGTTGTTGATCTTGTGCGCGCCGGTGTGGTTCAGCTCTTCACGCTTGAGATAGATCTTGGCGCCGCCGCAGTATTCGGTCAGGCGCTCGGCGAAGTAGAGCGGGCTCGGACGACCAACGTAGTCGCGCTGGAAGTAGGCCAATTCCTCGATGAATGCAGGATCTTCTTTCGCCACTTCGTATTCACGGGCCAGATCGAGGATCAGTGGCATCAGTGTCTCGGCCACATAGCGGCCGCCGAATGCACCGAACAGGCCGTTGGCGTCGGGGCCGCTGCGCAGGTTGAAGGGGGTCGTAGGCTGGGTCATCGGGCGCTCCAGGCAAATGCGTTGAAAGACAATGAGGCTCACTCTACCCCTGACATCCCGCGCTGAAAACCGATAAGATCGCCACAACCTGTCAGGAAAACTCACATATTCCATGAGCCACGACCTGCCTCCCCTCAACGCCTTGCGCGCCTTCGAAGCCACCGCCCGCCTGAACAGCGTAAGCCAGGCGGCCGAACAGTTGCACGTCACTCACGGTGCCGTCAGTCGACAGTTGAAGGTGCTGGAAGAGCATTTGGGTGTCAGCCTGTTCGTCAAGGATGGACGCGGCTTGAAACTCACAGATGCCGGCATGCGTTTGCGCGATGCCACCACTGACGCGTTCGAGCGGTTACGCAGCGTTTGCGCGGAGCTGACACAAAGTACGGCAAATGCCCCGTTTGTCCTGGGCTGCTCGGGAAGCCTGCTGGCGCGCTGGTTCATTCCCCGCCTGGGCAGACTCAACGCCGACTTGCCGGATTTGCGCCTGCATTTATCCGCCGGCGAAGGCGACTTGGACCCCAGGCGGCCGGGGCTGGACGCGTTGCTGGTATTCGCCGAGCCGCCCTGGCCGGCCGATATGCAGGTGTACGAACTGGTGAGCGAGCGGATCGGCCCGGTGATGAGCCCGCACTATGCCGGATTCACCCGCTTGCAGGGTGCACCGGCCAGCGCGCTGCTGGATGAACCGTTGCTGCACACCACGTCCCGCCCCCAGGCCTGGCCGACCTGGGCACGACAAAACGACCTTGAACCCCAGGCACTGAAGTTCGGGCAGGGATTCGAGCATTTGTATTATTTGCTGGAGGCCGCCGTAGCGGGGTTAGGCGTGGCGATCGCGCCCGAGCCACTGGTGACTGAGGACGTGCGCGCCGGTCGCCTGGTCGCGCCGTGGGGCTTTGATGAAACCACGGCGCGACTGGCGTTGTGGCTGCCCAAGCGCGCCGCAGACGGACGCGCTCGGCAACTGGCCCAGTGGCTCAGGCATGAGCTGAGCCAACCGACTCAGTCGCCGCGCTTGCACAGCAGGTAAGCGGCCAGCAGACCCAACGCACCGACAGCGACACCGGCCGTGGTCCATGGGTGTTCCTGAGCGTAGTCCCGTGTGGCGATCCCGGTTTCACGGGTTTTCACCTTGACCTCTTCATAGGCATCGCTGAGCAGATGGCGAGAATGTTTCAGCGCGTTCTCGGCATTGGCCTTGAGCGACTTGAGGGTCTTACGCGACTCGTCCGAAGCATCGTCCTTCAGGCTTTCCAACGACTTGAGCAGACTCTCGATCTCCGCTTCCATGCTTTGCAACGAGGCTTTACGTAACGAATTGCTGGCCATGGTGGCTCTCTCCTGCAGTGGTTGAGTGGCGTGTGTGAATTGGGACTCCAGTCGTTTCTGAAAGTGCAGTAAATCTGAACTTCAGCGCGCGAACGACGACACACGTAAGGCGAAAAATCGCTGCTAGGCTGTTAAACACAACCAAGGAGAATCCCCATGAGTGATCATCACACTTACAAAAAGGTCGAGCTGGTCGGCTCGTCTCCCTCCAGCATTGAAGACGCCATCAACAACGCCCTGGCCGAGGCCAGCAAAAGCCTCAAGCATCTGGAATGGTTCGAAGTCACAGAAACCCGCGGCCACATCGAAAATGGCCGGGCCGCGCACTTTCAGGTGACCATCAAAGTCGGGTTCCGGATCGCCAATAGCTGAGGTTCTTTTGAACTTGCACGCTGGCGGAGTGCCATAGGGAGTGGCGATGCGCTATGGTCTGCGCATTACGTTTTTCCAAAACCTGCCCTATTGATCCGACCAAGGAGTGCGAGCGATGAAAAAGTTGATGGTGGCCCTGGGTTTGCTGAGCCTTGCCGGTGGTGCGTTTGCGGCCGCTAAGCCCTGCGAAGAGCTGAAAAGCGAAATCGCAGCGAAGCTGGACGCCAAGGGCGTGTCAGGTTATTCGCTGGAAATCGTCGATAAAGGCGCAGCGGCTGAAGGACAACGAGTCGTCGGCACCTGTGAGGGCGGTACGAAAGAAATCGTCTATAAAAAGTGATTCTTTTCGAACATCAAAGCCGACGCACAGCGTCGGCTTTTTTTTATTGGCCGCGATTCAGCCTTTCATGACCTGCGCCAGCAACTCGTAGGAGTGCAAGCGATCGGCGTGCTCATACAGGTCACTGGTGAAAATCAGCTCATCGGCCTGGGTTTGCTCGATCAGCACTTGCAGCTTGGCGCGAATCTTCTGCGGACCGCCAACCATGGCCAGGCCCAGGAAATCGCCGACCGCCTCTTTCTCATGGGGCAGCCAGAGACCGTTCATGGTTTCCACCGGCGGACGCTGCACCAGGCTCTGGCCACGCATCAGCGCCAGGATCCGTTGGTACACCGATGTCGCCAGGTAATTGGCCTGTTCATCGGTATCCGCCGCCACCAGCGGCACACCGAGCATCACATAAGGCTTGTCGAGCACCGCCGACGGTTTGAAGTGGTTGCGGTAGATGCGAATTGCCTCGTGCATGAAGCGCGGAGCGAAATGGGAGGCGAATGCGTAGGGCAAACCGCGTTCACCGGCCAATTGCGCACTGAACAGGCTCGAACCCAGCAGCCATACAGGCACTTTGGTCCCGGTGCCGGGCATGGCGATGATGCGTTGATCCGGGGTGCGCGGGCCCAGGTAGCGCATCAGTTCGGCCACGTCTTCGGGGAAATCGTCCGCACTGCCGGAGCGCTCGCGACGCAGCGCCCGGGCGGTCATCTGGTCGGAACCTGGCGCACGACCCAACCCCAAATCGATTCGACCGGGGTAGAGGCTCTCCAGCGTGCCGAACTGTTCGGCGATGATCAACGGCGCGTGATTGGGCAGCATGACGCCGCCGGAGCCGACGCGAATGGTCGAAGTACCTCCCGCCAGATAGCCCAGCAACACCGCCGTCGCCGAACTGGCAATACCGTCCATGTTGTGGTGTTCGGCCACCCAGAAGCGGGTGTAGCCGTATTTTTCCACGTGCTGCGCCAGATCCAAGGAGTTGCGCAGGGATTGGGCGGCATTGCCATCGGCGCGCACAGGCACCAGGTCGAGGGTTGAGAATTTCACGTCGGACAGCTGTTTCATGTGCCGGGATCTCCAACGGCGTTCCGGGCTTTTTCCTACGGGCAAAAGCCTGCCGTTTCTATAGGTGTGTTCCATGCAATGTGGGCATATACCCGAGTTTCAATAGCAGCAACGAATTTTCCTACTAAATCGGTCGGCTAATCGACAGGATGAACTTTATCGGGCGGTCTATCCTCACAACCCTGACAACGAAAAACACCAGGCGCGAACCTCGCGCCGGATATTGAGGAGGCAGACATGGCTATCATCAAGAAAGCATCGGCTCATTGGGAAGGTGACCTGAAAACCGGTATCGGCTCCATCTCCACGGAAACCGGTGTGTTGCGCGAAGCGCCCTATGGCTTCAAGGCCCGATTCGAAGGCGGCAAGGGCACCAACCCGGAAGAATTGATCGGCGCGGCCCATGCCGGCTGCTTTTCCATGGCCTTTTCGATGATCCTCGGCGACGCCGGGTTCAAGGCCGACAGCATCGACACCAACGCCGAAGTAACCTTGGACCAGGTCGAGGGCGGTTTTGCGATCACCGCGGTCAAGCTGGTGCTCAAGGCAAAAATCCCCGGTGCCACCCAGGCACAATTCGAGGAACTGAGTAACAAGGCCAAGGAAGGTTGCCCGGTTTCCAAAGTATTGAATGCCAAGATCACCCTGGATGCGACGCTGGTGAGCTGACGCATGAAAGGATCGCAGCCTTTGCAGGCGCTGCCGAAGGCTGCGATTTTATTGAATGCGGTCGAGCTGTTTACCCTGGCGCAATTATGATCGAATGTAGCCCGCAGTTTCAGCGCACAGGCAGTGCGCGCTGCCATGAGGAATTCGAACATGAAACGATCAGCCCTGGTGGTCATCGGCTGCGCATTCGCTGCATGGGCCCTTGCAGCCCCTAAATCCTGTGAAGAGCTGAAAATGGAAATCGAAGCGAAGATCCAGGCCAATAACGTGTCGTCCTACACCCTGGAAATCGTCACGAATGACGAAGTCCACGACCAGAACATGGTGGTGGGCAGTTGCGAAAACGGCACGAAGAAGATCATCTACCAAAAGAACGATCGCTAGGGCGCTTTACGGAACGCAATTGACTTGTCGCTCCTCGGCCACGATTTGACGCTTGGCGTCATAGAGCCGGGCGCTCGGCGTGAACGCCAGGTTGCGAGCCTCCAGCCGATAGCGTTGGCCGGCCTCGAAATGGTCGTAACGCACGAGCATGTAGCACAGTCGCTCTTGCGGTTCGGCTTGCATACCCAACCCGCCACCGCTGAACACCTCGAAGTCGAAGCGTACTTTCAGTTCGTGGCTGCCCGGCGACACCTGAAAGAACCGCCCGTCGCGCAATCGCTGGCCGTCCAGGCTTTCAGCCATCAGTACTTTACCGCCAGGCATGGGGGTGGCGAAATCAATCCAAGCCATGTTCGGGTCGACCTGGGGCAGCGGGCTCGTTGCGCATCCGCTCATGGAGACCAGGGCCAGTAACAGTAAAGGTAAGCGCATGGTGAGTTTCCTGAAGATCAGGCGCTGAGCATAGCGCCAATCACGTTTGTTGGCAGCCCGCCGGTGTACCTTGCCCCACTACCTTGCGCTGCTGATCGTAAAGCTTGGCCCACGGCCGGAAACCAATGTTGCCGGCTTGCAGTTGGTAACGTTGTCCGGCGTTGAAATCCTTGAATTTCACGTTCAACCGGCAATCACGCCACAGTGGCTCGGCATCCGGACCGATGTTGCCGGGTTCGACGGCAAACTGGTAGCGCACCGTCAGCTCATGGCTGCCGGGTTGCACTTCGAAATAACGCCGGTCAATGGACATCTTGTCATCGACTTCCAGCGCTTGTAGCGCGGTGTCCTGCTGGTTTCCCAGGTCGATCCACGCTTGAGAGGGATCGGGGTCAGGCAAGCCGGCACAACCGGTGAGCAACAACAGGCCACTCGTCAGCATCAACACGCGCATAGCGAAGCTCCAGGCAAGCGAGATAGTCTTGTGGGCAGACTTCCCAGGGTGATTCCAATTGATCAGGCCGCGTTCAAGCCATCGGTTACTCGACCGTGTTTTCCAGATTTTGTTTCCAGGCCTCCTGCTTTTGTTACTGAACGGTTGCACCAGCGCCGGTTATTACAGCCAGCTCGTCGGCGGGCAACTGCGGTTGTTGCAGGCCCGAGAGCCTATCGACCAGGTCATTGCCGACCCCGCTCGCGATCCCCAACTGAAGGCGCACTTGGCCCAGGCGCGCGAGGCGCGGGCGTTCGCCAGTGATCACCTGCATTTACCGGACAATCAAAGCTATCGCCTGTACGCGGACATTGGCCGGCCGTTCGTAGTCTGGAATGTCTTTGCCACGCCAGAGTTTTCCCTGACGCCGCACAATCATTGTTTTCCCATTGCCGGTTGCGTGGCTTATCGCGGTTATTACAGCCAGGGCGCCGCCCGTGGCGAGGCCGCGTTGCAGCGCTTGCAGGGTATGGACGTGGCGATTGGCGGTGTAGAGGCCTATTCGACGCTGGGCTGGTTCAACGATCCGATCCTGAGCTCGATGATGCATTGGGGCGATGAACGCCTGGCGACGCTGATCTTTCATGAACTGGCGCACCAACGGTTTTATGTAAAGGACGACACCGAATTCAACGAGTCCTTCGCCACCTTCGTCGAACAGGAAGGCACCCGGCAATGGCGCGCCAGCCGTGGGCTGGGGCCGGATAACAGCAAACGGGGGCGCCAGCGCGACCAATTCATTCAACTGATCCTCGACACCCGTCAGCGCCTGGAACAGCTCTATACCCAACCCCTGCCGGCCGAACAGATGCGCCAACGCAAGGCAGCAGAATTCGAGCGCCTGCGTGCCGACTATGTGCGAATGCGCGACACCCAGTGGGCAGGCGACAAATACTACGATTCCTGGGTCTACGCGCCACTGAACAATGCGCGATTATTACCGTTCGGGCTGTATAGCCAGTGGGTGCCGGCGTTTGCGACGTTGTTCAAGCGCGAGGGCGGTGATTGGGTTGGGTTTTATGCAGCGGTGGAAAAGCTGGGCAAATTACCGGTCGGCGAGCGCAAGGCGGCCTTGAAGGCATTGGCGGAGCCGAAGAGTTCTGCTGACTAAGCGGACGTCATCGCGAGCAAGCTCGCTCCCACACTTGTTCGTCGCTATGCATGCCATCAGGCTTGACGCAGTTCCAATGTGGGAGCGAGCTTGCTCGCGATGACGACAGTACCGACTCCCTTGAAGGAGCTGACCCACCGCTATCGGGAGCAAGCTCACTCCTACATTGGATGCTTGGCCACAGCCTGCAACCCCACACAAAAAAGGGCATACCGATTCATCGATATGCCCTTTTGATTGCCGCTTTCTTCCCCCTGGCCGAGGTACTCGTAGCAATTATGGGTTAACGCTGTCTTTCAAGAACTTGCCTGGTTTGAAGGCAACGGTGTTGCTGGCCTTGATCTTCACCGGCTCACCGGTCTGTGGGTTCTTGCCCGTGCGGGCGCCGCGGTGGCGTTGCAGGAAAGTACCGAAGCCCACCAGGGTAACGCTGTCCTTGCGGTGCAGGGCGCCGGTGATTTCTTCGAGGACGGCGTTGAGGACGCGGTTGGCTTGTTCTTTGGTGAGGTCTGCTTTTTCCGCGATAGCGGCGGCGAGTTCTGGTTTACGCATGAATGAAGCCCCTTTGACGGTTTTTTTGTTGTTATGTCCGTGCTGTCCTCTTTGGAACAGCCCCTAAGGCGCCGCAGGCTCTACTCTGCGGCAGACGGAAGTGAGGATGGCACGGTGCCGAAAACCGCGCCAGTGGCCGGGCGACCTTTGTGGGACCAAAAGTAGGGTTTTTGCGACAGAACGACCAGTATTTACGCCAGCAGGGCTGGAAGCTCCTTGTTCAGCGCCAGTTTTTCCATCACCGCCGTGCCTGTCAGGGCGTAGCCCAACAGGTTTGCCTTGAGCATCGCGGCACAGCGCCTTGATGTCCGCGCCCTGCCCTTCGACGCTCCACACACCCTCGCTGCCTCGCGGTGGCGGCGACACCACCAGGGGGCACACCGGGGTTTTTACGGTAATCGGCATGGGGCCGTAGCTGACGGCTGTCGGGTTGCCGGCCAGGGTTTGAGCCAGGGCACGAGCGCAGCTCATCAGCGGCATGACATACAGCAGGTTCAAGCCGTCGACCTCCGCGCAGTCGCCCAGGGCGTAGATGTTGGCGTGGGAGGTCTCTTCAGGTGACGGTCGACCACGACGCCGCGGTTGACCACCAGACCGGCGGCGGCTGCCAGGTCGATGCGCGGACGCAGGCCGATGGCCGAGACCACCAGGTCGCAGGCGATCACCTGGCCATCGGACAGGTGCGCCTCCAGCCCGTCGGCGACCTTCTGCAAGCGGTTGAGCACGGGGCCCAGGTGGAAGCGCGCACCGAGGCTTTCCAGTCCGGCCTGGACCGCTGCCGCAGCGGCCGGGTGCAACAGCGTCGGCATGACTTGCTCGCACGGCGCCACCAGTTGCACTTCGTAGCCGCCCAGGCTCAGGTCATTGGCGAACTCGCAGCCAATCAGGCCGGCGCCCAGCAGCAACACCCGGTGCTTGCCAGCCGCCGCGACCCTGAAGCGTGCGTAGTCTTCCAGGTCGTTGATGGGAAAGATCAGGTTCGCCGCATCGCCCTGTACCGGCACACGCACGGCTTCGGCGCCCCAGGCCAGGACCAGGTCGCGGTAGCTCACCGCCTCTTCGCCGATCCACAGCCGTTTGTGGCCCGGATCGATGCCGCTGATGCGGGTGTGGGTGCGCACTTCGGCCTTGAGTTGCTCGGCCATGGCCCCCGGCTCGGCCATGCTCAGGCCGTCGGCGTCTTTGTTCTTGCCAAAGCCGGTGGAGAGCATCGGCTTGGAATACGAGCGACCGTCGTCCGCGGTGATCAGCAGCAACGGGGTTTCGCTGTCGAGCTTGCGAAACTCCCGGGCCAAGTTATAACCGGCCAGCCCAGTACCGACGATGACGACAGGTGCACTCATGTTGCTCTCCATTTGATGAAACGATCAGTTGATTTCGATCATTTCGAAATCCATTTTGCCAACACCACAGTCCGGGCACAGCCAATCTGCCGGTACGTCTTCCCAGCGAGTACCGGGTGCGATGCCATCATCCGGCCAACCGTCAGCTTCGTTGTAGATCAGGCCGCAGACGATACATTGCCACTTCTTCATTCCAATACTTCCTCGTGATATCAGGCCTTGGCCGGTATTTTCCGGCTCAGGGCCGTTTTGTACTGATCGGCTGCAACAGATGCAAGCACGATCAGCAAGGCAGCCGGCCGGGCCAATCAAAACCAGTGACCGGCATGGTAAGCTCGCGACCTCCTTTGCTGCCATTCAAGACCTCTGTGCCGCATACAAATTCGATATTTCCTACACTCCAATGGCTACCCCAGCACCTGCTGTCGCCCCGCCCCGATGCGGCTGTACTCGACTGGCTGTTCGACGAAGGCTCCCTGACCCGGCGTCTCACGCGCCTGTCGGACGGGCATTTCAGCGTGACGCCATTGTTCGAAGGTTGGCAGCCCTTGCGCGCCGACGAATGTGCCGCCCTGGACCTGGCCGAGGGCAGCGAGGGCTGGGTACGCGAGGTGTATCTGCGCGGCCGCGACCAGCCTTGGGTGTTCGCCCGCAGCGTGGCGGCGCGCAGCGCCTTGCAGGGTGACGGCTTGCAGATGGACGAGCTGGGCAGCCGCTCCCTGGGCGAATTGCTGTTTTGCGACCAGGCTTTCCAGCGCCGGGCCATCGAGGTTTGCCATTACCCCGAGGCCGGGTTGCCGGAAGACGTCCGCGCCAGCGGGCTATGGGGTCGCCGTTCACGTTTCGATCGCGGTGCGTTGAGCGTGCTGGTGGCGGAAATCTTCCTGCCCCGCTTGTGGACCGTCGCCCGCGCCTATTCGGAGAATTTTTGATGTACGTGCAACTGCTCAAATCCTTGAATCGCCTGAATCCACGGGCGTGGGACTTCGTGCAATTGACCCGCATGGACAAGCCCATCGGCATTTACCTGCTGCTGTGGCCGACGTTGTGGGCGTTGTGGATTGCCGGTGAAGGCTCGCCGTCCGTCGCCAACGTGGTGATTTTCGTCCTCGGCGTGGTGCTGACCCGCGCCGGCGGCTGTGTAATCAATGACTGGGCCGACCGCAAGGTGGACGGCCACGTCAAACGCACCGAGCAGCGCCCACTGGTGAGCGGCAAGATCAGTTCGAAAGAAGCGCTGGTGTTCTTCGCCGTGCTGATGAGCGTGAGCTTCTTGCTGGTGCTGTGCACCAACGCCCCGACCATCCTGTTGTCCCTCGGTGGTCTGGCGCTGGCGTTCAGCTACCCGTTCATGAAGCGCTATACCTATTACCCGCAAGTGGTATTGGGCGCGGCGTTCTCCTGGGGCATGCCGATGGCGTTCACCGCCGAAACCGGTCATCTGCCGGCGGCCGCGTGGCTGCTGTACATCGCCAACCTGCTGTGGACGGTGGGCTACGACACCTATTACGCGATGACCGACCGGGACGATGACCTACGTATCGGCGTGAAATCCACGGCGATCCTGTTTGGCGATGCCGACCGGGCGATCATCCTGACGCTGCAAGGCTTGGCCTTGGGCTGCCTGCTGTTGGCCGGGTCGAAGTTCCAGCTGGGCGGCTGGTTCCACCTGGGGCTGGTGGCCGCTGCCGCGTGCTTCGCCTGGGAGTTCTGGTACACCCGTGGCAGGGACCGGATGCGCTGCTTCCAGGCATTCCTGCACAACCACTGGGCTGGCTTGGCGATTTTCGTGGGGATTGTGCTGGATTACGCGTTGCGCTGAGGCCACCGGTCTCCAAGCCGTTAACGTGTGGCGAGGGGATTTATCCCCGTTTGCTGTGGGAGCAAAGCTTGCTCGCGAACCAGGCGCCTCGATTTCTGAAAGACCGCAGCGCCTTCATCGCGGGCAAGCCTTGCTCCCACATCAATCCCCTCGCCACAAATGATCTGCGTTCACCTTGGTGAAGTCTGTCAATTCTACTTGGCGACGTGCCAGACGCCTCCTTTGCCGTCACCATTCTTATCGCCCGCCTTCTTGTCTTCAATGTAGGTATACAGCGGTTTGCCCTTGTAGGCCCACTGCTGCTTCGCATCGTCTTTACGTTCGATCACGGTCCAGTCGCCCGTAGGCTTGGCTGCGCCTTCAACCTTGAGCGGTGGCCAGTTCTTCGCACATTGGTCATAGCACGCTGATTCGGTGCCTTTGTCCTTGTCAAACGTATACAAAGTCATGCCGTGGTGATCGGTCCACACGCCGCCTTCTTTCATCGCCGGTTCAGCCGCGAACGCCAATGCCGGCAGCGCCAGGGCAGCCGTTACCGCCAGTGCCTGGATGGATTGGGTGAAGTAATTCATGGAAACCTTCTTTTGTGGTTGTCAGGATTCGGACTGAAAAGCGTAGCCCAGGATCCCCTTCGCTGCCGGATTACGAAATATCTGTCACACGACTGCAATAATTCCGTTATCTAATGCGGCGCAAGACAGTTAAATGACAAGAGGATTACCCCATGGTTGGCAGGAGCATTCTGATCGTCGACGACGAGGCACCCATCCGCGAGATGATCGCCGTTGCGTTGGAGATGGCCGGCTATGACTGCATGGAAGCAGAAAACTCTCAACAGGCCCACGCCATCATCGTCGACCGCAAGCCCGACCTGATCCTGCTGGACTGGATGCTGCCCGGCACGTCAGGCATCGAACTGGCGCGACGCCTCAAGCGCGACGAGTTGACCGGTGATATTCCGATCATCATGCTCACCGCCAAGGGTGAAGAGGACAACAAGATCCAGGGCCTGGAAGTCGGCGCCGACGACTACATCACCAAGCCGTTCTCCCCGCGAGAGCTGGTGGCGCGCCTGAAAGCCGTGCTGCGACGCGCCGGGCCGACCGATGGTGAAGCGCCGATTGAAGTCGGTGGCCTGCTGCTCGACCCGATCAGCCACCGCGTGACCATCGACGGCAAACCCGCCGAGATGGGCCCGACCGAATACCGCCTGCTGCAGTTCTTCATGACCCACCAGGAACGTGCCTACACCCGCGGCCAACTGTTGGACCAGGTCTGGGGTGGCAACGTCTACGTCGAGGAACGCACCGTGGACGTGCATATCCGGCGCCTGCGCAAGGCTCTCGGCGATGCCTATGAAAATCTGGTACAAACCGTGCGCGGCACCGGTTATCGTTTTTCGACAAAGGCCTGATCCGAGCCCTTACCGCCCGACAAGCTGACAAGGACGCGCGTCACGTGAATCAAAACTGGCATGGCACCCTGATTCGCCACATGTTGTTGCTGGTGACCGGTTGTTTGCTGATCGGCCTGATCAGCGGTTATTACGGCTGGAGCCTGGCGGCGGGGCTGGGGCTTTACCTGGCCTGGACACTCAAGCAACTGCTGCGCCTGCATGAATGGCTGCGCCTGCACCAACCCGACGAAGCCCCGCCCGACGGCTATGGCCTGTGGGGTGAGGTGTTCGACAGCATCTACCACCTGCAACGGCGCGACCAGCGCGTTCGCGGACGCCTGCAGGCGGTGATCGACCGGGTCCAGGAATCCACCGCCGCGCTGAAAGACGCGGTGATCATGCTCGACAGCGACGGCAACCTGGAGTGGTGGAACCGCGCTGCCGAGACCCTGCTGGGCCTCAAGACGCCCCAGGACAGCGGCCAGCCGGTGACCAACCTGGTGCGTCATCCGCGCTTCAAGGAATATTTCGAGCAAGCCAATTATGCCGAGCCGCTGGAGATTCCTTCGCCCACCAATGATCGGCTGCGCATCCAGTTGTACATCACCCGCTACGGCAACAACGAGCACTTGATGCTGGTGCGCGATGTCACGCGTATCCATCAACTGGAACAGATGCGCAAGGATTTCATCGCCAACGTTTCCCACGAACTGCGCACGCGGTTGACGGTGATCTGCGGTTACCTGGAAACCTTGCTCGACAACGTCGAGGAGGTGAACCCGCGCTGGAGCCGGGCCTTGCAACAGATGCACCAGCAAAGCGGGCGCATGCAGACCCTGCTCAACGACTTGTTGCTGCTGGCGAAGCTGGAAGCCACCGACTACCCGTCGGACAACCAACCGGTGCACATCGAGGACCTGCTGCAGACCATTGCCGAAGATGCTCAGGAACTGTCCGGCTCCAAGCAGCAGACCATCACCCTGGAAGCCGACCCGGCCGTGCAGCTCAAAGGCAGCGAGGCGGAACTGCGCAGTGCGTTTTCCAACCTGGTGTTCAACGCGGTCAAGTACACGCCGGAGCAAGGTCGGATCCATGTGCGCTGGTGGGGCGATGAACAAGGCGCGCACCTGAGCGTGCGCGATTCAGGCATCGGTATCGACAGCAAGCACCTGCCGCGCCTGACCGAACGCTTCTACCGCGTCGACTCCAGCCGCAACTCCAACACCGGGGGCACCGGGCTGGGTCTGGCGATCGTTAAACACGTCCTGCTGCGCCATCGTGCCCGCATGGAAATCAGCAGCGTACCCGGCCATGGCAGCACCTTTACCTGCCATTTCGCCCCGGCCCAGGTGGTTCGAGCACGCCTCGCCCGCCCCGCTGATTGAGCACACCCCCTAGGCAATCGCCGAGTCAGCCGCTACATTGACTGACTTGCGCCTGCCTCTTCGGGCGCCCATTTCCAACTCCCACGACTATTCGGAACCCGCAAAACCCCATCATGGACCCTTCCCCTGGCTTGTCCCTCGTTACACTCTTCGCCGAATTTGGCATGATTCTTTTTGCTCTGATCCTGGTTTTGCTCAACGGCTTTTTCGTTGCGGCCGAATTCGCCATGGTCAAGCTGCGCTCGACCCGGGTCGAGGCCATTGCCGAGCAGAACGGCTGGCGCGGGCATATCCTGCGCACCGTCCACAGCCAGCTCGACGCCTACCTGTCGGCGTGCCAGTTGGGCATCACCCTGGCGTCCCTGGGCCTGGGCTGGGTCGGTGAGCCAGCGTTCGCCCACATCCTCGAGCCGTTGCTGGGCGCGGTCGGCGTGCAGTCGCCGGAAGTAATCAAGGGCGTGTCGTTCTTCACCGCGTTCTTCATCATTTCGTATCTGCACATCGTGGTCGGTGAACTGGCGCCCAAATCCTGGGCCATTCGCAAACCCGAGCTGCTGTCGCTGTGGACCGCCGTGCCGCTGTACCTGTTCTACTGGGCCATGTACCCGGCGATCTACCTGCTCAACGCCAGCGCCAACGCCATCTTGCGCATCGCCGGCCAAGGCGAGCCCGGGCCCCATCACGAACACCATTACAGCCGTGAAGAACTGAAGCTGATCCTGCACTCCAGCCGTGGTCAGGACCCGAGCGACCAGGGCATGCGCGTGCTGGCCTCGGCCGTGGAAATGGGCGAACTGGAAGTGGTGGACTGGGCCAACTCCCGGGAAGATCTGGTGACGTTGGAGTTCAACGCGCCGCTCAAGGAAATCCTGGCGATGTTCCGTCGCCACAAGTTCAGCCGTTATCCTGTGTACGACAGCGAGCGCCAAGAGTTCGTCGGCCTGCTGCACATCAAGGACCTGCTGCTGGAACTGGCGGCCCTGGACCACATTCCCGAGTCGTTCAACCTGGCCGAACTGACCCGGCCGCTGGAACGGGTGTCGCGGCACATGCCGCTGTCGCAGTTGCTGGAGCAGTTCCGCAAGGGCGGCTCGCACTTCGCCGTGGTCGAGGAAGCCGACGGCAACATCATCGGCTACCTGACCATGGAAGACGTGCTGGAAGTGCTGGTGGGCGACATCCAGGACGAACACCGCAAGGCCGAGCGCGGGATCCTGGCCTACCAGCCGGGCAAGCTGCTGGTACGCGGCGACACGCCACTGTTCAAGGTCGAGCGCCTGCTGGGGATCGACCTGGACCACATCGAAGCCGAAACCCTGGCCGGCCTGGTCTATGAAACCCTCAAGCGCGTGCCGGAAGAGGAAGAAGTGCTGGAAGTCGAAGGCCTGCGGATCATCATCAAGAAGATGAAAGGGCCGAAGATCATCCTGGCGAAGGTGTTGATGCTCGATTGAGGGTCAACCCGTTCCGGCGAGCCGGTGGAAAAGCTGTGGGAGCAAAGCTTGCTCGCGATACAGGCGACTCGATTTCTGAAAGACCGCGGCGCTTTCATCGCGGGCAAGCCTTGCTCCCACAGATAAATCCCTCCACCACAAATGCACCTTCATCACGCCTCGGCGCTATTGCTTGCCCAACGCAAAGTTGGGCAAGTCGCCCACTGGCTGATTGAACTGGTAGGGAATCGACACCAGCCCCAACCCGGTATTGCGCTGCACCACGAAATGCAGGTGCGGGCCTGAGCTGTTGCCGGTATTGCCCGACAACGCCAACGGCGTGCCCACACCGACCCGCTGCCCTTCCCGTACGCTCACCGAGCCTTTCTGCAGGTGCAGGTAGACGCCCATGGTGCCGTCGTCGTGCAGCACCCGCACGAAATTGCCCGCAGGGTCGTCCCCGCGGCCGGTCTGCGCATTTTCGGTCTTGATGACCACGCCACCCCGCGCGGCGATGATCGGCGTGCCGACGGGCATGGCGATGTCCATGGCGTAGCGGTTCTTCGGGCCGTAATGGCTGTATTGGCCGTTGGCTCCCTGGCTCAGCCGGAACGGCCCGCCACGCCAAGGCAACGGGTAGCGATAGGCCTGCGCCGCACCGGCCGGGTCGCCCAGGGAATATTCGAACCGAGGGGTATACACCAACGGCCTGCCGGGTCGGGCGGCCGTGAGCAGCGCCAGGCGCAGGTTGCTGCGCGCCGGCAGCACCCGACGAATCGGTCGGCTCGGCGCACCGCTGACGTTGCGCAGCCCGGCGAAACTCAACTCGATCTCCACCGGCGCGTATAGGTCATTGCGCACGAACACCGCATCAGCGCCGTTCTGTTTCTTGATATCGAGAAACACCTGCCGCTCCAGGCGTTCAACCATGCGGTCACGGAACACGAACACTTGGGCGCCCCTACTGGGACGGTCACTGCAGGACACCACGCCATTGGCGTCGGTGGATTTATAGATCGTCATGGCCACGGCCGAGGTGGAGACCAGGACAAGAGCGCAGGCGTACAACAGGGGCGCGAGCATGGGCAAAAGTTCTGTCGAAAAAGGAAGGCCTGAACAGCAGCCTAGCAGCTGGGATGGACCAGCGTAGTCGACGGATGTTTCAAAATGGGTTGGCGAGATGCCGAAGCTGATGGCCCCATCGCGAGCAAGCTCGCTCCCACATTGGATCTACGGTGAACGCAGATTCAATGACCACTGAAGATCAACTGTGGGAGCGAGCTTGCTCGCGATAGCGGACTCAAAGGCACCGCCGTATCAGGCGCCTGGCACGAAGTGTTTCTGCGCGGTGCCGCGGGCGATCAGGCGGGAGATGTAGTCGAGTTTCTGCGGGTCTTTGTCAACGAAGCGGAACGTCAGTTGCAGCCATTCGCTGTCAGGCGTCTGCTCATGGGCGACGATGGCGTGCAGGTAGCCGTTCAGACGTGCGGTTTCGGCGTTGTCGCCCTGTTCCATGTCCAGCACCGCGCTTTCGAGCACTTGTGGCAGGGCGTCGCTGCGCTTGACCACCAGCAGCGCTTCCTTGAGGCTCAGGGCCTTGATCACGCATTGCTGGGTGCCGCTGGACAGGCGCAACTGGCCTTGGCCACGGTTGGTCGCCGAAGCCGCGGCTACAGGCGCCTTGACCGGTGGGCTGTTGAGCAAGCCACGGGCCGGGGCAGCAGCGGCTGCAGGAGCGGGAGCGGCGGCCGGCTTGGTAAAAGGATTCGCCGCGGGCGCCGAAGCAACAGCCGCCACCGGAGTCTTGCCGCCCGTCAGGGCGCTGAGGGAATCATTGCCGAACGCCGAGTTCATCTTGGTCGGGGCACTGTTCATCAGCGTGTCGAGCTTGCCGACCTTGTGCAGGGCCTGCTTGACCTTGGTCAGCAACTGTTCGTTGGTGAACGGCTTGCTGACGTAGCCGGAAACGCCGGCCTGGATCGCCTGGACCACGTTTTCCTTGTCGCCACGGCTGGTGACCATCACGAACGGCATACCCTTGAGGTTGTCCTGCTGGCGGCACCAGGTCAGCAGTTCCAGGCCGGACATCTCCGGCATTTCCCAATCGCACAACACCAGATCGAACGCCTCGCGAGCCAGTAGGGCCTGGGCTTTCTTGCCGTTCACCGCGTCTTCGATACGCACGCCCGGGAAGTAGTTGCGCAGGCACTTCTTCACCAGGTCACGAATGAACGAAGCATCGTCCACGACCAACACACTGACCTTACTCATCCAGATACACCTCTAAAAAATCCCGGCAAGCATACCGCTTTTACTGATGGCACATTGCCAAAAAACCTTCAGTCACGCCGGGACTTTTCGTTCGCGGGGTGCTGCTTTCGATTAAAAAAAACCCAAAAAAAAGCCCGGCCAGAAGGCCGGGCGCTTTTCTTGGCAATCTTACTTATCGTCAGTTTCACCCGGAACATTAGCAGTTTCGGACGGGGTACCCTCAACTTCTTCCTTCATCCGCTTGAGGCCCATATGGCGCACATCGGTACCGCGCACCAGGTAGATGACAAGTTCCGAGATGTTGCGCGCATGATCGCCGATACGCTCCAGAGAACGCAGCACCCAGATAATGCTCAACACCCGGGAGATGGAGCGCGGGTCTTCCATCATGTAGGTCGCCAGCTCGCGCAGGGCGGTCTTGTATTCGCGGTCAATGATCTTGTCGTACTGGGCCACCGACAACGCCAGGTCGGCGTCGAAGCGGGCGAAGGCATCCAGTGCGTCGCGGACCATGTTGCGCACCTGGTCGCCAATGTGGCGAACCTCGACGTAACCGCGCGGCGCCTCGCCCTCTTCGCACAACTGAATGGCACGACGGGCGATCTTGGTGGCTTCGTCGCCGATCCGCTCAAGATCGATCACCGACTTGGAAATGCTGATGATCAACCGCAGGTCGGACGCGGCCGGCTGACGACGGGCCAGGATACGCAGGCACTCCTCGTCGATATTGCGTTCCATCTGGTTGATCTGGTCATCGATTTCGCGCACCTGCTGGGCCAGGCCGGAGTCGGCCTCGATCAGCGCGGTCACCGCGTCGTTGACCTGCTTTTCCACCAGCCCGCCCATGGCCAGCAAGTGACTGCGCACTTCCTCCAGCTCGGCATTGAACTGTGCGGAAATGTGGTGAGTAAGGCCTTCCTTCGAAATCATCTTGTTCGCTCCGCGAAAGTTGCAAGCTTCAAGCTGCAAGCTTCAAGCAGTTAAATGTTGATCCTGATAGCGCAGTGCGGCTATGCAGTTGCCTCGACTAGCCGTAACGACCGGTGATGTAGTCTTCGGTCTGTTTCTTCGCCGGATTGGTGAACAGCGTATCGGTATCGCCGAATTCCACCAGTTTGCCCATGTACATGAACGCGGTGTAGTCGGAAACCCGCGCCGCCTGTTGCATGTTGTGGGTCACAATGACGATGGTGAACTTGGACTTGAGCTCGTAGATCAGCTCTTCGACTTTCAGCGTCGAGATCGGGTCCAGGGCCGAGCAGGGTTCGTCGAGCAACAGCACTTCCGGCTCCACGGCGATGGTGCGCGCGATGACCAGACGTTGTTGCTGGCCGCCGGACAGACCGAGGGCAGACTCATGCAGGCGGTCCTTGACCTCGTCCCACAGCGCCGCGCCCTTGAGGGCCCATTCCACGGCTTCGTCGAGGATGCGCTTCTTGTTGATGCCCTGGATGCGCAGGCCGTAGACCACGTTCTCGTAGATGGTTTTCGGGAACGGGTTGGGCTTCTGGAACACCATGCCCACGCGACGGCGCAGCTCGGCCACGTCTTCGCCCTTGCGGTAGATGTTGTTGCCGTAGAGGTTGATTTCACCTTCGACGCGGCAGCCGTCCACCAGGTCGTTCATGCGGTTGAAGGTGCGCAGCAAGGTTGACTTGCCGCAGCCCGACGGGCCGATGAACGCGGTGACGCGCTGTTTCGGGATGTTCAGGCTGACGTCATACAGCGCCTGCTTTTCGCCGTAGAACAGATTCAGGCCGGGCACTTCGATGGCGACGGTTTCCTGGGCCAGGTCCAGGCTTTGCTTGTCGCGGCCCAGGGCCGACATGTTGATGCCGTGTGTCTGTGTTTCGTGTTGCATGGGAGGCTCCCTGTGCTAACAAATTCGGTTCGGAACGCCTGTGTGGCGGCCCCATAAAATTCCAGTGAACGCCGATCAGTGTGGGAGCGAGCTTGCTCGCGAAGGGGCCCTCAAGGCCGCCAGAAGCTTCGCGAGCAAGCTCGCTCCCACATGAAAATCAGCTATCCAGTGCTTTGTACTTCTCGCGCAGGTGGTTACGGATCCACACCGCCGACAGGTTGAGCGTGGCGATCACCAGCACCAGCAGCAGCGCCGTGGCGTACACCAGCGGTCGCGCCGCTTCGACGTTCGGGCTCTGGAAGCCGACGTCATAGATATGGAAGCCCAGGTGCATGATCTTCTGGTCCAGGTGCAGGTACGGGTAATTACCGTCCAGTGGCAGCGATGGGGCCAGTTTCACCACGCCCACCAGCATCAACGGCGCCACTTCACCCGCGGCACGGGCCACGGCGAGGATCATCCCGGTCATCATCGCCGGGCTCGCCATGGGCAGGACGATTTTCCACAGGGTCTCGGCTTTGGTCGCGCCGAGGGCCAGGGAGCCTTCACGCACGGTCCGCGGGATCCGCGCCAGGCCTTCTTCGGTGGCCACGATCACTACCGGCACCGCCAGCAGCGCCAGGGTCAGGGACGCCCAGAGCAGACCCGGGGTGCCAAAGGTCGGTGCCGGCAAGGCTTCGGGGAAGAACAAACGGTCGACCGAACCACCCAGCACGTAGACGAAGAAGCCCAGGCCGAACACACCGTAGACGATGGCCGGAACACCCGCCAAGTTGTTCACCGCGATGCGGATCAGGCGGGTCATCGGGCCCTGGCGGGCGTATTCACGCAGGTAGACCGCCGCCAGCACGCCGAACGGCGTCACGATCATTGCCATGATCAGGGTCATCATCACGGTGCCGAAAATCGCCGGGAAGATGCCGCCTTCGGTGTTGGCTTCACGGGGGTCGTCGCTGAGGAATTCCCAGACCTTGCTGAAGTAGAAACCCATCTTGGTGAACGTGCCCATGCCGTTTGGCTGGTAGGCGTGCACCACTTTGCCGATTTCGATCTCCACTTCCTTGCCGTTGGCATCGCGGGCCGTCAGGCTGTCGCGGTTGAACTGCGCATGCAGGTCGGCCAGGCGTACTTCGATGTCTTTGTAGCGGGCGTTGAGTTCGGCGCGCTCGCTTTCCAGGTCGGCCTGGGCCGAAGCGTCGAGCTTGCCATCCAGTTCCAGTTTTCGACCGTGCAGGCGGACACGCTCCAGGCCGGCGTTGATTGCACCGATTTCGACTTTTTCCAGGGTCTTGAGCTCGGCGGCCAACTGATTGACGCGCTGTACGCGGGCCTGCAGTTGCGGCCAGGCGGCCTCGCCTTCGGCGATGACCTTGCCGCCTTCCTTGACGTTGACCAGGTAGCCGTAGAAGTTGCCCCACTCACGACGCTCGATGGCCATCAGTTCTGGCGGCGTGGTCTGGTTGGTCAGCCAATCGCCGACGATCCAGGTGAAGTCGGTACCGTTCAGGTCCCGGTTGCCGACCTTGATCAGTTCACGGGTCATGAACTCGGGGCCTTCGTCCGGCACCGGCAGGCCGGCGCTTTTCAGGCGCTCGCGAGGCACTTCTTCTTTCTGCACGACTTCGCCGACCACCAGGTGCGCAGGCATGCCTGGCACGTTGTAGCTAGCGTGGATCAGGTCCGCCGGCCAGAAGTGGCCCAGGCCGCGCACGGCGATCACCGCCAGCAGGCCAATGGTCATGATGACCGCGATGGACACCGCGCCACCGCTGATCCAGACGCCGGGGGCGCCGCTCTTGAACCATCCTTTCAGGGAGTTCTGTTTCACAGACTTCTACCTTTCTTAAAGCGACGAATATTTCTTGCGCAGACGCTGACGGATCAGCTCGGCGAGGGTGTTCATGACGAAGGTGAACAACAGCAACACCAAGGCCGACAGGAACAGCACGCGGTAATGGCTGCCGCCGACTTCCGACTCAGGCATCTCCACCGCCACGTTGGCCGCCAGGGTGCGCAGGCCTTCGAACAGGTTCATTTCCATGACCGGTGTGTTACCGGTGGCCATCAGCACGATCATGGTCTCGCCCACCGCACGGCCCATGCCGATCATCAGCGCCGAGAAGATGCCGGGGCTGGCGGTGAGGATCACCACGCGGGTCATGGTCTGCCACGGCGTGGCACCGAGGGCCAGGGAGCCCAGGGTCAGGCCACGCGGCACGCTGAACACGGCATCTTCGGCGATGGAATAGATGTTCGGGATCACCGCGAATCCCATCGCCAGGCCGACCACCAAGGCGTTGCGCTGGTCGTAGGTGATGCCCAGGTCATGGGAGATCCACATGCGCATGTCGCCGCCAAAGAACCAGGCTTCCATGTACGGGCTCATGTACAGCGAGAGCCAGCCCACGAACAGGATCACCGGGATCAACAGGGCGCTTTCCCAGCCGTCCGGCACTCTCAGGCGAATGGATTCCGGCAGGCGGCTGAAGGCGAAACCGGCGACCAGGATGCCGATCGGCAACAACATCAGCAGGCTGAAGATGCCCGGCAGGTGCCCTTCGACGTACGGCGCCAGGAACAGGCCGGCGAAGAAGCCAAGGATCACCGTCGGCATCGCTTCCATCAGCTCGATCACCGGCTTGACCTTGCGACGCATGCCCGGAGCCATGAAGTAGGCGGTGTAGATCGCCGCAGCCACCGCCAGCGGCGCGGCCAGCAGCATCGCGTAGAACGCCGCCTTCAAGGTACCGAAGGTCAGCGGCGAGAGGCTCAGCTTGGGTTCGAAGTCGGTGTTGGCGGCGGTCGACTGCCAGACATATTTAGGTTCGTCGTAGTTTTCGTACCAGACCTTGCTCCACAACGCGCTCCACGACACTTCCGGGTGCGGGTTGTCCAGCGTCAACGGTTGCAACTTGCCGCCCTGTTCAACGATCAGGCGGTTGGCCCGCGGCGACATGCCGAACAGGCCCTGGCCGTCGACCACCTGGTCCACCAACAGGGTGCGGTGGGCGGTGCTGTGGAACACCCCCAGCTTGCCGGCGGCGTCGAGCGCCACGAAACCTTTGCGACGTTCTTCGGCGCTGATCTCGACGATAGGCGCGCTGCCCATCTGGAAGGTACGAATCTGTTTGAAGCGCAATTCGCCGTCTGGATCGCGGGCCATGAACCACTGGGCCAAGCCGCCCGTGGAATCGCCGACGATCAGCGAGATCCCGCCCACCAACTGGGCGGCAGCGGTGACTTGGGCGTCGCCGTTCTCCAGCAATTTGTAACGACCGTTGAGGCTCTTGTCCCGCAGGCTGAATACATCGGCCTGGGCACGTCCGTTGACCACATACAGCCATTGCTGGCGCGGGTCGACGAAGATGTTCTTCACCGGCTCGGTCATCTGCGGCAGGTCGATACGCGTCTGCTCGCTGGTGATTTCACCGGTCATCATGTTTTCTTCGCTGGTAAGCGACAACACTTGCAGCTGGGCGCCGCTGGAACCGGCCAGCAGCAGCGTCGAATCCGTGGCGTTGAGGCTGACATGCTCCAGGGCCACGCCCTGTTCGTTCAACGCGATCGGCGCCTCGCCGTAAGGATATTCGATGGCGGGCGAGATGGTTTTCTTGCCGTCCGGGTAGGAGACCTTATACGTGTGACGGAACACCAAGGCCTGACCGTTGGACAGACCAATGGCCACCAACGGGCTACCGGGCTGATCCTCGCCAATGGCGGTCACGCTGGCACCGGCTGGGATCGGCAGGTCGACGCGGCGCAGCTCGGCACCGCTGTCGAGGTCGTAGAACAGCGCCTGGCCCTTGTCGGAAACCCGCATGGCCACTTGGTTCTGTTCTTCGATAGAGATCATCAGCGGTTTGCCGGCATCTTGCATCCAGGCCGGGGTAATCGAATCCTTGGCGCTCAGGTCCGCGCCCTGGAACAGGGGCATCACCACGTAGGCCAGGAAGAAGAAAATCAGGGTAATGGCCGCCAGGACGGCGAGACCGCCGACCAGCACATACCAGCGTGTCAGGCGATCCTTGAGCGCACGGATGCGGCGCTTGCGTTGCAGCTCAGGCGTATTGAAGTCAATGCGCTTGGGAGGGGAAGTCGTAGTCATTGTGGAGTTGGCCAGATCATTCATGCGCACACCCTAGCGATCCTGTATGACAGAAAGATGACAGTGAAGTGACGCAACAAATCCGCCGCTGGTGGAAACCGGCAGCGGACAGGAATTTGGTCTGTGGGAGCGAGCTGGCTCGCGATGAAGTCATCCCATCCAACATCAACGGTGACAGACCTACCGCTATCGCGAGCAAGCTCGCTCCCACAGTAGCCCGGGCGTTGGCCCGGGCTCAGGTGTTACTGCTTCGCGACGTTGCCGCCTTCTTGCAGACCCAGGTCAGCCAGTGCCTTGGCGGCCACCTTGGCTGGCAGTGGGATGTAGCCGTCCTTGACCACAACTTCCTGGCCTTGCTTGGACAGGATCAGCTTCACGAACTCGGCTTCCAGCGGGGCCAGAGGCTTGTTCGGCGCCTTGTTGACGTAGACGTAGAGGAAACGCGACAGCGGATACTTGCCGTTCAGGGCGTTTTCTTCGGTGTCCTCGATGAACTCGCCGCCTTCTTTCTTGGCCAGGGCAACGGTTTTCACGCTGGCGGTCTTGTAGCCGATACCCGAATAGCCAACGCCGTTAAGCGAGCTGCTGATCGACTGCACAACCGAAGCCGAACCGGGTTGTTCGTTGACGTTTGGCTTGTAGTCGCCTTTGCACAGGGCTTCTTCCTTGAAGTAGCCGTAGGTGCCAGACACCGAGTTACGACCGAACAGTTGGACCGGCTTGTTGGCCAGGTCGCCGGTCACGCCCAGGTCGCCCCAGGTCTTGACGTCAGCCTTGGCGCCGCACAGGCGAGTCGAGGAGAAAATGGCATCGACCTGAGCCATGGTCAGGTGCTTGATGGGGTTGTCCTTGTGCACGAATACGGCCAGGGCGTCCACGGCTACCGGGATAGCGGTTGGCTTGTAGCCGTATTTGGTTTCGAAGGCCTGCAGTTCGTTGTCCTTCATCTTGCGGCTCATCGGGCCCAGGTTGGCGGTGCCTTCGGTGAGTGCAGGCGGCGCGGTGGAGGAACCGGCGGCTTGAATCTGGATGTTTACGTTCGGGTATTCTTTCTTGTAGTTCTCGGCCCACAAGGTCATCAGGTTGGCCAGGGTATCGGAGCCGACGCTGGAGAGGTTGCCCGACACACCAGTGGTCTTGGTGTAGCTCGGGATCGCAGGGTCAACAGCGGCAACCGCGTTGGCAGTCGCAACGCCAGCAGCGACAAACGTCATTGCCGCCATCAAACGCTTCAGTTTCATGCCTTACTCCTAGCAGATAGGTGTGTTAAGTCGGCCAAGTATTGGTAAGCCGTGTGAACACTCTATGGCTGAAATATGACAATTGGATGAAAGGCCAGCATTGAGTTTTGCAGGATGATTCCCTGGCGATAGAGCATTTACAGAGAGGACTAATCCGTGGCGAGGGAGCTTGCTCCCGCTTGAGTGCGCAGCACTCACAAAAAAGGGGGTCGCTGCGCAACCCAGCGGGAGCAAGCTCCCTCGCCACAATGAACACACCTGCCTTATGTGGGCAGCGCCGCCTTAGCGACCCTTCTTCCAGAGATACCCGCCCACCACAATCCCGATCCCACAGATGGCCGCCACGTAATACGCCGGCCCCATCGAGCTCTCCTTCAACAGCAAGGTCACGATCATCGGCGTCAACCCGCCGAAGATCGCGTAAGCCAGGTTGTAGGAAAACGACAGACCGCTGAAGCGCACCACGGCCGGGAAGGCATTGACCATGACATACGGCACCGCGCCGATGGTGCCCACCAGCAAGCCACTCAAGGCATACAGCGGGAACAGCCACTCGGGGTGGTCGAACAGGCAGTGGTAAAAGGTCCAGAACGTGATCATCAGCAAACCGCTGCCGAAGACAAACACCCGGCCGGCACCGAAACGGTCGGCCAACACACCCGCACCGATGCAACCGAAACTCAGGAACACGATCGCCAGGCTGTTGGCCTGCAATGCAACGGTCGGGCTGAAGTGGTACACCGTCTGCAGCACGGTCGGTGTCATCAGGATGACCACAATGACGCCGGCCGACAGCAGCCAGGTCAGCAGCATGGAAATGGCGATGGCGCCGCGATGATCACGCAGCACGGCCCGCAGCGGCACTTCCTCGGCCAGGGCCTTGCGCAGTTGCAGTTCGGCGAATACCGGGGTTTCGTGCAGCCAGCGCCGCAGGTACACCGAAAACAGGCCAAACACACCGCCCATCAGGAACGGAATCCGCCAGGCGTAATCCGCCACTTCCACCGGCGTATAAATGCTGTTGATGGCCGTGGCGACCAGCGAACCCAACAGAATCCCCGCCGTCAGGCCGCAGGTCAGGGTGCCGCAGGCATAGCCGATGTGGCGTGCCGGAACGTGTTCGGAAACGAATACCCAAGCGCCCGGCACTTCCCCGCCGATGGCCGCGCCCTGGATCACGCGCATCAACAACAGCAGGATGGGCGCCCACATGCCGATCTGTGCATAGGTGGGCAACAGGCCCATGATCAGGGTCGGCACAGCCATCATGAAAATGCTCAGGGTGAACATTTTCTTGCGCCCCAGCAGGTCGCCGAAGTGGGCCATGATGATCCCGCCCAGGGGCCGAGCCAGGTAGCCGGCGGCAAAAATGCCGAAGGTCTGCATCAGGCGCAGCCATTCAGGCATTTCGGCAGGAAAGAACAATTTGCCGACCACGGTGGCAAAGAACACGAAAATGATGAAATCGTAGAACTCCAGCGCACCGCCCAGGGCTGAAAGCGACAGGGTCTTGTAATCGTTGCGAGTCAATGGACGTGCCGGCTGTGCGGGTGTCGCCGTGCTCGAAGGCGCAGTGGTCATTGGCAAGGGCTTCTCTTATAGTCGGTTCTGCAACCCTGGCAACACGGGTTGGGGCCTGGACAGGTTCGGCACGATAGCAAATTGTTCGAAAAAGCACATAGAGGCGCGTATTTGACAGTCGAAATCAGAACCGAGTGGTCGTCTCGACGTCTATCGCCCGATATACTCGCAACCTTGCAGTACTCTGTAAGGGGTTGCTGTGCGAAAACGTCGTTGGTGACGTAGTACCAGAACCAGCCGGTTTCGCAGAGTTTCCCTTTGGCACGCCTTTACGAAAAACGTGACGAACGCAGTATGTTCGGGCTGAATCGTTTTTTAAAAAGACGGCTATTCACCTGAAGTACCAGACAGCGTTACGGGTCAGAGGCACCCCCGGCATGATAGAGCTCGAACAAGAAGATCCAATCCCGCAAGGCGACCTGGCCCTGCAAATTACCGCGCTCCCTCGCGAGACCAACGGCTTCGGCGATATTTTCGGCGGTTGGCTGGTGTCCCAGATGGACCTGGCCGGCACCGCCATGGCCAGCAAAGTGGCTGGCGGACGCGTAGCCACTGTGGCGATCGATCGCATGGCGTTCCTGGTGCCGGTGGCGGTGGGTGCGCAGTTGTCGTTCTATACCCAGGCGCTGGAAATCGGCCGCAGCTCGATCCAGATGATGGTCGAGGTCTGGAGCGACGATCCGCTGTCCAGTGAATGGCGCAAGGTGACCGAGGCGGTCTTTGTCTTCGTCGCCATCGACGGCAGCGGGCGTACCCGCTCGGTTCCGCCGCGCGCCCGTTAAACACGGCGGCCGTTTTGCGGTCCATTGCAGTCCCTGATACCGAGCGAGATTTGCAACATGCCTACGCCCAACGTCGAAGCGGTCAAACTGGATGAACTGAACGCCTGGCGCATCCGTCACGGTCAGGCCGAGTTGCTGGTGGCCCAGCAAGGCGCGCACATCCTCAGTTATCAAGTGGACGGCCAGCCGCCACTGATCTGGCTCAACGACCAGGCCACGTTCAAGGCCGGCAAAAGCATCCGCGCGGGCGTGCCGGTGTGCTGGCCGTGGTTCGGCAACCTGACGCGCAACCCCGACAGCGTGCAGGCCATGCGCGTGAGCAACGACCCGGCCACCGCCCACGGTCTGGTGCGGGCCATGGATTGGGAATTGAAGGGCATCGAAGCCGAAGGCGAAAGCCTCAAGGTGGAGTTCGTGCTGCCCTATCCTGAAAACGGCCTCTCGGGCTGGCCTCATCAGGTGGACCTGACGCTGGCCATCGTGATGGACGAGCAACTGCACATCCGCCTCACCAGCCATAACCGTGGCAGCGAAACCGTCAGTCTCAGCCAGGCGCAGCACAGCTATTTTGCCGTGAGCGACGTGCGCAATGTGCACGTCGAAGGGGTGGATGGCTTGAGCTATATCGAAACCCTGGACGACTGGAAAACCGTCACCCAGGCCGGCGACCTGCACTTCGCCGGCGAGACCGACCGTATCTACCTCAATACCCCGCCGAAGCTGAGCATCCTTGATCCGCAGTGGGAACGTCGGATCGAACTGACCAGCAGCGGTTCGCGCTCGGCAGTGATCTGGAACCCCTGGACCGAACGCGCCAAGGCGTTCAGCGACATGGCCGACGATGGCTGGCAGCGCATGCTGTGCATCGAGACGGCGAATGTGATGGACGATGTGGTGACGTTGTTGCCGCAGGCCAGCCATACCTTGGGCGTGAGCGTCGGCAGCAAGCCGCTCTAGGCCACACTGAAAATCCCCTTGTGGGAGCGGGCTTGCTCGCGAAGGCGGTGTATCAGTTGATACTCATTTGACTGACACGCCGCCTTCGCGAGCAAGCCCGCTCCCACATTTGGATCTACGCCATATCTGCGGCCTGTTACAAATCCGCCTCCTGCACCACCCTAACCTTCTCCGCCTCCAGCGCATACGCCGCACTCGCCAGGTCGTTGTCGACCTTTTCGATCTTCAGCGTGCCCGTCACCCAGAGCGGCGTGTAGATGTCGTCCAGCTTCAGGCCCTTGGGATAGCGCACCAGTACCAATTGGTTAGGCGGCGGTGGCGGGACGTGGATGCAAGCGCCGGGGTAGGGCACCAGAAAGAACAGCGTGCTGCGGCCCTTGGCGTCGGTTTCCAGCGGCACCGGATAACCGCCAATGCGGATGTGCCTGTCGTTCATCGCCGCCACGGTCTTGGTCGAATACATCACCGCCGGCAAGCCCTTGCTTTGCTTCAGGCCGCCTTTTTCAGTGAAGGTGCCGTTGGCTTCCGGGGAGTTGTGGTCGATCTCGGGCATGGCCTCGAGGGCTTTCTGGTCCGACTTGGGCATCAGTTCGAGCCAGTCGGTTTCCGGCAGCTCGGCAGCATGGGCCAGGCCACTGCCCAGCAGAAGAAGGGTCAATACTAGACGGCGCATGAAAGGGCTCGGCAATGAATGAAAAGTGAAACGCCGAGCATTCTAGCCCCCTCTGCTCGCCACGCAGAGGGGGCCTTGATGCATTTGGATCAGTTTCTTTTGATCAGGCCGTAGATCACCAGCAACACGATCGCGCCCACCAGGGCACCGATAAAGCCAGCGCCTTGGCCGGCCTGGTAGATGCCCAGGGCCTGGCCGCCATAAGTGGCTGCCAACGAACCGCCGATACCGAGCAGGATTGTCATGATCCAGCCCATGCTGTCATCGCCCGGTTTCAGGAAGCGCGCCAGCAGGCCAACGATCAAGCCGATAAAAATGGTTCCGATGATTCCCATGGCATTCCCCTCTGGTTAAGTCAGTAAGCCAAAGCCCGGTCAGGCTTTGGCACTTAGCCATGAGAGAGATTAGCCGACGAATGGTTCCACCGCCGTCCCAGATTATTGTTCGGCGATCAGCGTCTCGACCTTGATGATCTGCTGGGCCAGTGTGGCCCGGTCTGCGCAGCGCAGGTTGGCGTGGCCGACCTTGCGCCCGACCTTGAACGCCTTGCCATAGTGATGCAAATGACAGTCGGCAATCGCCAGGACCTTGTCGCTGTCCGGGACCTTGCCGATGAAATTGAGCATCGCGCTCTCACCGACCTTGGCGGTCGAGCCCAGCGGCAGCCCGGCCACCGCCCGCAGGTGGTTTTCGAACTGGCTGCACTCGGCGCCTTCGGTGGTCCAGTGCCCGGAGTTGTGGACCCGAGGTGCGATTTCGTTGGCCTTGAGGCCACCGTCCACTTCAAAGAACTCGAACGCCATCACGCCGACATAGTCGAGTTGCTTGAGCACCCGGCTGGAGTAATCCTCGGCCAGGGCCTGCAACGGATGATCGGTGCTGGCGACGGACAGCTTGAGGATGCCGTCCTTGTGGGTGTTGTGCACCAGCGGGTAGAAGCGGATCTCACCGTCGCGGGCACGCACGGCGATCAGCGAGACTTCCCCGGTGAACGGCACGAAACCTTCCAGCAGGCAGGCCACGCTGCCGAGTTCGGCGAACGTACCGACCACGTCTTCAGGCGTGCGCAGGACTTTCTGGCCCTTGCCGTCGTAACCCAGGGTGCGGGTCTTGAGCACGGCCGGCAGGCCGATGGCGGCGACGGCGGCGTCCAGGTCGGCCTGGGACTGAATGTCGGCGAAGGCCGGCGTGGGGATGCCCAGGTCCTTGAACATGTTCTTTTCGAACCAGCGGTCACGGGCGATCCGCAAGGCTTCGGCGCTCGGGTAGACCGGGACGAACTGGGACAGGAAGGCCACGGTTTCGGCCGGGACGCTTTCGAATTCGAAGGTCACCAAGTCGACTTCATCGGCCAATTGGCGCAGGTGATCCTGGTCGCCATAGTCAGCCCGCAGGTGTTCACCCAGCGCCGCGGCACAGGCGTCCGGCGCCGGGTCCAGGAAAGCGAAGTTCATCCCCAGCGGCGTACCTGCCAGGGCCAACATGCGACCCAACTGGCCGCCACCGATTACACCGATCTTCATTCGTCAACAACCTCAGGCAATGCGTGGGTCTGGATTGTCCAGGACGCTGTCTGTCTGCTCAGCGCGGAATTTTTTTCAGCACGGTATGAAATTGTGGATGCTTGGCGCCCAGGATGCTCGCCGATAGCAGGGCCGCGTTGATCGCGCCGGCCTTGCCGATGGCCAGGGTGGCGACCGGGATGCCGGCTGGCATCTGCACGATCGACAGCAACGAATCGACGCCCGAGAGCATCGACGACTGGACCGGCACGCCCAGCACCGGCAGGTGGGTCTTGGCCGCGCACATGCCCGGCAAGTGGGCCGCGCCACCGGCACCGGCGATGATCACCTCGATGCCACGCGCCTCGGCCTCTTCGGCGTACTGGAACAGCAGGTCCGGGGTACGGTGGGCGGAGACCACTTTCACCTCGTAAGGGATGCCGAGCTTTTCCAGCATATCGGCGGTGTGGCTAAGGGTGGACCAATCGGACTTGGAGCCCATGATCACGCCAACCAGTGCACTCATCGTCGTGCCTCTTCTCTCTGGGCGCCCGCAGGCGCGTCAAAAACCAACAAGCCACGCAGGAAACCGGCGTGGCTTGTTGTACGAATTATGGCCGGGCGAACCGACCGAAGGCCGGGCAGTATACCGAAAATGGTGCGTTAAACGCACTTTCGCCGACCATCTGTCGTTTGCAGTTAAGCGGCGGTTTTATTGACCTGCAGGTCAGCGAGGGAATAGCGCTGATCCATTGTGGGAGCGAGCTTGCTCGCGATAGCGACAGGTCAGTCAATGCAACTTTGAATGTCAGTCCGTCATCGCGAGCAAGCTCGCTCCCACAGGGGCTCTGTGATGCCTGATATCCGTGACATTCCCACAAAGGGTCTGCGTTGTTTTCAGGATCCGATGGCACCCTGCGCCGCGCCGCCTTCGAGCTTGCGCCACAGCAGTCGCACATTGGCCTTGCGCACCAGGGCGCAGCGGTACAGGCGGATCTCCAGGGGCACGTGCCATTGCGTGCCGCCGCAGATCACCAGCTCACCCCGGGCCAGTTCGGCACGTACGCTCAGGTGCGGCACCCAGGCGATGCCCAGGCCTTCCAGGGCCATGCTTTTCAGGCTGTCGGCCATGGCCGTCTCGTAGATCGTGGTAAAACGCAGCGCCCGCTGACGCAGCAACTGGTTGACCGAACGCCCCAGGAAGGCCCCGGCGCTGTAGGCCAGCAGCGGCACGCTGGCCTCGCCTTCAAGGTCGAACAGCGGGTTGCCGTTGGCATCGGCGGCGCACACCGGCAGCATTTCGGTCTGGCCCAGGTGCAGCGACGGGAAAATCTCCGGGTCCATCTGCATGGCTGAATCCGGATCGTAGAAGGCCAGCATCAAGTCGCAGCCACCTTCCCGCAAGGCGTGGACGGCGTCGCCGACGTTGGTCGCCACCAGTCGCGTGGCGATGTTCATCCCCTTCATTGCGCAGTTGCGCGATCCAACGCGGGAAGAAGCCCAGCGCCAGGGAGTGGGCGGCGGCCACTTGGATGACTTCGCCCTGCCCGCCTTCCAGGTGATGCAAATGGCGCAACACTTCACCCAACTGCTCCACCACCGTACGCGCCGTCACCAGGAACAACTGCCCCGCCGCCGTCAGCTCGACGGGCGTACGTGAACGATTGACCAGGGTCAGCCCCAGCGCCGCCTCAAGGCTGCGGATCCGTCGGCTGAACGCCGGCTGCGTCACGAAACGCCGCTCGGCCGCCTGGGAAAAACTGCGGGTAGCGGCCAGGGCACTGAAGTCCTCAAGCCATTTTGCTTTCAAGATTCATCACGTCCTCCCCTACACGCACCAAAACAGGTCACACGTTCGCCGCACCGCCGGCGTCACACCGGCATTATGCCGAATATGCATAGGCCAGTGTTTAACAGCATTGGCCCTATTTTCTCCCAGAGCCTAGGATCCACAGCGTTCCGGCTCAGACCGGGTCCTTATCGAGATGATTTCCGTCATGTCCTCCGCTGCATCATTCCGCACAGAAAAAGACCTGCTTGGCGTACTCGAAGTACCAGCGCAAGCGTATTACGGCATCCAGACCCTACGAGCGGTGAACAACTTCCGTCTCTCCGGCGTCCCGATCTCGCATTACCCTAAACTGGTGGTCGGTCTGGCAATGGTCAAACAGGCTGCCGCTGACGCCAACCGCGAACTGGGCCAGCTCAGCGAAGCCAAGCACGCCGCCATCAGCGAAGCCTGTGCACGATTGATCCGCGGCGACTTCCACGAAGAATTCGTGGTGGACATGATTCAGGGCGGCGCCGGCACGTCGACCAACATGAATGCCAACGAAGTCATCGCCAACATCGCGCTGGAGGCCATGGGCCACCAGAAAGGCGAGTACCAGTACCTGCACCCCAACAACGACGTGAACATGGCGCAGTCCACCAACGACGCCTACCCGACCGCGATCCGCCTGGGTCTGCTGCTGGGTCACGACGCCTTGCTGGCCAGCCTCGACAGCCTGATCCAGGCGTTCGCGGCCAAGGGTGAAGAATTCAGCCACGTCCTGAAAATGGGCCGCACGCAGCTGCAAGACGCCGTGCCGATGACCCTAGGCCAGGAATTCCGCGCCTTCGCCACCACCCTGAGCGAAGACCTGGCGCGCCTGAAAACCCTGGCGCCTGAACTGCTCACCGAAGTGAACCTGGGCGGTACCGCCATCGGCACCGGCATCAACGCCGACCCGCGCTACCAGGCCCTGGCCGTGCAGCGCCTGGCGACCATCAGCGGCCAGCCGCTGGTCCCGGCCGCCGACCTAATCGAAGCCACCTCCGACATGGGTGCCTTCGTGCTGTTCTCCGGCATGCTCAAACGCACCGCGGTCAAGCTGTCGAAGATCTGCAACGACCTGCGCCTGCTGTCCAGCGGCCCACGCACCGGCATCAACGAAATCAACCTGCCGGCCCGCCAGCCAGGCAGCTCGATCATGCCCGGCAAGGTCAACCCGGTAATCCCGGAAGCGGTCAACCAGGTGGCATTCCAGATCATTGGCAACGACCTGGCCCTGACCATCGCGGCCGAAGGCGGCCAACTGCAACTGAACGTGATGGAACCGCTGATCGCCTTCAAGATCTTTGACTCGATCCGCCTGCTGCAACGGGCCATGGACATGCTGCGCGAGCACTGCATCGTCGGCATCACCGCCAACGAAGCGCGCTGCCGTGAACTGGTCGAGCACTCGATCGGCCTGGTCACCGCCCTGAACCCGTACATCGGCTATGAAAACGCCACCCGCATCGCCCGTGTTGCCCTGGAAAGTGGCCGCGGCGTGCTGGAACTGGTGCGCGAAGAAGGCTTGCTCGACGACGCCATGCTCGACGACATCCTGCGCCCGGAAAACATGATTGCTCCGCGTCTGGTCCCGCTCAAAGCGTGATCGACACGGCCACCGCTCACCAGGTCGAGGGACTAGACACCTCTCACCTTTTGAGGGCTTGGGGATCTTCCCCAAGCCCTTTTTTTAATTGATAGCCGCAAAGGATGACCGAACCTGTGGGAAGGAACCTGCTCGCGATAAACGACGACGCGCTGCCCGTTGTAAACCGCGTCGCCAGCCAACGCGAGCAGGCTTTCCCCCACAAGAACCTGACCGTAAGGCCAGGTGTTTCAAAGGGTCCGCTTCGTCGGACGCACCACAACTGTGCAGACGGGCACCGCACTGATAGGTATAGTGCCGCCCCTCTTCGCATGAGCGGTCGTCCGCAACGAAACCCTTAAACATGCGAAAACCGAACTAATAACAAACCCGCGAAAATGGACCGGGACGAAACTTCGCCTCACCTGTCGGGGCGCGCGCCGACCGATGTAACGCGATGTTTCCAAATGGCCAGCATTTGCTTAAACAAAAAACAGCGAGGAATACTCATGCTCGAAGTCATCAACGACTTCCTCTCAGGGAAAGTGCTGATCGTGCTCATTGTCGGGCTCGGAAGCTACTTCACGATCCGCTCGCGTTTCGTCCAGTTCCGTCACTTCTTCCACATGTTCACGGTGTTCCGTGACAGCCTGAAAAGCAGCACTGACCAGCTCAGTTCCTTCCAGGCCCTGATGCTCAGCCTGGCCGGCCGTGTCGGCGCGGGCAACATCGCCGGTGTCGGCATCGCCGTGACCCTCGGCGGTCCTGGTGCGGTGTTCTGGATGTGGGTAACCGCTCTGGTCGGTATGTCCAGCAGCTTCTTCGAGTGCTCCCTCGGCCAGCTCTACAAGCGCTGCGACTCCGAAGGCCAGTATCGTGGCGGCCCGTCCTATTACATCCAGCACGGCCTGCAGAAACGCTGGTTGGGCATGATCATGGCGTTCCTGCTGCTGGTCACCTTCGGCTTCGCCTTCAACGGCCTGCAAGCCCACGCGGTTACCCATTCCCTGAACAACGCCTTCGGCTTTGACACCACCTACACCGGCCTCGGCCTGGCGGTGCTGCTGGGCCTGGTGTTCATCGGCGGAATCAAGCGCATCGCCAAGGTTGCCGACCTGCTGGTACCGGTCAAGACCCTGGCGTATATCGCCGTGACCCTCTACGTGATCGTGCTGCAGTTCGAACACGTACCGGGCATGCTGGCGACTATCGTCAAGAGCGCCTTCGGTCTGGACCAAGCCTTCGGCGGCCTGATCGGCAGCGCCATCGTCATGGGCGTCAAGCGTGGCGTGTTCGCCAACGAAGCCGGCCTGGGCAGTGCGCCTAACGTCGCCGCCGTCGCGTCGGTCGAACACCCGGTCGCCCAAGGCGTGGTCCAGGCGTTCAGCGTGTTCCTGGACACCTTCGTGATCTGCACCTGCACCGCGCTGCTGATCCTGCTGTCGGGCTTCTACACCCCGGGCTTCGAAGGCGACGGCATTGCCCTGACCCAGAACTCCCTGGCGGCCGTCGTGGGTGACTGGGGCCGGATATTCATCTCCGTGGCCCTGTCGTTGTTCGTGTTCACCTCGATCCTCTACAACTACTACCTGGGCGAGAACAACCTGCGCTTCATGATGGGTGACAATCGCAAGGTCCTGATGGGCTACCGTGCGCTGGTCCTGGTCCTGATTTTCTGGGGCGCCATCGAAAACCTCGGCACCGTGTTCGCGTTCGCCGACATCACCATGACCCTGCTGGCGTTCGTGAACCTGATCGCGCTGTTCCTGCTGTTCAAGGTCGGCATGCGCATCCTGCGTGACTACGATGACCAGCGTTCGGCCGGCATCAAGGTACCTGTGTTCGACTCCAGCAAGTTCCCGGACCTGGACCTGGACCGCAACGCATGGCCAGCTACCCCGTCGGCACCGGTTACCAAGCCTGACGCCGCGACTGCTGGCGTGGCCGCAGCGCAACGCTGATCGGTAATAAGCTGTTTGGAAAAAACCGGGCGCATCCCCTGCGCCCGGCGTGACACAACCTAAGGTCGGCGTCATGCTCGGCCTTATGTTGTGGCGGCTGACCCAAGCTGCCGCTTTCGTCCTCGGAGAACAACCATGAATTCCTTGACCTACCCTGCCGCCCAGCACGTCATGGTGCTCTACACCGGCGGCACCATCGGCATGCAGGCCAGCGCCCACGGCCTGGCCCCGGCATCCGGTTTCGAAGCGCGGATGCGCGACTACCTGCACAGCCAACCCGAACTCGTCGTGCCGCAATGGCGCTTCCGGGAAATGTCGCCGCTGATCGACAGCGCCAACATGACCCCGGCCTATTGGCAGCAACTGCGCGAAGCGGTGGTCGATGCCGTGGACGTGCAGGGCTGCGACAGCGTGTTGATCCTGCACGGCACCGACACCCTGGCCTACAGCGCGGCGGCGATGAGCTTCCAACTGCTGGGCCTGCATGCGCGGGTCTGCTTCACCGGCTCGATGCTGCCCGCCGGCGTGACCGACAGCGACGCCTGGGAAAACCTCAGCGGCGCGCTGGTCGCCCTCGGCCAGGGCCTGGCGCCGGGCGTACACCTGTACTTCCATGGTGAGCTGCTGGCGCCGACCCGTTGCGCGAAGGTGCGCAGCTTCGGTCGTCACCCGTTCAAGCGCCTGGAACGCCAGGGCGGTGGCGTCAAAGCCTCCTCGTTGCCGGCGCAGTTGAACTACAACCAGCCCAAGCAACTGGCGAACATCGCGGCGCTGCCGCTGTTTCCCGGCATCAGTGCACAGATCCTCGATGGCCTGCTCGGCAGCGGTATCCAGGGCCTGGTGCTGGAGTGCTACGGCAGCGGCACCGGGCCGAGCGACAACCCGGCCTTCCTCGCCAGCCTCGAGCGGGCGCGGGACAGCGGCGTAGTGGTCGTGGCGGTAACCCAATGCCATGAAGGGGGCGTCGAGCTGGACGTGTATGAAGCCGGTAGCCGCTTGCGCGGTGTCGGCGTGCTGTCCGGCGGCGGCATGACCCGCGAGGCCGCGTTCGGCAAGTTGCAGGCGTTGATTGGCGCCGGCCTGCCGGTGGAAGAGGTTCGGCGGCTGGTAGAACTGGACCTGTGCGGCGAGCTGAGCTGAGCTTAGACACTGCAAAAACCTGTGGGAGGGGCTCTTGTGGGAGCAAAGCTTGCTCGCGATGCAGGCGACACGGATCAACTGTAAGGTCGCGTCATCATTCTTCGCGAGCAAGCTTTGCTCCCACAGGTTCACTCCCACATTAGAGGTTGTGTTGAACTTCCGATTTTTACCCGGCATATAACTTGCTCCGTTTCCAGCTCCCCCAGGCTGGAAACGGACATGCTTCATTCCCACCTCACCACCCTCAACGCCGTCTCACTGGTGCTGAGCACCTTTAAAAGCGCAGGGTTGCCCAGCGATGCCTTGTTGGCTGGCAGCGGCATCAGCGCGGCGGACCTGAGCCGGGCCGATACGCGCATCACCACCAACCAGGAGATGCAGGTCTGCGCCAACGCCGTGGCCCTCAAGCGCGACATCGGCCTGGAACTGGGCCTGCGCATGCACGTTTCGTCCTACGGCATGCTCGGCTATGCCCTGCTCACCAGTGCCACCTTAGGTGACGCTTTGCGCCTGGCACTGCGTTATCCGGCGCTGTTGGGAACACTCTTCGAACTGAGTCTGGACGACGATGGCAAGCACATCTGGTTCAGCGCCAGCGATTATCGGGAGAACCCGGCCCTGGCGGTGTTCAATGCCGAGTTCTGCATGGTTTCGCTGAAGGTGATCTGCAATGACCTCCTCGGCCATGCGTTGCCCTTGCACGCTGCGCGCTTCGAACACCCGGCGCCCGATTACCAGGCGCACTACACCGCGCTCTTCGACTGCCCGGTGCGCTTCGACAGCGTCGATAACGCGTTCGCCTTCGACCGCCACTGGCTAGAACAACCCTTGCCCCTGGCCGACCCCATTACCCACCACGCCATGGCCGAACGCTGTCGCCGGCAGAACACCGAATTCACCGGACGCCAAGCCTGGCTGGGACGGATCCGCCAGTTGCTCGACGCCCAACTGGACGCCGCCCCCGGCCTGGAAGGCCTGGCCGAACAGATGAACTGCTCGGCGCGCACCTTGCGCCGCCACCTCAAGGACCTGGGCTGCAGTTACCAGGAGCTGCTGGACGAACTGCGCTTCGAGCGGGCCAAGCAGATGCTCTGCGAGGACCAATTGCCGATCTATCGAATCGCCGAACGCCTGGGCTTCAGCGAAACCGCCAGCTTCCGCCATGCCTTCGTGCGCTGGAGCGGCGTGGCGCCCAGCCAGTTCAGGGCCTGAAGCGGCGCTTTCATCTACCCTTGTCGGGCCAGGCATGGCTACCCCCGTGGCGAGGGAGCTTGCTCCCGCTGGGTGGCGAAGCCGCCCCAAAAAGGCTGGCGCATCCGTCCAATCAAACCGCATCAGCCTGGTTACGACGGCTGCGCCGCCGAGCGGGAGCAAGCTCCCTCGCCACAAGTGGACGCCTTGAGGCTGGGGGGGTATGGGCTGCCGCCATCGCGAGCAAGCTCGCCCCCACAGGGGGTGGTAGTAGGCAACCGATTTTGTGGGCGCTTCGGAATACTGTGGGAGCGAGCTTGCTCGCGATGGCGATCCAGTCAGCGCCGCAAAAACGCCTGATGCAACTCACCCACCGTCTGGAAGTGATACGCCGGGCGCTCGGTGCTGAGCTCTTCGTGGCTGCCAAACCCATACCCGACCGCTGCCGCATCCAGGCCATTGCTGTGGGCGCCGATCAGGTCGTGTTTGCGGTCGCCGATCATCAGGGTGCTGGCCGGGTCGAGGCCTTCTTCGGCCAGCAGGTGGGCGATCAGCTCGACTTTGTTAGTACGGGTGCCGTCCAATTCGCTGCCGTAGATCACCTTGAAGTGCCGGGCGAAGTCGAAGTGGCGGGCGATTTCCCGGGCGAAGACCCAGGGTTTGGAAGTGGCGATGTACAACTGGCGCCCTTGGCCGCCCAAGGTTTCCAGCAGCGGCATCACGCCGTCGAAAACACGGTTCTCATAAAGACCGGTGACCTTGAATCGCTCACGATAGAAATTCACCGCCTCCCAGGCCTTCGCTTCGTCGAAGTCATAGAACTGCATGAAGGCCTGCAACAGCGGCGGGCCGATGAAGTGCTCGAGGCGGGTCAGGTCGGGTTCGTCGATGCCCAGCTTGCTCAAGGCGAACTGGATCGAACGGGTGATGCCTTCCCGGGGATCGGTGAGGGTGCCGTCGAGGTCGAAGAGTACGGTTTGGTAGTGCATGGCTGTTCCTGGGTGGTCATGCAGTTCACTCAACAGGCTGAATGAAACTGTGGCGAGGGGATTTATCCCCGCTGGGCTGCGCAGCAGCCCCCAAAAGACTGAATGTAACAACCTGGCACACTGCGGTGGTCGGCTTCGGGGCTGCTGCGCAGCCCAGCGGGGATAAATCCCCTCGCCACAACGGTTCATTCGACATCTTAGGTGGGCGATTCAGGCCGGTCGTAACCTTCAGCCAGATGCAGGTCCTTGAGCTTCACGTAGTTCGCCGCGCTGTAGGTGAAAAACGCACGTTCCTTGTCCGTCAGCGGCCGGACCTGTTTCACCGGGCTGCCCACATACAAAAAGCCGCTTTCCAGGCGTTTGCCCGGCGGCACCAGGCTGCCGGCACCGATGATCACATCATCTTCGACCACCGCGCCGTCCATGACGATGCTGCCCATGCCGATCAGGATCCGGCTGCCCACCGAGCAACCATGGAGCATGACCTTGTGGGCGATGGTCACGTCGTCGCCGATCAGCAACGGGAAACCCTCCGGATTGAAGGGCCCGGCATGGGTGATGTGCAGCACGCAACCATCCTGGACGCTGGTACGCGCACCGATACGGATGCGGTGCATGTCGCCGCGAATGACCGTCAGCGGCCAGACGGAGCTGTCTTCGCCGATTTCGACGTCGCCGATCACCACCGCGGTGCTGTCGACAAAAGCACCACGGGCAAGCCGTGGGCTGTGGTTCTGGTACGTGCGAAGGGTCACGATAGGCTCTCTCTTATCCGGTGATAGGCGCTGCTAGCTGCGGTGAGCGCCGATTGTAATTAAGATGGGCCGATGTTTCTTCCAGCCAAGGTGTCGACCGTGAGCGTGAACAACCCTCTTTTGCAGCCCTATGACCTGCCGCCATTCTCGGCGATCCGTGCCGAGCACGTGCAACCGGCCATCGAGCAGATCCTGGCTGATAACCGTGCGGCCATTGCCGAACTCCTCAAGACCCAAGTCCAGCAGCCTACCTGGGCCGGCCTGGTATTGGCGATGGACGAACTCAATGATCGCCTGGGCGCGGCCTGGAGCCCGGTCAGTCATCTGAATGCCGTGCGCAACAGCACGGAACTGCGCGAAGCCTACGAGGCCTGCCTGCCGGCGCTGAGTGCCTACTCCACCGAACTGGGCCAGAACCGCGAGCTGTTCCAGGCCTTCGAAGCCTTGGCAAACAGCCCGGAAGCCGCCGGCTTCGACGTGGCGCAGAAAACCATCCTGGAACACTCCCTGCGCGATTTCCGCCTGTCGGGCATCGACTTGCCGCCCGAGCAGCAGAAGCGCTACGCCGAGGTGCAGAGCAAACTGTCCGAGCTGGGCAGCCGTTTCTCCAATCAACTGCTGGACGCGACCCAGGCCTGGACCAAGCACGTCACCGACGAGGCCGCCCTCGCCGGCCTGACCGACTCGGCCAAGGCGCAAATGGCTGCGGCCGCCCAGGCCAAAGAACTCGACGGCTGGCTGATCAACCTGGAATTCCCCAGCTATTACGCGGTGATGACCTACGCCGAAGACCGCGCCCTGCGTGAAGAAGTCTACGCCGCCTACTGCACCCGCGCCTCGGACCAAGGCCCGAATGCCGGGCAGAACGACAACGGCCCGGTGATGGAGCAGATCCTCGACCTGCGCCAGGAACTGGCCCAACTGCTCGGTTTCGCCAACTTCGCCGAGTTGAGCCTGGCCACCAAGATGGCCGAATCCAGCGATCAGGTCCTCAGTTTCCTGCGGGACCTGGCCAAGCGCAGCAAGCCGTTCGCCGCCCTGGACCTGGAGCAGCTCAAAGCCTTCGCCGCCGAACAGGGCTGCCCCGACCTGCAAAGCTGGGACAGCGGTTTCTACGGTGAAAAACTGCGCCAGCAGCGTTACAGCGTGGCCCAGGAAGCCCTGCGCGCCTACTTCCCGATCGACAAGGTACTGAGCGGCCTGTTCGCCATCGTGCAGCGCCTCTACGGCATCGAGATCGCCGAACTGAAAGGCTTCGACAGCTGGCACCCGGACGTGCGCCTGTTCGAAATCAAGGAGAACGGCCAGCACGTCGGCCGCTTCTTCTTCGACCTCTATGCCCGCGCCAACAAGCGTGGCGGTGCCTGGATGGACGGCGCCCGCGACCGTCGTCGCACCTTCGACGGCGTGCTGCAAAGCCCGGTCGCCAACCTGGTGTGCAACTTCACCCCGGCCGACAGCGGCAAGCCGGCGCTGCTGACCCACGATGAAGTCACCACCCTGTTCCACGAGTTCGGCCATGGCCTGCACCACCTGCTGACCCGTGTCGAACACGCCGGCGTGTCCGGCATCAACGGCGTGGCCTGGGATGCCGTGGAGCTGCCGAGCCAGTTCATGGAGAACTGGTGCTGGGAACCCGAAGGCCTGGCGCTGATTTCCGGCCACTACGAAACCGGTGAACCACTGCCCCAGGACCTGCTGGAAAAAATGCTCGCGGCGAAAAACTTCCAGTCCGGCCTGATGATGGTCCGTCAGCTGGAGTTCTCGCTGTTCGACTTCGAGCTGCACGCCACCCACGGCGATGGCCGCAGCGTGCTGCAAGTGCTCGAAGGCGTGCGCGACGAGGTGTCGGTCATGCGTCCACCGGCCTACAACCGCTTCCCCAACAGCTTCGCCCACATCTTCGCCGGCGGGTATGCGGCGGGCTACTACAGCTACAAATGGGCGGAAGTATTGTCGGCCGATGCCTTCTCCAAATTCGAGGAAGACGGCGTGCTCAATGCCGACACCGGTCGCGCCTTCCGCGAGGCGATCCTGGCCCGTGGCGGCTCCCAGGAACCGATGGTGCTGTTCGTCGACTTCCGTGGCCGTGAGCCGTCGATTGACGCACTCTTGCGCCATAGCGGCCTGACCGAGGACGCGGCAGCATGAGCGAGGGGCCTGTGATTACCAAACGACGCTTTATCGCCGGGGCGGTCTGCCCGGCCTGCAGCGAGCCGGACAAATTGATGATGTGGAACGAAGACGGCGTACCGCACCGCGAGTGCGTGGCCTGTGGTTATTCCGACACGCTCAACGAGCAAGGCCTGTCGGTGCCCAAAGGAATTGGGCACCCGGGTCAACACCTCGGCGCTCAAGGTGCCGGACGCCAAGGTCCAGGCGGTGCAGTTTTTCCCCAATCCCAAGTTGAAGAAAAAAACCGACTGAATGATCCGGTATCACCTTCCGGGCCCCACGGCCCGGAAGCGATACATATATATCGCCCTGCCGCACACCGGCCTGCCCAGACTGTTCATCCCGTTCAGTCCATGGAAGGCTTCCGATGCCCACCGATGACAATCCGCTGTTGCAGGCCCATGACCTGCCGCCTTTTTCCCAGATCCAAGCCCGGCATTTTTCGCCGGCCCTCGACCAGATCATTGCCGAGAGTCGCGCTCAAGTGGCCGAGATCATCAGGACCCAGACACCGTTTCCCACCTGGGACGACCTCGTGTTGGCAATGGACGAGATTCACGCCCGGTTGAAGGGCTTCGGTTATGTGCTGGAGCGTCTGGCCTGGAACAGGATCGGTGACGACTGGGTGCAGGCTTCGCTGGACTGCAGCGAACGACTACAGGATTTCCAGCGATCGCTCAAACACAACCCCGAACTGTTTCAGCTTTATCAGCGGTTGGCGAACAGCCCGATAGCCCGGCATTTCACCCTGGCGAGAAAAAGAACGCTGGAAAAAATCCTCCGACAGTTTCGTCGCAACGGATTGGCCGACACCACGCAGACAGGCCTGAAAGACCTGAAGCTGCGCATCCAAGGCGCTCAGATGCTGTTCCTGGAACATGTGTACGAGGCCAATAAAGCCTGGCGCACAGCGTTTGACGATGAAACCCGATTGAGCGGCCTGCCGTCGTCGTTCAAACAACGCATGGCCGACCAGGCGCGCGATGCTGGACACACGGGGTGGTTGCTGACGCTCAATGAAGAGTCGTTTCGCATCGTCACCTGTTACGCCGACAATCACCTTTTGCGTAAGCAAATGTACGTGGCCTACAGCACTCGCGCATCGGATCATGGACCGCACGCCGGCATATTCGACAACGGTGAAGTGCTCCGGCAATTGCTCAGGGACCGTCATCACTACGCTACCTTGCTGGGCTATTCGAGTTATGCCCAAATGGCGATCGAACCAGAGCAAGCCGAGTCGCCCGAACAGGTCCTGATGTTCTTGCAGGAACAACTCAAACAACAGCAAAGCGTGTTTATCCGGGACGCTCAACAACTGGAGGCATTTGCCACAACACAAGGTTTCAGCGAGCTACAGCCCTGGGATTATCCATACCTGGCAGAAAAGCTTCGTCGGCAGGCGGCTGGTGTTTCAGAACAAAGCGTCAGAGCCTGGTTTGCGCTGGATGCCACGTTTTTGCAGCTGACGCTGATCGCAAGGGACCTGTTCGGCGTGGACATCATCGAGCGTAAAGACGTAGTTGCTTGGCATCCCGACGTAAGCCTTTTTGAAATTCGCGAGCGGGACGAGACCCTAGGCTATCTCTATTTCGACCCGTTCGAGGATGAGAACGAACAAGGCTTCCCCAATACCACCACCTTGCGAAATCGTCGCGTCACCGCCGAGGGCCGCCCGCGGCATCCCATTGCCGTTCTACATGGCTGGTTACCACGCGCCTCAGATGCCAATCCTGTCCTGTTGGATCATCGGCAACTACGCATCCTCTTTCATGAATTCGGCCATTGCTTGCACCACTTGCTGACCCGGGCTGAGTATCGTGATGTTTCGGGCATTACCGAACTGTCCAGGGATACGGCGGAATTTGCCGGAGTCCTGTTCGAGCGATGGTGCTTTTCCAAGCCATGTCTGATTCGTATATCCAAACACCACCAAACCGGGAAGCCACTGCCGGACAGGATTGCCGATCAGTTGCTGGTCTACCTCAATACCCAGACCAGTTGGGGGTTTGCCGCGTTCTTGCGCGATGCGTTGTTTGACATGCAGGTGCACCATCACCACGGCGACGGACGTACGGCTCAAGACGTGTTCGATCAAGTCAGCGCACACGTCGGCCACCTGCCCGTGTCCGCCACCGAACGCTGGCCCAATGGCCTGGACTATCTGGTGACCGGCTATGGCGCCGGGATCTACGCCTACGCCTGGTCGAAAGAACTGGCGAATAGCGTCTTCCAAAAATTCCAGCGCGACGGGCTGTTCAATCCGCAAACCGGGCGGGCGTTGCGCGAGACGATTTTCGAGCCGGGCGATACGCGACCGTTGTTCGAATCGATCCAGGCGTTTTTAGCCACATGACCGATCAGCGCTCTGGAAGCACAGCCTGAGGATCAAGGTGATGGGCCGTGGTCGTCGAGTTGACCCAACTCTCCAGAGAACAAAGGGCAAAGACGCTGGTGCTGCAATCGCCGTTCGCCAGCGCCGTGCGGAGTTTGTCGACATCGGCCTGCATCATGTAGCGCACGCCGTCCTTGAAGTGATGACTGTCACCGAAGCCACCTTCGGTCATCTCGTTCAACGCGTCCTCCTTGCTCCAACCCTGGACCACCACCCGGTACATGGCGGCCACCAGCCCGGTGCGGTCCGAGCCGTGCTTGCAGTGCATCAGCACCGGCCCCTTGGCTTCGGCCGCCTGGACAGCGCGCAAGGCCCTGAGTATGTCGCTGTCGTCGACATGGTTGGTGCGATAGGGCAACTGCACTTGCTCGATGCCGGGGGTGGACAGCCAGCGTTGGTCCGACTCCGGCAGAAAGTTGATGACCGTGCCGATCCTGAGCTTCGTCAGCCAGGGCAGCGTCCCGCCGTCCGGCAGGGAGCTGCGGTAAAGCGTCGGAGACATCTGATAGAGGGTTGTAGTCCTTTGCCACCGGCTGCGCCCATTCAGCGGGCCTCGCATCAATGGAATCGGCCGCTTGGGCGGGCGCCTCGGCCAGCCCGGTGAGCAAGGCCAGGCACAACAACGAATGGGAACAGAGCTTGAGCATGCACGGACGACCGAGTACGAAGAAACACGAGAGGCTCAGTGTCGGCTCGCTCCGGTTAAAAGCCTGTGAGTAGAACGTCAAAGCGTTGTGAACGCCGATCCGGTATTTGGGCTGCTCAATGGCACTGGTCTTAATCGAACACAGCGAATACTGTATGCACATACAGCTATCGGAGTATTCCCATGCCAGCCTCCCTTCCACCGCGCGGCCGCGGCACCGCGACCAACCCGCACAACCGCTTCGCCCCGAGTCGCTCGGTGGCCGAAGATGACGGCTGGTACCAGGAAGTCCCGCCGACCCAAGGCACCGAGGTGCGCATCGAAACGGCGAAGACCATCATTACCCGCAACACCTCGTCCGATATTCCGTTCGACCGCTCGATCAACCCGTACCGAGGCTGTGAACACGGTTGCATCTACTGCTACGCACGGCCCAGCCATGCCTATTGGGACCTGTCGCCGGGGCTGGATTTCGAAACGAAGCTGATCGCCAAGACCAATGCCGCCGATGTGCTGGAAGAGCAATTGTCCCGGCGCGGTTATCAGTGCGCGCCGATCGCACTGGGTTCCAACACCGATCCCTATCAGCCTATCGAACGCGAACAGCGGATAACCCGCCGGATTCTCGAGGTGCTGCTGCGTTATCGGCATCCGGTGACCATCGTCACCAAGGGTTCGCTGATCCTGCGCGACCTGGACCTGCTGACCGAGCTGGCGCAACAGCGCCTGGTGCACGTGATGATCAGCCTCACCACCCTGGACGATGAACTCAAGCGCATTCTCGAACCCCGGGCGGCGGCGCCCAAGGCGCGGCTGCGGGCGATCAAGGTCATGCGCGAGGCGGGCATTGCCGTGGGGGTACTGTGTGCACCGATGATCCCGATGATCAACGACAGCGAGATCGAGAACCTGCTGGCCGAAGCCCACGCCGCCGGCGCGCAGAATGCCGCCTACGTCATGCTGCGCCTGCCGCTGGAAGTCGCGCCGCTGTTCGAGGAATGGTTGCAGGCGCACTACCCACAACGCGCCGCCCATGTGCTGAGCCTGGTGCGCCAGAGCCGCGGTGGCGAACTGTATGACAGCCGCTTCGGTGCGCGGATGCGCGGCGAAGGCCCGTTCGCCGACCTGCTGGCCCAGCGATTTGCCAAGGCACTCAAGCGCCTGGGGCTGGAGCGCCGTGACGGATACAATCTTGACTGCGATGCCTTCTGTCCGCCGGGCCGACAGATGTCGTTGATTTGATTAAAGTTGACCCTGTAAAGGCCACTGGACATGATCTGCGCCAGTGTTTCGCCACCCCTGGAATCGTTGTCCTAGAGCCTTCGATTTCAGTTTGAGTTAAGTTTCGGCCGCTACCTTGTTCAGCGAGTGACTGACGGGTCGAACATCTCGACCTGGATGTTTTTTAACCAGCCACTGGCGTCATACCGTCAAAGAGGATGAATCATGAGTGACAAGGATAAACAGCCGTTGGCTGCGTCGGCTTCAGCCCAACCCGAGGCGGAAACCGCCGATGCAGCGCTGCAGCATATTGTTGACGGCTTTTTGCATTTCCATCACGAGATCTTTCCGCAACAGGAAGAACTCTTCAAGAAACTCGCCACCGCCCAAGCGCCCCGGGCGATGTTCATCACCTGCGCCGATTCGCGCATCGTGCCCGAGTTGATCACCCATAGCTCCCCCGGCGACCTGTTCGTGACCCGCAACGTCGGCAACGTCGTGCCGCCTTATGGGCAAATGAACGGCGGCGTCTCCACCGCCATCGAATACGCCGTGCTGGCCCTCGGCGTGCAGCACATCATTGTCTGCGGCCATTCCGATTGCGGCGCCATGCGTGCGGTGCTCAACCCCGACACCCTGGAAAAAATGCCCACGGTAAAAGCCTGGCTGCGCCACGCCGAAGTGGCCAAGACCATGGTCCACGACAACTGTCCGTGCGGCGATGAAAAACAGACCATGCCCATCCTCACCGAAGAGAACGTGATCGCGCAATTGCAGCATTTGCGAACGCATCCCTCGGTCGCGTCGCGCATGGCCAGCGGTCAGTTGTTCATCCATGGCTGGGTGTACAACATCGAGACCAGCGAGATCAAAGCCTTTGACGCGGACCAGGGACGTTTCCTGCCGCTCGATGGCAGCCATCCGATACCGGTGGCGACGCCCAAAGCGCGCTTCTAACCACTCTTAAACTTGTGTGGTTCAAGCCTTGCCGCCATTTGCGCGGTAGGGCTTCGCCATGCCTGAAGAAAACTTCGGGAGAGTCGCCATGCGTGCTGCTCAATTAAAAGCTGTTCTGCCACGGGAGCTACTGGCTTCGGTGGTTGTGTTCCTGGTGGCGCTGCCCTTGTGCATGGGCATTGCCATCGCCTCCGGCCTGCCACCGGCCAAAGGCCTGATCACCGGCATCATCGGCGGTCTGGTAGTCGGTTTTCTGGCCGGCTCCAAGCTGCAAGTCAGCGGCCCGGCCGCCGGGTTGGCGGTGTTGGTCTTCGAACTGGTACGCCAGCATGGCGTGGCAATGCTCGGGCCGATCCTGTTGCTGGCCGGTCTTCTGCAATTGTTGGCCGGGCGTTTTCGCCTCGGTTGCTGGTTCCGGGTCACGGCGCCTGCGGTGGTGTACGGCATGCTGGCGGGTATCGGCGTGCTGATCGTGTTGTCCCAGGTCCATGTGATGCTCGACGCCGCGCCCAAGCCCTCAGGGCTGGATAACCTCGCGGCGTTCCCGGCGGCGGTGGCCCAGGCCTTGCCGTCCTTCGGCTGGCAGGCCGGCCTGCTCGGCCTGTCGACGATTGCGGTGATGTGGCTGTGGGAAAAATTTCGTCCCCACAGCCTGCGCTTCGTCCCTGGCGCCTTGCTGGGTGTCGGCTTGGCGACCGTCGCCAGCCTGCTGCTGGCCTTGCAGGTCAAGCGCGTGGAAGTGCCGGAGAACCTGGCCGAAGCTATTGATTGGCTGCGCCCGGCAGACCTGTTGAACCTGGCCGACCCGACGCTGCTGGTCGCCGCATTCGCGGTCGCCTTCATCGCCAGCGCCGAAACCCTGCTGTCGGCGGCCGCCGTCGATCGCATGCACAGTGGTGAGCGTGCGGACTTCGATCGGGAGCTGTCGGCGCAAGGGATCGGCAACATGCTCTGCGGCCTGCTCGGAGCCCTGCCGATGACCGGGGTGATCGTGCGCAGCTCGGCCAACGTCCAGGCCGGGGCCACCACGCGGATGTCGACGATTTTCCACGGCCTGTGGTTGTTGCTGTTCGTGCTGTTGCTGTCCAGCGTGCTGCAAAGCATTCCGGTGGCAAGCCTGGCGGGTGTGTTGGTCTACACCGGTTTCAAACTGGTGGACCTCAAGGCGTTTCGCAGCCTGGGTCGTTATGGCCGGATGCCGATGTTCACCTACGCCGCAACGGCGCTGGCGATCATCTTCACCGACCTGCTGACCGGTGTGCTGATCGGCTTCGGCCTGACCCTGGTGAAACTGGCCTGGAAAGCCTCGCGCCTGAAAATCAGCCTGATCGACCTGCCCCAGGAAGGCGAGATGGAACTGCGACTGGTCGGGGCGGCCACCTTCCTCAAGGTACCGGCGCTGACCCAGGTGCTGGGCACCATACCGACAGGCGCGACCGTGCATGTGCCGCTCAATAACCTGAGCTACATCGATCACTCCTGCCTGGAGTTGCTGGAAGAATGGGGCCGGGCGAACGCCAGCAAGGGTTCGAAGCTGCTGATCGAATCCCGTGGGCTCAAGCGCCGGCTGGAAGGGCGGTTGCGTACCACCGTGGGGGTTGGCGCAGCCTCTGCCTGACACCTCGCTCCCATAGGAGTTGGGTGTAGGGCACATGATTCATGAACACCACAGACCCAATGTGGGAGCGAGCTTGCTCGCGATAGCGATGTATCAGCCAACTGCGATGTTGCTGGTCCAATGCAATCGCGAGCAAGCTCGCTCCCACAGGGGTTGTGGTGTCGCGCATATGATTGATGAACACCACAGATTCAATGTGGGAGCGGGGTTGCTCGCGAAAGCGGTGGATCAGTTAGCTAAATGCTGCCTGACACTCCGCCTTCGCGAGCAAGCCCGCTCCCACAAGGGGTTTGCATTTCAACTCATCAAGCCGCCGGCTGATCCAGCTCCAGCCCAACGCCCAGCTGGCGTGACAGGCAAGGCCAGCGCTTCCAGGCTGCACCCGTGTCCGGGCTGCCGATTTTCTCGCGGTAAGACTCCACCGATTCCAGCGCAAAGCTGTCTTCGTCGAGCATTTCATCCACGGCGTGATGCACGGCTTCGTCCAACTGGTTGGCGAACGGCTCGCCGATCAGATGGTGAGCGATCAGGTTGGCGACGGTCATGTCCAACGGAATCAGCGGCTGGCTGAAGTGCTTGATGTACAGATCGTTGACCTCCTCCACCAGCCGGTGGGCCAGGTAGGCCTCGTCCAGCAGGCTGTCCAGGCCAACGTGGCCTTCCATCAACTTCGGTGGCTGAAGAAAAAACTGTTCGGCGATCTTCAGCACCGGCTTGATCTGCGATTCGATCCCGGCTTCGCGAGCCACCTCGTTGGCGGCGTCCAGCAGGTCCGGTACTTGCTCGATGTAAGCGGTGACAAAACGGGTCATGACGCCCTTCGCGTCGATGTCTGGCAATTGGATCGCGGCATGCAGGTGCGGCAGCTGGGCCTCCAGCTGGCGGGTCAATTGGCCGGTCTCGGCTTCGTGTTGTTGGGCTTTTTGGATCTGCTCGCGCAATGCGGCGGTGTTCATGACAACTCCAGGAAACAAGGCAATGAAATAGGGAAGACATAACTTAGCTGGCGCAAAAACACTCCTAAGACCTATTTTTCATAACCGCCTCATCCTTGCTGCGCCACAGTTATATCGGTTTGCCATCACTCAGTTCGCATCCTTCTCCATTCGTGGGCTCTAGCGCAAGCCCCGGCTGTTTCAAACGATTTACGCCATCGCGTTGCGAGGTTGCAGGTGCTGTCTATACTCGGTTTGGAATGGAGTTAGCTGATGACACCCGATTGCATGTGCAGCAAGGCGCGGCGAGTCAATTAAGCAGTCTGAATAGCCGATCCCTTGCCGCAGGCTTTACGCCTACGGGATAACAAGAACGATAAGGGGAACCCGCAATGACGCGACATCCACACGTATGGATGGGCCTCCTGTTGTGGTCGATTTTCAGCCAGGCACAAGCGGCCTGGACTGTGAATATGGCGCCTGGAGCGACACAGATCAGCAACGCAGTATTCGACCTGCACATGACCATCTTCTGGATTTGTGTGGTCATCGGCATCATCGTCTTCGGCGCCATGTTCTGGTCGATGATGATGCACCGCCGTTCAACCGGCCAGAATGCTGCGCATTTCCACGAAAACACCCGCGTCGAAATTCTCTGGACCATCGTGCCCTTCCTGATCCTGGTGCTAATGGCGATTCCCGCCACCGCCACCCTGATCAAGATGTACGACTCCAGCGAGTCGGACATCGATATCCAGATCACCGGCTATCAATGGAAGTGGCACTACAAGTACCTGGGCCAGGACGTCGAGTTCTTCAGCAACCTGGCGACCCCCGCCGAACAGATCCATAACCAGAGCGCCAAGGGCGAGCATTACCTGCTGGAGGTCGACAAGCCGCTGGTGCTGCCGGTCGATGCCAAGGTGCGCTTTCTGGTGACCTCCGCCGACGTGATCCACTCCTGGTGGGTGCCGGCCTTCGCGGTCAAGCGCGATGCGATCCCCGGGTTCGTCAACGAAGCCTGGACCCGTGTCGACAAGCCCGGCCTGTACCGCGGCCAATGCGCCGAGCTGTGCGGCAAGGACCACGGCTTCATGCCGATCGTGGTGGAGGTCAAGAGCAAGCCCGACTACGAAAAATGGCTGGGCGAACGCAAGGCCGAGGCCGCGCAGCTTAAGGAATTGACCAGCAAGGAATGGACGCGCGAAGAACTCGTTGAGCGTGGTGACAAGGTCTACCACACCACCTGCGTAGCCTGTCACCAGGCCGAAGGCCAGGGCTTGCCGCCGATGTTCCCGGCGCTCAAGGGCTCGAAAATCGCCACCGGGCCGATCAAGGATCACCTGAACATTGTCTTCCACGGCAAACCCGGCACCTCCATGGCCGCGTTCGGCAAGCAGCTGTCGGAAGTCGATATCGCCGCGGTCGTGACCTATGAACGCAACGCCTGGGGCAACAACAAGGGCGACATGGTGACGCCTAAAGAAGTGCTGGAACTCAAACAGGCGGACAGCCAATGAGCCGGCCTGACGTTTGTTCCCGTAACCGGTCGGGGCTCACCGCCCCGCACCGTCCAGCCCACTCGTTCGAAGGAGACAGGACATGAGTGCTGTGATCGATGACCACGGTCATGCCGGTGCCGACCACGCCCATGGCCCCGCCAAGGGCCTGATGCGCTGGGTACTGACCACCAACCACAAGGATATCGGCACGCTGTACCTGTGGTTCGCCTTCTCCATGTTCCTGCTGGGCGGCTCGTTCGCCATGGTAATCCGCGCCGAGCTGTTCCAGCCCGGCCTGCAGATCGTCCAGCCGGAATTCTTCAACCAGATGACCACCATGCATGGCCTGGTGATGGTCTTCGGCGCGGTGATGCCGGCCTTCGTCGGCCTTGCCAACTGGATGATCCCGTTGATGATCGGCGCGCCGGACATGGCCCTGCCGCGCATGAACAACTTCAGCTTCTGGCTGTTGCCGGCGGCATTCCTGATGTTGGTCTCGACGCTGTTCACCCCGGGTGGCGGGCCGAACTTCGGCTGGACCTTCTATGCGCCGCTGTCCACCACCTATGCGCCGGAAAGCGTGACGTTCTTCATCTTTGCCATCCACCTGATGGGCATCAGCTCGATCATGGGCGCGATCAACGTGGTCGCCACCATCCTCAACCTGCGCGCCCCCGGCATGACGTTGATGAAAATGCCGCTGTTCGTCTGGACCTGGCTGATCACCGCGTTCCTGCTGATCGCCGTGATGCCGGTGCTGGCCGGCTGCGTGACGATGATGCTGATGGACATCCATTTCGGCACCAGCTTCTTCAGTGCCGCCGGTGGCGGTGACCCGGTGCTGTTCCAGCACGTGTTCTGGTTCTTCGGCCACCCCGAGGTGTACATCATGATCCTGCCGGCCTTCGGTGCCGTCAGCTCGATCATCCCGGCGTTCTCGCGCAAGCCGTTGTTCGGCTACACCTCGATGGTCTATGCCACGGCCGCCATTGCGTTCCTGTCGTTCATCGTCTGGGCGCACCACATGTTCGTGGTGGGCATTCCGCTGGTGGGCGAACTGTTCTTCATGTACGCCACCCTGCTGATCGCCGTGCCCACCGGAGTGAAGGTGTTCAACTGGGCGAGCACCATGTGGCAAGGCTCGCTGACCTTCGAGACACCGATGCTGTTTGCCGTGGCGTTCGTGATCCTGTTTTCCATCGGTGGGTTCTCCGGGTTGATGCTGGCCATCGCCCCGGCGGACTTCCAGTACCAGGACACCTACTTCGTGGTCGCGCACTTCCACTATGTGCTGGTGCCCGGCGCGATCTTCGGGATCTTCGCCTCGGCCTACTACTGGCTGCCGAAATGGACCGGCCACATGTACGACGAAACCCTCGGCAAGCTGCACTTCTGGCTGTCGTTCATCGGCATGAACCTGGCGTTCTTCCCGATGCACTTCGTCGGCCTGGCGGGCATGCCCCGGCGGATTCCCGACTACAACCTGCAGTTCGCCGACTTCAACATGGTCTCGTCCATCGGCGCGTTCATGTTCGGCACCACGCAGATCTTCTTCCTGTTCATCGTGATCAAGACCATCCGTGGCGGCGAGCCGGCACCGGCCAAGCCATGGGATGGGGCCGAAGGGTTGGAGTGGAGCGTGCCGTCGCCGGCGCCGTATCACACCTTTACTACGCCGCCGGAAGTGAAATAGATGACACCGGGGCCTTGTGTGGGAGCGAGCTTGCTCGCGATAGCGGCGACTCGGTGTGTCAGACACACCGCTATCGCGAGCAAGCTCGCTCCCACAGGGTTCTGGGTAGGGATTGGAAACCATGGCTGATTCGATTTCGCTGAAGAAGCTGGTCACTCGCCTGCTGATAGTGGTGGTGGCGATGTTCATCTTCGGGTTTGCCCTGGTGCCGATCTACGACGTGATGTGCAAGGCGTTCGGCATCAACGGCAAGACCGGCGGGCAGTACCAAGGCGAGCAGACCGTCGATGAATCACGCCAGGTCCGCGTGCAGTTCCTGTCGACCAATTCGGTGGACATGGTCTGGGACTTCTACCCCAAGGGCGATGAGCTGGTGGTCAAGCCCGGGGCGGTCAACGAGATGGTGTTCGTCGCCCACAACCCCACCGACCGGCCGATGAGCGCCCAAGCAGTGCCGAGCATCTCGCCGAGCAACGCGGCGGCGTATTTCCACAAGACCGAATGTTTTTGTTTTACCCAGCAAGTGCTGCAACCCGGCGAACGCATCGAAATGCCCATGCGCTTCATCGTTGACCGGGACATGCCCAAGGAAGTGAAGCATCTGACGCTGTCCTACACGCTGTTCGACATCACCGCTCGTCATCCACCGGTGGCTCTAAACACTGACCGATAGCGTGCCCGATAAGGAGAACAATAAATGGCAACTCACGAACACTATTACGTTCCGGCCCAGAGCAAATGGCCGATCATCGCCACGGTCGGGATGTTCGTCACGGTGTATGGCCTGGCAACCTGGTTCAACGACCTGAAGGCGGCGCGCCCGGATTCCCACGGCCCGCTGATCTTCTTCGTCGGCGGCCTGCTGGTGGCCTACATGCTGTTCGGCTGGTTCGGCGCGGTGATCAAGGAAAGCCGCGCCGGGCTGTACAGCGCACAGCTCGACCGCTCGTTCCGCTGGGGCATGAGCTGGTTCATCTTTTCCGAAGTGATGTTCTTCATCGCCTTCTTCGGTGCGCTGTTCTATGTGCGCACGATCTCGGCGCCGGGCCTGGCGGGGGAAGGCAGCAAGGGTTTGTCGGAGATGCTCTGGCCGAACTTCGAATACGTCTGGCCGTTGTTGAACAACCCCGATCCCAAGCTGTTCCCACCGCCCAAGGATGTGATCAGCCCGTGGGGGTTGCCGCTGCTCAACACCATCCTGCTGGTCAGTTCCAGCGTCACCGTGACCATCGCCCACCATGCCCTGAAAAAAGGCCATCGCGGCGCGCTGAAAATCTGGCTGGCGATCACGGTGCTGCTGGGTTGCGCCTTCCTGGGCTTCCAGGCCGAGGAATACATCCACGCCTATAAAGAACTGGGCCTGACGTTGGGCTCGGGCATCTACGGCGCGACGTTCTTCATGCTCACCGGGTTCCACGGCGCCCACGTCACCATCGGCACGATCATTTTGTTCGTGATGCTGATGCGCATCATGCGCGGGCATTTCGACAACGAGCATCAGTTCGGCTTCGAGGCCGCGAGCTGGTACTGGCACTTCGTCGATGTGGTGTGGATCGGCTTGTTCTTCTTCGTCTACATCCTCTGAGGCAGCCGTTACCAGGGCGCTTGGGACACCAACTGGCCGCTGAAAAAACCCCAGGCGATCAAGCCGACGGTGGCGGCGGCCAGACTGACCCGAATCGCCAGGGCGATGACCAGGCGATTGGAACTGCTGTCGTCCTTGACCAGAAAAAACAGGCCGCTGAACAGGCTGGCAACCGTGGCAATCAGCATCAGGACGATGGCTGCTTTTAGCATTAGGGACACTCCGGGGGGACGCGATGCACGTGAGTATAGCTATCCCGTTCGATGGCTTTCGGACGGCGCCATGAAAGGTTTCCGGCCAGGCATCGTGCCGTCATTGGTGGTGGCCGTGCTGGTGCCGGTGATGGTGTGCCTGGGGTTCTGGCAATTGAGCCGGGGCGAACAGAAGCGTGTACTCATGGACACTTACGCCGAGCGCCGCGTGGCGTCGCCGATGGACAGCACCGAGCTGGCGCACACCGCCGATCCGGCGTTTCGGCCGGTCACGCTGCAGGGCCAGTTCGACGCCGAGCACAGCCTCCTGCTGGACAACCGCCAACACGACGGCAAGGTTGGCGTCGAGTTGCTGCAACCGTTCCTCGACCACCGCACCGGGCTCTGGCTGCTGGTCAATCGCGGCTGGCTGCCTTGGCCCGACCGACGCACTCCACCGGTCTTCAACACACCGGAACAACCCGTAAGCCTCCAGGCCTGGGTCTATGTCGCCCCCGGCGCGACGTTCCAGCTCCACGCCGACCCGGCGAGCGCCCCCTGGCCGCGACTGGTCACCGCCATCGAGCCGGACAAGCTCTGGGCCGAACTGGACCGCAACGGCTTCAACTATGAATTACGCCAACAAAGCGGCCCTGGCGCCTACCGGACCGATTGGCCGGTGGTGGCCATGGGCCCGGAAAAACACCTCGGCTATGCCGTGCAGTGGTTCGCCATGGCGGCGGCACTGTTCGGCCTGTTCCTTTATCTCGGATGGCACAACGCAGGGAGACACCATGGGAAGCACCATGAATCCAACCAACACGTCTGAGGCGCCCGTGACACCCAACCGTCGCAAGGGCCGCGTGCAATTGCTGTTGATCGTGCTCGGGGTGATCGGCCCGATGATCCTGGCCACCGGCATGTACAAGTTCCAGTTCTGGGTGCCTGACAGCCGCAGCTACCACGGTGAGCTGATCGGCAACGGCCAGACCCGCGCCGAGATTGGCGTGCAGGCCGATGAGCAGCGCTGGCAGATCCTGGTCACGGCGCCACAGGAATGTTCGGTGGATTGCCGGCAACTGGTGTACCTGGCCCGCCAGGTGCAGATCGGCCTGGGCCGCGAAGCCGGCCGCGCCAGCCATGCCCTGGCGATCGCACAACCGCTGGACGCCGAGTATGACGCCCAACTGCAGCGCGAATACCCACAACTGCAACGTTATCCACTGGACCTGCCGGCCTATCAGAAAGGCGCCCAGGGCTCCGGCGGCGCCCAACTGTGGATCATCGACCCCCACAGCAACCTGGTGCTGCGCTACGACGCCCGGGTCAAGGGCAAGGACTTGCTCAACGACCTGCGCCACCTGCTGAAACTGTCGAACATCGGATGAGGGCATCGACATGGCCAAACCTGGATTTCGCCTCGCGCTGTTTGCCACGTTGCTGGCATTGATCGTCGTCCTGCTGGGCGCCTACACCCGGCTCACCCACGCCGGCCTCGGTTGCCCGGACTGGCCCGGTTGCTACGGGTTCATCAGCGTGCCCAAGAGCGAAGCCCAACTGGCCCATGCCGAACTGCACTTCCCCGACGCCCCGGTGGAGGCCCACAAAGGCTGGAACGAGATGGTCCACCGCTACTTCGCCGGCGCCCTGGGGCTAATGATTACCGTACTGGCCGCCCGGGCCTGGATGAACCGTCGCCACCCCGGCCTGCCGTTGAAACTGCCGCTGTTCCTACTGGCCGTGGTCTTCGCGCAAGCGGCGTTCGGCATGTGGACCGTGACCCTCAAGCTCTGGCCGCAGGTGGTCACCGGGCATTTGCTGGGTGGGTTCGCGACCTTGAGCCTGCTGTTTCTGCTGACCTTGAGATTGTCCGGCGTGCTGCCGGCGCTGACCGTGCCCAAGCGCCTGCAACACTGGGCCACGGCCGGGCTGCTGCTGGTGATCGGCCAGATCGCCCTGGGCGGCTGGGTCAGCTCCAATTACGCGGCGGTGGCCTGCATCGACTTCCCCACCTGCCACGGCCAATGGCTGCCACCCGCCGATTTTGCCAACGGCTTCCATCTGACCCAGCACATCGGCCCCAACTACCTGGGCGGGCAACTGGACAGCGACGCCCGCACCGCCATCCACCTGACCCACCGCATCGGCGCCTTGCTGGTGACCGTGGTGCTGCTGGGGCTGGCCTGGCAATTGAAGACCGTCGGCATGACCCGGCTGGCCGGGCTGGTGCTGACTGCCCTGGCGGCGCAGATCACCTTGGGCATCAGCAACGTGCTGTTCCACCTGCCGTTGCCGGTGGCCGTCGCCCACAACGCCGGGGGCGCCGCGTTACTGCTGACCCTGGTATTGGTCAACTATCACGCCCGGACCAGCCTGGTCCGGGTCAAGCATCAGGTCCCGCTGCGCTGGCGGTTCAACCCGCATAAACACAGCGTCAGCCCCATAACAATAAAAGGAGAGATGCCATGGCAACCTTGACCGGTGAACGCCACAACCAGGCGATCTGGCGCGACTATCTGGAGCTGACCAAGCCGAAAGTGGTGGTGCTGATGCTGATCACCTCCCTGGTAGGCATGTTCCTCGCCACCCGTGCCGGCGTGCCGTGGACGGTCCTGGTGTTCGGTAACCTGGGCATCGCCCTGTGTGCCGGCGGCGCGGCGGCGGTCAACCATGTGGTGGACCGCCGCATCGACGCGGTCATGGCCCGCACCCACAAGCGGCCGTTGGCCGAGGGCAGGGTCTCGCCGGCCGCCGCCCTGACCTTCGCCTTGGCGCTGGCCGTGGCCGGCCAAGCCTTGCTGCTGGCCTTCACCAACCCGCTGACCGCCTGGCTGACCCTGGCCTCGTTGCTGGGCTATGCGGTGGTCTACACCGGTTTCCTGAAACGGGCAACGCCGCAAAACATCGTCATCGGCGGCCTGGCCGGCGCGGCGCCACCGCTGCTGGGCTGGGTGGCTGCCACCGGTCATGTCAGCGCCGAACCGCTGCTGCTGGTGCTGATCATCTTCGCCTGGACCCCGCCACACTTCTGGGCGCTGGCGATTCACCGCAAAGAGGAATACGCCAAGGCCGACATCCCCATGCTGCCGGTGACCCACGGCGAGCACTACACCAAGATCCATATCCTGCTCTACACCCTGGTGCTGCTGGCGGTGAGCCTGATGCCGTTCGTGATCCACATGAGCGGGATGCTCTACCTGGTGTGCGCGCTGGTGCTCGGTGCCAGGTTCCTGCAATGGGCCGTGGTGTTGTACCGTGGCAGTCGGCCGCACGCGGCGATCAACACGTTCAAGTACTCTATCTGGTACTTGTTCCTGCTGTTCATCGCCCTGCTTGTAGATCATTACTTACTGTTGAGCCTATGACTCGAACCCAGAAAACCGTCTTCATTCTCGTGGCCGTGATCGCGCTGATCCTCGGCCTGACCATCAACAAAGTGCTGTCCGGCAAAGGCCAGGGCGACCCGACCGCGCTGATCGATGCCGGCATCATCCTGCTGCCCCAGAGCCGCAACCTGCCGGACGTGAAAATGACCGACCAGGACGGCCAGCCCGTAGCGATGGACGGCTTGAAAGACAAATGGAGCCTGCTGTTCTTCGGCTACACCTTCTGCCCGGACATCTGCCCGACCACCCTCGCCCAACTGCGCCAGATCAAAAGCGAACTGCCGCCCGAGGCTGTGGATAAGTTGCAGATCGTGCTGGTGAGCGTCGACCCGAACCGCGACACACCCAAGCAACTCAAGCAGTACCTGGGTTACTTCGATCCGCAGTTCAAAGGCCTGACCGCTTCATCGGTTGAAGACCTGCAGAAACTGGCGAATGCGGTGAGCATTCCGTTCATTCCGGCGGATACCAGCAAGCCCAACTACACGGTTGATCACAGCGGTAACCTCGCGGTCATTGGGCCGGACGGTACTCAACGCGGGTTTATTCGTGCGCCGTTGAATAATCAAAAACTGGTGGCGCAGTTGCCGGAGATGCTCAAGCGTAAATAAGGCCAAGGCGAGACCCCTGCGGAATACAGTATCTGCAACACCCCGATCCCCTGTGGGAGCGAGCTTGCTCGCGATGACGCCCGCCCAGACACCCCCATGGCGAGGGAGCTTGCTCCCGCTCGGCTGCGCAGCAGTCGCAAAACCGGACGATGCGGTTTGCCTGAAGAAATGCAGGGGGCCTGCTGCGCAGGCCAGCGGGAGCAAGCTCCCTCGCCACAGGGGTTTGTGTCGAACCGAATATCCAGCCCAACGCAGCCCCCTGTGGGAGAGCGGGCTTGCTCTATCGAGGCGTCATGTGGCACAGGGTATTCATCAGTTGATTGAGCTGAGTTCGTTGCTGGCGAATCGAGTGTTGGATAACGTGAAGCCGCGGCAATAGTATTTATTCTCCAACGAAAAACCTGACGTGTTGCGTCAGGTTTTGGTTTTCCATGGAGGCAGACGAATCCAGTTGAGAATAATATGAAAGTTCGAAAAGCCTTACTCACCGATGCAGAATCGGTGTCCAAACTTCTGAACCAGTTAGGCTACCAAGCCTCGCCAAAGCTAGTCCGAGATAAGCTTGAAGCTTTAGAACTCAGCGCTCGCGATACCGTGCTGCTGGCACAGGAAGGTAAAAATATTATCGGTGTTATAAGTTTGCATGTGCTTGAGCTGTTTCATCAGCCCGGTAGGCTCGGACGCATTACCTCCCTTGTCATTGATGATGACTTCCGAGGACAAGGAGTTGGGGCAATGCTGGTTTCTGCTGCGGATGCGTTTTTTTTAGAGCAACTTTGCGTCCGGGCTGAAGTGACTAGCAGCGACCACCGAATACAGGCTCACACTTTTTATCAGCAGCAAGGTTACGCGGTCGACGAGCGTCGGTTTGTCAAACGGTATGGCTCTTTGGGGCATAGCGGAAACGGGGACAGATCACGATTATGAGACGGTCCGATTACAGGTGAATGAGAAAAGGAGAAAAGGGGACAGATTTATTTCCAGCAAATGATTCTGTCCCCTTTTCAGTCAACGCAGGATGCACCGACCGCTGTCGCCCGGCGTAACTGCCACACGACATTCCCCGCCGTAATCACCGCTGCAGGCGACATTGGACAGTTGCTCGCGGCCAGCGCCTCTGCGACCCAGGTATTGCAGGTATAAAACAGCGAATAGCGACCCTCAGCCTGGTAGAACCGGCTCTCTCCATACAGGCCAGGCCCGAGCACTACCAAGGTGCCCGTCGCTGAGCGGGTGAAGGTCCCGGCCACGAACGCGAGCAGTCGTTGGTAGCTGTCCTCCGTCACCCGCACTTCGATGACCTCGCTTGTGGCGAAACGCCGCCTGGGGTCCCCGTCAATCTTGATCGCATGCAGCACGGTTGCCGTCGACCCGAACAAGGCTCGCAAGGCGAGGCTCAAGGTGGCCTGTGGGGCTCGATAAAAATCCTCGTCGCCCCAACCGAACTCAACGAAGTCGCCGTCGCTGAACGCTTCGGCCAATGCGGGAAGCACCTGAAGTAGATCGGGGCGCGCAATGACCAACCCGGTATGCAGGCCATGATTCACTACATAGAAGGACCGCCAATCGCCACCCTCGCCCCTCGGCGGGTCCGACGCGGTAGCGCAGCCGAACAGCATGAGGACCAGGGCCAGCACTACAATGCGCATACACAAGGGCTCGGTGGCTCGCTAACGAAACGTGGGAAAACCCGGCGGGGGTTGGCGCTATATCTCGGCCAGAAGCAACCATGGCGCTTAGGCACCCAAAGCAGCAATACGCACAAGATATCTCAGAGACCAAGCCTAGCATTCAGAGCTTGGGGCACTCGCCAACGCTCCCCCCTTTTCAAATCCCCTTTTTACTCAAAAATCGATAGTCCCCGAGAACTTCACCAAGCGTGGGTCACCCTGCGAGAGGTAGCCGCCGTTTGCCGAGGCCCAGTAGTTCTTATCGGTAATGTTTTCCACGTTGATGCGCAACGTCAGGTCTTTCTCCACGAATTTCATTTTGTAACGTGCGCCGGCGTCGAAACGGTTCCAGGTAGGCAAGCTCAGGTTGTTAGCCTGATCAGAGTACTGCCCGCCAGTGCGCAACATCCTTGCGCTGAGCGCGGCCCCTTCGATACCCGGAACATCCCAATCTACGCTGGCATTGAGCTGAAACGTTGGCACGCCAATGGCGTGATTGCCATCGTTGAAACCACCAGCGGTTTTTTTCAGCTCAGACGTCATGCGGGTACCGCCGGCCATCAACCGGAGGCCTTCGATGGGCTCGCCGAAAACGCTGAGCTCCAGCCCCTTGTTGACCTGCTCGCCATCCCGCACATAAAGCCTCTGCACGTTGTCGACGTACCCGTCGGAAGGTTTCTCGATACGGAAAACACCCAGGTTGGCACCGAAGGTTTGCAGGTCCAACTTGATGCCCGCTTCCAACTGTTTGGTGCGGCCAGGGGGAAAGGCTTCACCCAGGTTCGTGATACCGGAACCGGACGCCACCGGCCCTTTTGCAAGGCCTTCGATTCGGTTGGCGTAGAGCGACACGCTCTCCACAGGCTTGTAGACGATGCCGTAAACAGGCGTGGTAATGGCTTCATCGTAGAGCGCGCTACGACTGCCATCGTTTGCTGGATTGGCTCCACCGTTTGAAGTAGTGCCATCGTACTTATAGTTTTCGACACGCAACTGCTGACGACGAACACCATAAGTGACCAGCAATTTGTCATCGAACAAGCCCAGCGTGTCGGAAATCGCCAGACTACGGTTGCGGGTTTTGCCGGTCACCCCGGGATCGCCCATTTTGCCGCCAGTGCTGGACACCGTAGTCGGCTTAGGAAGCTTGGGGGTGTCGTAGATATTGCTGTTCCCGGTCACGGAACGATAGAACGTGTAGGCGTTTTCCTGCTCGGTCCAGATCGTTGAGCCGCCGATCGCAACCTGGTGGGAAACAGGGCCAGTATTAAAGCGCCCGTTCAACCCGCCACTGAACGATGTATTGTCTTCATTGTGAGGAATTTCCGAGCCACCGATCGTCGCTACGCCGTTATTGCCGACCAGTGTCGGTGTGGCGTACACCCCGGTTTCTCGGGTGTGCTTTACACCGCCAGCCAGGTAGGCGGTCCAGTTTTCGTTCAGATCCCAATCGCCACGAACCATGCCGAAAGTGTCTTCCGTTTCGGAGTAAGTCCAGTCCTGCCCATAATTGTGGCTGGCGTGCGGAGCCGTGGGAATGCGGGTGGCGTTGCCGATATTCACGGAATTACGCAGCCCATTGATACGCTGTTTCTGATACCCGAAATCGGTGGAAACGCGGAAGTTATCCCCTTGATAGTCCAGGCCCGCCACGAACAACTTTGTGCGCTGATCCTGGTTGTCGATCGCTGTTTCACCTTCCCGCTGGCTCAGATTCAACCTGGCACCAAAGCGGTTATCCTCGCCGAATCGCTGCCCGATATCCAAATGCTCGCCAATGCGGCCATCGGTGCTGATGTCCTGGGTATAGCGACGCGTCGGCACATCCTCTGCGCGTTTGGGCTGCAAGTTGACGCCGCCCCCAAGACCCGAGCCCGTCGGACTGACACCGTTGATAAACGCGTTGGGGCCTTTGAACACCTCGACACGCTCGATAGCATCCGTCGACAGAATTTGACGCGGTAAAACGCCATACAGCCCATTGTAGGAAATGTCGTCGCTGTTAAGCGGCAAGCCTCGAATCACGAACACTTGGGATTGGTTACCAAACCCATAGGCCTGGCGCACCGACGGATCATTGAGAAGCACATCACCCACGTCTTCAGCTTGTTGATCTTCAATCAGCTGCGAGGTGTAACTCGTCATCACGAACGGGACATCCATGTTGTCCTGATTTCCCAGCACCCCCATCTGGCCTCCCCTCGCCACCTGGCCTCCCGCATAGGGCGTGGGTAGCGTGTTGGAGTTGGTCGCACTGGCAGTAACGTCGGTCGCTCCCAATTCAATAGGGGCTGCCGCCTGGGCAAGAAAACTGACTGAGCAACATGCAGCCAGCAACGTAAGGCGAGATGGAAATAGCATGGGATGAGTACCTGCGGGGAAACGGGAAATCAATGCAGGTAATGCTAATGATTCGCAGATAGATTATCTATAACAAATGGCACGTTGCCATAAAAGATTTGGAAAGCGGTTTAGTCAGCCAGACAGCTCCCTCCCACACAGGTGTGAACACAGTATCTGCAACCACTCCGCTTCTCTGTGGGAGCGAGCTTGCTCGCGATGAAATCACCCCAATTCCAGAGCAGAACACCCCGCCCGCATCCCCAAAAAACCTCCCTCCTACAGCCCCCACCTACACCGTCTATCAAGCTACGCATCCTTGCGCCTTTGCCTACAACTACGCCAGAATCCGCCCGCTTGTGCGCCTTGTCCCTGGGTTCTATTGTCTTCCTGCCACTGCCCATCAGTGGTCGGGTTTAGTAGCCCGGTTCACACCTCGGTTGTACAAGTCTCATCAGTCAGGTACTTGCCTGTTCTTGATGGTGGCTGTGCGCATGGCGCCCTCGGGCGCGCCGGTTTTGGTGTGATTCGCCGGTCTACTAACTTGCGCACAGCCGCCACCCTTCCGTTTAGTAGCGAGATGGAGCGGCCCTTACGAGGATCACACCAATGTTCAAAGCTACTCCGAATCCCCCAGATGCAGACCCCACCCCACAATCCGCAAAATCCAAAGCCAAGCAGCAAGACGAAACCACCAAACGGGTGCTCGATCACTACTTGCCACCGAAACCGGATAAATCCCAAGACGACCCCAAACCAGGGCAGCTATACACCGTCGTGAAAGGCCTCGATAACGAATGTTTGCTTGCCAACCTCAGCGAGACGTTGGCTTCGGCTGATGCGATGGTGAGTGATCTGGCGTTTGATCTGGAGGGATCGAGGCGTCATGTGGCGCAGGGGATTCAGCAGTTGATTGAGCTGAGTTCGTTGCTGGCGAATCGGGTGCTGGATAACGTGGAGCCGCGGCAGTAGGATTTAATTCCTCAACGAAAAAACCCGACGTTTTGCGTCGGGTTTTGTTTACGAAGAGTTACGCGTATGCATCAATCTGTGGACGTTCGACCTACCAAGCTTCGTGGTTGCCTTGGTCAGTACAGTAGCTGTAACTTCGATCTTCAGTTATCGAGGAAATCTCATTGAACGACTCTGAACATCTGAAAGAACTGTGCGCACGTTTCAACTCTGGAGAACATCTGAGCTTTACGTTTTTCTGGGGGCACCAGCGCAGCAAAACTGTCGTCACGGCGTCGTGCTTCAGCCAATGGTTCGAGGCTGGGTTCATTGTCGAGGGGCAACATTACCCGACGGCCGAACACTTCATGATGGCAGAGAAAGCGGCCTTGTTCGACGATCAGGAAATTCGTGCGCAGGTGCTCCAAGCCCCTACTCCTAATGCCGCCAAAGCACTTGGCCGCAACGTGCGCGGATTCAATGATAAGGTTTGGCTGCAACACCGATACGACATTGTCGTTCGAGCGAACCAGGCCAAGTTCTCTCAGAATCCGCAGTTGAACGAATATCTTCTACAAACCGGTTCGCGCGTTATTGTCGAAGCCAGCCCGGTTGATAACATCTGGGGTATAGGGCTCGCACAGGACAACGCAGATGCGAACAATCCGAATCTGTGGAAAGGCTTGAATCTGCTGGGATTTGCACTGATGCAGGTGCGGGACGGGACTAGTACGCCAGCCCCAAGGTAGTGCCCTGACCTTACTCACGAAAAACGCAAAAAACCTTGGCGAACACAGAGGGCGCACAGAGGGGACAGATTTATTTTCCAGCAAATAAATCTGTCCCCTTTTCAGTATTAATCCTGTAGTAAAAAGGAGGTTTACATCGCCATGGAAATCCAGGAAATCAAGCAACGCCTGGCCCGCCCCGCCGTGAAGCTCATTGCCGGCGGCTTTCGTCCTGCCGGCACCGATGAAGAAAGCTGGCTGGGCAATGTATTCCTGTTCCGACCGGATGAAGAGGTGCCCACTAATCAGGCGGGGCAACAGTTGCTCCCCTATGCGCAGTTTTACCTGCCCGCCCTGCCCATCAATAGCCCTCTGCTAGCGGGGGTTCGTGTGCTGACGGTGTTCATTTCAAACCCGTTCCCCGAGCACTTTGAGCCGATGGGGAATAATTGGGTCATCCGCGAGTATGGGTTGGATGATGTGTTGGTGCGCAAGTCTCTGTCGGTGGCAGGTACATTCCTCAAACCCTTCCCACTGACAGCGCAAGCTGTGCCGGAGGACTTTCCACTGTGGGATGGCGGTGGTGTTCCGGAGGACCTTGAGCAAGCAATCCTCACGCTGGAACGCGCGGGCAAGATCCAGAGCTATTACGACTTGGTCACCCACACCTACGAACACAAGATCGGCGGTTACCCCTCGTTCTGCCAGTCGGGTGTTGATCCGGGTGAAGGCTTTGAGTTTGTGTTCCAGATCTCATCGGACTCGAAGATCAATCTGAACGTGGTCGACAGTGGGAGCCTGATGTTCTGGAAGCACAACAAAACTGGGGAGTGGGCTCTTTACTACGACTTTTACTAGGAGTCGGGGACAGATTTATTCCCAGGAGATAAATCCGTTTTTTGTCATCGCTGATCCTCAAAGGAAATACATGACAACCGAACTGCATACCGGGGCGCACGCGGGCTACAGCGCTCTCGACTGGCACGATGGATACGACGTTAACCTGGGCGACCTCATTCGCCAGCTTCCTCAGCTCGTACGTGGGCGTTATGTGGCGATTGCTGCGTCGGATAGCGGGCCCTATAACCTTAGCGCCGTTGAGATCGCTAGCGGGTGGCAACGTGTAGGTGACTTGGCGATCAGTCCTATCATTATGGATATCGATCAGTTGCCCACGCCGGGCTTTGATGAGTGGTATGTTTTTGAGCGCTTGCCTGATCGGGTGAGGCTCTTAAAATTTAGCAGCGCTATCGCATTTCAACCGTTCGGAGAGAGCGATAAGGTCGACAAGTTCTGGGCACAAATTGAAGATTTACAACCCGTGCATGCTCTGCTTGGCGCCTGTCGCCTCTTACTGATAACTCAAGACGCAGCAATATATGAGAGCGTACTTACGTTCTGTTCAACCTAAGGGTTGAGGTGTTGTCTTGGGGAAACGGAACAGACCACGATTATGAGACAGTCCGATTACAGGTGAGCCCAAATCGTGGTCTGTCCCCCGGTTTCTTCAAGAATCGGCCACAGCGGGCGCCTAGAAATCAATCTCACACCTGGCTTCCTCCGCCTGAATCCGTAATGTCAGCCCGGACGCAAAACACATAACTAAATGCTGGTCTGCCGGAATGTTATCCGACAGGTAAAAACTTTCCGTCTCGGCATCAGTCTCGACAGTGCCAATTGCATGCAGTACACAATCATCCTCGGCCAAATCAGGATCGCGCCCTTCGGCACGGAAGTAGCTCACCTCATGAAACGTCACGGTGATCTGTCTAGCTTCCTCTGGTGGCACCCAGTCTTCGGGGTGCCGAGTAAACCTGAGAGTAAGCGTCCGTTCTAGCGCTACATAGTTAATGGCGCTGACCGCATAGAAGTTATGTAGGTCGTAGGCGCGTCCTTCGACCTCGACCTCAATGTGGCCGAACGTAAAACCTCGAAATTGCATCAAGGGCTCCTGGTGCATAAAAAAGAGTGCTAGGCATTAGAGCTTGAACTAAACGCTGCTGCCTCTGCAGCATAAAGTGGCTGAAACGGCCCTGGATCCTGGTATCTCGGAATATCAGACAAACCGCGTTGGCTGTTTGGGGCTGCTGCGCAGCCCAGCGGGGATAAATCCCCTCGCCACAGAGTTTTGTGTGTTGGCTGCTCGGCGGGCGGGTATTGAAAACGTGGTGGGCTTTTTTATGAGTGCTTCGCACTCAAGCGGGAGCAAGCTCCCTCGCCACAAAAAGCGGTTTGTGTGAATTCAGGGATGGCGATCCAATTTTTGAAGAATAGGCCTGCTTGCCGCCGTGGGCTCGGGCAGCTTCCAGGCCTTGTTCTCAGGCTGGCGTGCTGCCGTTTGCGCTCTACACCCAGACGTCGTCAGCCACTCCGACCAACCGAATAGCCTCCTCTTCCAAAGGCTCGGCGAAGACGATATTCAAGTTACCGTAACCGGAGTGGTCCCCTACCAGACTCAACTCAAATCGAGCCCCAGAGGCGTCAGCTTCATAACTCTTCAAATAAGTCAGGTTCTTGGCCTCATTGAGAACCACATCCAACGTGCCGTCGTAACCATCTCCCAGCCGGGTAAAGCCCAAGGCCGACAAGTCGATCGTGTCTTCACCCGCGGTATAGTCCATCAAGCGATCAGTGTGGTTTTCGGTGGCGGTACGGTAGCTGTCGCTCAGTCCGTCGAAGCGGAACACATCATTGTTCCCGCCACCCACCAACAGGTCTCGACCCTCTCCGCCAACCAACACATCATTCCCTAGCGCGCCATAAAGGCGATCATCGCCCGCGCCCCCTTCGATGATTTCGCCCAGAGCATTGCCTTGTAGACGATCGTCCCCTTCGGTGCCCGTCAACCTGGCTTGCTGAAACAGGATGTTGGTTTCATTCAGCGTTTGGCCCAAGTTACCGTCGAAAACCACTTCGAAGCGTTCCCCATCGACGTTGGCCTCGAAACTTTTGAGGTAGGTCCGCGTCCCGCTTTCATTGACGCGTATCGCCAGCGTTCCGTCATGGCCATTGCCCAGCCCGAGGAAGCCCAGGGAGGAGAGGTCGAGGGTATCGCTGCTGGGGTCGAAGTCGGTGATGCGGTCGCTATGGGCCGCGTTTGCGGTGCGGTAGCTGTCTGTGACTGCCTGGTAACGGAAAGTATCGTCCCCGGCGCCGCCCGTCAGCAGGTCACGACCTTGCTGGCCATCGAGCAGGTCGTTTCCGGCCCCGCCAAAGATCGCATCGTCGAACGAGGCGGTCCCGAGCAAGAAGTCATCATCGCGGCCACCGTCAAGGTGGTAATAGCCGTCGTCGGGGTTGCCAAAGCTGTGGTCCAGGCTGCCGTCGGGGTTCAACTGGACCAAGGCGGCCAGGTAGCCGTCCGCGCTGGTCCCTTGGCTTCCACCAATCAACAGCCTGCCGTCGGCCAGCACGATCATGTCGGCGACTGCGAAAGGAGCGCTTTCCGAGCCCCAACGTACCTGACCCTGATCACCGAAATCGGTGTCGAGTGAGCCGTCGGCATTGAGTCGGATGACGGTCGCCACGCCGCCCGAGGCGCCCGCCAGCAGGATTTTGCCGTCATCCTGGATGACGAGGGCGTCCGCGTGAACATCCAGGGCCAGGCTGCCGCCGTTCGCAAAGCTGCTATCCAGCGTACCGTCCGGGTTGAGGCGGGTCAGGGTATCTTGCCCCGTGACCAATACCTTCCCGTCTCCCTGCAGCGAAACGTCGAACGTGCTACTGGGGTGAATGCCGACGGCCGCGGGTAGGTGCAGGATCCCAGCCTCTGCGAAAGACGAGACCAAGGCCCCCGTCGCATCGAAGCGGGCGATATAGATCTCCCCGGACGGATACCCAGCGCTTGCGAAGAAGCTGCCGTCGCGTTGCACGGAGAACGACGCTTGCTGGCCTAGATCTTCATTCCAATAGAAAGGCACTGTCACGGTGCCGCCGTTCCCGAAACTCGTGTCGAGGCTGCCGTCCGCCAAGTTACGACTGACGCCCGACACCCAGGCGTCGCCTACTTTCACGTAGCGCGCCACCAGGTAGCCCCCGCCCGGCTGCACGGCGGCATTACCGCCGTCCTCGATGTCGAGCGACACCGGGAGGAGGGATTTACCGTCGCCGCTGAAGTCGCGGTCCAGGCTACCGTTGGCATTGAACCGGACCAGGCTGCCGGTGAAGCCTGAATCCTCTTCACCTCCCAGCCCCAGGCGGCTATAAGCGCCAAGCCAGATAGCACCGTCCGGATCGACCGTGATACCTGCGATTTTGTCCGAGCCCCATAAGGTCGTGGCGACCATGCCTGTTTTTTGCGCAGTTGAAGCGGCGGGTGAAATGCTCTGGCTCATGTCCATGCCTCCGGTAGCTATCTAGCGCCAAAGACTATAGGCACGGGTCGGTCGGGTTGCCACTTTACGAGACGAAGGGAGGTGATTGGACGGCCGGCGATTCTCTACAACGAACGTATGGGATTCAAATAATTTCGCTTTGCCGGCAGTATCCTGAAACTCTAGTGATTAGGATCGGCACTTTTAATGCCATAAAGCTGCAACTGATAATAAATATAAAAACAGGAAGCCATTAAAAACATCAGGAAAGTTGGTAAATGGTTTGGGTGCAACCAGTAGATTAGATTATCAAGCAATAGGACTGACGTTACGATTGTGGCGAGTACGCTTGCGGTTTTTGTAAGAAGGGAGCGGGGCATGTTGTTTGATTTTTTTAACCGATAAGGTCTCTGCAGCATCAGAACTAGCAGCGATATGAACAGCGTACTCATAATTGCTGTGAATGGGATAACGATAGTGTCATACTCGATCGCATACAAGTTATTCTCGTAGTTAGAGTATAAATTGTAACCACCGATTATTGGAGTAGCTGAGAGACTTGCCAAATAAAAAAACAACGAATTCCTTATCTTCATGTTTTTGTCCTTGTGCCATGGCAACAGTGTTACTCAATGCCATGGCACTATTATTTATAGTTCTTTGTCGGTATCGTAAGCCACCTTTGGGCCCACCGGATGATACGTGCCCGTGATTTAGTGCTCTCGATAGCCTGCTTCAATAATGAGATATTGTGCTCTTTTATTTGCAAACCAATATTATTGAAATCGAACTCAAGCTCCTCTCCCTTCCCCATAAATAGTGCGTCAATGCTTTAACCGCCATTTACCAGCGTTGGGGTAAATCAATCCGTTCTGCTTCATTAACTCAAGTCCTTTTGATCGTAAAGTTAAATGTGCTGTGGCCAGAACTGCTTGTCTGGTTTTCTAATTAAGCACGGAGATGTAGGAGGCTCAATACCTCAATGACAGCTTAGGAGATGGACTACAGGGTTTTCGGAATAAGGGGACGAATTTATTTCTGGTATTAGATACGTTCCCTTTTCTCGTTCAGCTAATCTGCTCAAACCGCCGCCGTTTCAGGAACAACCCGCCCCCCAAAGAGCAATGATCATTTGGGTAATTTCGGACATGTGTGTTTCCAGTCAGGTCTTGATGATCAGTATCGAGAGGGCGCGTTGGGGACCGAGCCGCCGTTGACCTGCGCCTCAATGCTGACCAGTACGTCACTACAACAAGCGGATTGGGTTCAAATCATTTCATTTTTACTGGACTGGGAGAGCGGGGAGTGCCGATCAGTTCAGCCACAAACCTGTGGGAGCAAAGCTTGCTCGCGATTGGGGCAGGTCAGTCGACAACTGGTTTGGCTGGTCTACCGCTATCGCGAGCAAGCTTTGCTCCCACAGATTTTGCGCCGGCTGAGCTTTTAGCGGATCGGCAGTGGATTGGGTGGGCTTTTTTGTGAGTGCTGCGCACTCAAGCGGGAGCAAGCTCCCTCGCCACAAAAGCAGTTTTGTGTGAAGTCAGGGGTGGCGGTCCAGTTTTTTGAGGAACACGGTCATTTCTTTTTCGGCTTGTTTGTCGCCGTGGGCGCGGGCGGCTTCGAGGCCTTGTTCCCAGGCTTGGCGGGCTGCCGGTAGGTTGCCTTGGCCTTGGTGGGCCTTGCCCAGCAGTTTCCAGGCGGCTGAGTATTTGGGGTCGAATTCGACGCAGCGTTGGAAGTGTTCGGCGGCACGGGCGAATTCGCCGAGGTCCAGGTAGCCCTTGCCCAGGCCGAAGCGCAGCAGGGCGTTGTCCACACCTTTGGCGAGCATTTTTTCCAGGGAGTCGAGCATGGCGGCGTCCTTATCTGGTGTGTCAGGGGTTGATTAGTTGGCTGCTAGATAGCTATCGCGAGCAAGCTCGCTCCCACAGGGGGTTGGGGTGGCTCACAAATATTTGTGAGCCATGGAGATCCTCTGTGGGAGCGAGCTTGCTCGCGATGAGGCCATTGCTGCCACCGCAAAGCCTGGATCAGAAGAAACTCAACCCCACATGGAACAGCTTCTCCACATCGCGAATGTGCTTCTTGTCCACCAGGAACAGGATCACATGGTCGCCGGTCTGGATGGCGGTGTCGTCGTGGGCGATCAGCACTTGTTCGTCGCGGATGATCGCGCCGATGGTGGTGCCCGGCGGTAGGCCGATGTCGCGGATGGCCTTGCCGATGACTTTGCTGGACTTGGCGTCGCCGTGGGCGATCGCCTCGATGGCTTCGGCCGCGCCACGGCGCAGGGAGTGCACGCTGACGATGTCGCCGCGGCGCACGTGGGCCAGCAGGGTGCCGATGGTTGCCAGTTGTGGGCTGATGGCGATGTCGATGTCGCCGCCCTGGATCAGGTCGACGTAGGCCGGGTTGTTGATGATGGTCATGACCTTCTTCGCCCCCAGGCGCTTGGCCAGTAGCGACGACATGATGTTGGCTTCGTCGTCGTTGGTCAGGGCCAGGAAGATGTCCGCATCGGCGATGTTCTCTTCCAACAGCAGGTCGCGGTCCGAGGCACTGCCCTGCAGCACCACGGTGCTGTCGAGGGTGTCGGAGAGGTAGCGGCAGCGCGCCGGGTTCATCTCGATGATCTTGACCTGGTAGCGGCTTTCGATGGCTTCGGCCAGGCGCTCGCCGATCTGCCCGCCACCGGCGATGACGATGCGCTTGTAGTTCTCATCCAGGCGACGCATTTCGCTCATGACCGCGCGAATATTCGCTTTGGCGGCGATGAAAAATACCTCGTCGTCGGCTTCGATCACCGTGTCGCCCTGGGGCAGGATCGGCCGGTCACGGCGGAAGATCGCCGCGACCCGCGTCTCCACATTCGGCATGTGCTCGCGCAACTGGCGCAGTTGCTGGCCCACCAGCGGCCCGCCGTAGTAGGCCTTGACCGCCACCAGTTGCGCCTTGCCTTCGGCAAAGTCGATCACTTGCAAAGCGCCGGGGTGCTCGATCAGGCGCTTGATGTAGTTGGTCACCACCTGCTCGGGGCTGATCAGCACATCCACCGGGATCGCTTCGTTGTCGAACAGGTCGGCGCGGGTCAGGTAGGCCGCTTCGCGCACCCGGGCGATCTTGGTCGGGGTGTGGAACAACGTGTGGGCGACCTGGCAGGCGACCATGTTGGTTTCATCGCTGTTGGTCACGGCCACGAGCATGTCCGCGTCGTCGGCGCCGGCCTGGCGCAGCACCGTCGGCAACGAGCCGCGACCTTGCACGGTGCGGATGTCGAGGCGATCACCGAGGTCGCGCAGGCGTTCGCCGTCGGTGTCGACCACGGTGATGTCGTTGGCCTCGCTGGCCAAATGTTCCGCCAGCGAACCGCCGACCTGCCCTGCACCGAGGATGATGATTTTCATCCAGCCACTCCTATCGAATCGGTTTAACCGCGTGCGGCGGCAATCTTGATCAACTTGGCGTAATAGAACCCATCGTGCCCGCCTTCTTGGGCCAGCAACTGACGGCCATGGGGCTGCTTGAGGCCGGCCTGGGTCGCGATGTCCAGCTCCCGGGCGCCCGGGGTGCGAGCGAGGAATGCCTCGATCACCTCGGTGTTCTCGGTCGGCAAGGTCGAACAGGTGGCGTAAAGCAGCATGCCGCCCACGTCCAGGGTCGACCACAGGGCATCGAGCAGTTCACCTTGCAGCACGGCTAATGCGGCGATGTCGTCCGGCTGGCGGGTGAGCTTGATGTCCGGATGCCGGCGGATCACGCCGGTGGCCGAGCATGGCGCGTCCAAGAGGATGCGCTGGAAGAGCTTGCCGTCCCACCAGCTCGCGGTGTCGCGGCCATCGGCGGCGATCAGTTCGGCATCCAGGCCCAGGCGTTCGAGGTTTTCCTTGACCCGCACCAGGCGCTTGGCTTCCAGGTCCACCGCCACCACGCCGGCCAGCTTCGGCTCGGCCTCGAGAATGTGACAGGTCTTGCCCCCCGGCGCGCAGCAGGCGTCCAGCACCCGTTGACCGGGCGCCAGTTCCAGGAGGTCGGCGGCCAGTTGGGCAGCTTCGTCCTGGACGCTGATCCAGCCCTCGGCAAAGCCCGGCAGTGCCCGTACATCGCCCGGGGTTTCCAGGACGATGCCGTCGCGGCTGTACTGGCACGGGATGGCTGGGATGCCCGCCTCGCCCAGCAACGCCAAGTAGGCATCGCGGCTATGGTGGCGACGATTGACCCGCAGGATCATCGGCGGATGGGCATTGTTGGCGGCGCAGATGGCTTCCCATTGCTCGGGCCAGAACGCCTTGAGGGATTTCTGCAACCAGCGCGGGTGGGCGGTGCGCACCACCGGGTCGTGTTCCAGCTCGGCCAGCAGGGTTTCGCTTTCCCGCTGGGCGCGACGCAACACGGCATTGAGCAGGGCCTTGGCCCAGGGCTTCTTCAGCTTGTCGGCGCAGCCCACGGTTTCGCCGATGGCGGCGTGGGCGGGGACGCGGGTGTAGAGCAGTTGATAGAGCCCCACCAGCAGCAGCGCCTCGACGTCGGCATCGGCGGCCTTGAACGGCTTCTGCAACAGCTTGGCCGCCAGGGCCGACAGCCGTGGCTGCCAACGAGCGGTGCCGAACGCCAGGTCCTGGGTGAAACCGCGATCACGGTCTTCCACCTTGTCCAGTTGGGTCGGCAGGGAACTGTTCAGCGAGGCTTTCCCGCTGAGTACCGCGGCAAGTGCCTTGGCGGCGGCCAGACGCGGGTTCATGAGGCGTCCGTCGCTTGGCCGAGATGGGTGCCGACGGCAAATTTCTCACGGCGGCTGTTGAACAGGTCGCTGAAGTTCAGCGCCTTGCCACCCGGCAGTTGCAGGCGCGTCAGGCACAACGCCTGCTCACCACAGGCCACGACGAGGCCGTCCTTGCTGGCGCCGAGGATTTCACCCGGTGCGCCCTTCCCTTCGGCGTAATGGGCCGCCAGCACTTTCAGGGCTTCGCCGTTCAGGGTGCTGTGGCAGATCGGCCAAGGGTTGAAGGCCCGCACCAGACGCTCCAGCTCAACGGCCGGGCGGCTCCAGTCGATGCGGGCTTCGTCCTTGTTCAGTTTGTGCGCGTAGGTGGCGAGGCTGTCGTCCTGCACGTCGCCCTCCAGCGTGCCTGCGGCCAGGCCAGCGATGGCCTGGACCACGGCGGGCGGGCCGATCAGGGCGAGGCGGTCGTGCAGGCTGCCACCGGTGTCTTCGGCGCTGATGGGGGTGCTGACCTTGAGCAACATCGGCCCGGTGTCCAGGCCGGCCTCCATGCGCATCACCGTGACGCCGCTCTCGGCATCGCCGGCTTCCACGGCGCGCTGGATCGGCGCGGCACCGCGCCAGCGCGGCAGCAGCGAGGCGTGACTGTTGATGCAACCCAGGCGCGGGATGTCCAGCACCACTTGGGGCAGGATCAGGCCGTAGGCGACCACCACCATCAAGTCCGGCTTCAGCGCCGCCAGTTCGGCCTGGGCTTGCGCGTCGCGCAGGGTCGGCGGCTGCAACACCGTGATGCCGTGCTCCAGGGCCAGCTGCTTGACTGGGCTGGGCATCAGTTTTTGCCCGCGACCGGCCGGCCGGTCCGGCTGGGTGTAGACCGCGACGATGTCGTGGGGGCTGGCCAGCAGGGCCTTGAGATGTTCGGCGGCAAATTCGGGAGTGCCGGCAAAGACGATGCGCAGGGGCTCAGTCATGGGTAGCTCTCAATTACAAAGCAGTCGCAAAAAGAAAAAGGCTTGCCGCGGCAAGCCTTTGAAGGGGGGCATCAAGCATTCTGGCGATGAAGTTTTTCCAGTTTTTTCTTGATCCGGTCACGCTTGAGGGTGGACAGGTAATCCACGAACAGCTTGCCGTTGAGGTGGTCGCACTCGTGCTGGATGCACACCGCCAGCAAGCCTTCGGCGATCAGTTCATAAGGCTGGCCGTCACGGTCCAAGGCCTTGATCTTGACCTTCTGCGGACGGTCGACGTTTTCGTAGAAGCCCGGCACCGAAAGGCAGCCTTCCTGGTACTGGTCCATCTCATCGGTCAGGGTTTCGAACTCGGGGTTGATGAACACCCGGGGCTCGCTGCGGTCTTCGGATAGGTCCATCACGACGATACGCTTGTGCACGTTGACCTGGGTCGCGGCGAGGCCGATGCCTGGCGCCTCATACATTGTTTCAAACATGTCGTCGACCAACTGACGCACTTCGTCGTCCACTACGGCCACCGGTTTGGCGATAGTGCGCAGGCGCGGGTCCGGAAATTCGAGAATGTTCAAAATGGCCATAAGCTTGATAAATGCACGTGTGAGGTAAAGTCGGGTGGCTGGCCTGGCGTGTCTTGGGATGCAGGCTACCGTTGTAAAACGATGCGCTTGTGGAGAATAGCTCCTTAAGCAGCGAGCCACGGGGGCTCTGGCGTTTTACGCGAACGCACATAATAAAGGGATTCACCGCATGAGGAAATCACTACTCGCCCTGCTGCTCCTGGCCTCGGCCGGTATCGCGCACGGGCAAGTGCAACTTCGGGAAGGTTTTCCCCAGCAATACACGGTGATGACGGGGGACACATTGTGGGACATTTCCGGCAAATACCTGCGCGAGCCGTGGAAATGGCCCGAGCTCTGGCAGGCCAACCCGCAGATCGAAAACCCCCACCTGATCTATCCGGGCGACACCCTGTCGCTGGTCTACGTCAACGGCCAACCGCGCCTGACCCTCAATCGCGGCGCCTCGCGCGGCACCATCAAGCTGTCGCCGCGCATTCGCAGTTCGCCGGTGGCCGATGCCATCCCGAGCATTCCGCTGCAAGCCATCAACAGTTTCCTGCTGAGCAACCGCATCGTCGACACGCCTGAAGATTTCGACAAAGCGCCCTACGTCGTCGCCGGCAATGCCGAGCGGGTGCTCAGCGGCATGGGGGATCGGGTCTTTGCCCGTGGCACATTCGACTCGAACCAGTCGGCCTATGGCATCTTCCGCCAGGGCAAGGTCTACACCGACCCCGAGACCAAGGAATTTCTGGGCATCAACGCCGACGACATCGGCGGCGGCGAAGTGGTCGCCACCGAGGGCGATGTCACCACCCTGGTCCTGCAACGCACCACTCAGGAAGTGCGCCTGGGTGATCGCCTGTTCAGCGGCGAAGAGCGTTCGATCAACTCGACCTTCATGCCCAGCGCGCCGAAATCGGACATCAACGGCTTGATCCTCGACGTGCCCCGGGGCGTGACCCAGATCGGCGCGCTGGACGTGGTCACCCTGAACAAGGGCCGCCGTGATGGCCTGATCGAAGGTAACGTGCTGGCGGTGATGAAGACCGGTGAAACCGTACGCGACCGCATCACCGGCGCGCCGGTGAAAATCCCCGATGAACGGGCCGGCCTGCTGATGGTATTCCGCACTTACGACAAACTCAGCTACGGCCTGGTGCTGTACGCCTCACGCTCGCTGTCGGTGCTCGATAAGGTCCGTAATCCATAACGGGTCTCACAAGTTACCAACAGAGTTATCCACAACTTGTTCCCGTTTTTACGGGGCTCATAACGGTCAAGGATGATCGCATGTCATTACCTGAATCTGCTCCGGTTTCCCCTGCGGAACTGGAGGCCCGGCTACGCCTTCACCGCTTGCCGGAACTCGGTCCCAAGCGTTTCATGACCCTGATGGAGGCCTTCGGCTCGGCCTCCAAAGCCATCAGTGCACCGGCCAGTGCCTGGCGTGCATTGGGCTTGCCGCTGGTCTGCGCCGAGGCCCGGCGCAACCCGGATGTGCGTGACGGGGCCGCCCATGCATTGGCCTGGCTAGAGCGTGCGGGCCAGCATTTATTGATGTGGGACCAACCCGACTACCCGGCGCTGCTGGCGCAAATCAGCGACGCGCCGCCGCTGCTGTTTGTCGCCGGCGACGCCTCGATCCTGGAAAAACCCCAGCTGGCGATGGTCGGCAGTCGACGGGCATCGCGGCCAGGCATGGACACCGCGGCGGCGTTTTCCCGCAGCCTGGCCGGGGCCGGTTTTGTCATCACCAGCGGCCTGGCCTTGGGCATCGATGCGGCGGCCCATCAGGCCGCGCTGGATGTTGGCGGACGTACCGTCGGTGTGTTGGGCACTGGCCTGGAAAATTTTTATCCACAGCGCAATCGTCGGCTGGCGGACGCGATGATTGCCCAAGGCAGCGCGGTGCTGTCGGAGTTCCCGTTGGACGCGCCGCCCCACGCCAGCAATTTTCCGCGACGCAACCGGATCATCAGCGGCTTGTCCCTGGGGGTGCTGGTGGTAGAAGCCAGTGTCGCCAGCGGCTCGCTGATCACCGCTCGCCTGGCGGCGGAGCAGGGCCGCGAGGTTTATGCGATTCCTGGATCGATCCATCATCCCGGCGCCCGAGGCTGCCATCAGCTGATCCGCGACGGTGCGGCGCTGGTGGAAACCGTCGAGCACATCCTCGAAGCATTGCGCGGTTGGCAGCGGTTGCCGCTGGCTTCGGTGCCCGAGCCCGTGACCCATCCGCTGCTGCGCCTACTGCATGCCGCGCCCCTGAGCAGCGAGGCGTTGGCCGACGCCAGCGGCTGGGGCTTGCCCAAAGTGCTGGCGGCGTTGACCGAGCTGGAGATGGAAGGACGCGCCAGCTGTGACAACGGACGTTGGTTTGCACGCTAGGTTTTATGGGGAAGATCGGTAAACTGCCCACAGCCTTATTTGCGTTGCGGGAGAATCGTTCATGGTCAACAGTTGGCGTGTGCAACAAGCCGCGCGAGAAATTCGCGCCGGGGCGGTGATTGCCTATCCAACCGAAGCGGTCTGGGGCCTGGGTTGTGACCCGTGGAACGAGGAGGCGGTGGAGCGCCTGCTGGCGATCAAGTCGCGGCTGCCCGACAAAGGCCTGATCCTGGTGGCTGACAACATCCACCAGTTCGACTTTCTGTTCGAAGACTTCCCCGAAACCTGGATGGACCGCATGGCCAGCACCTGGCCGGGGCCCAATACCTGGTTGGTCCCGCACCAGAACCTGCTGCCGGAATGGATCACCGGCGTGCACGACACCGTTGCCCTGCGGGTCAGCGATCATCCCACCGTGCGCGACTTGTGCTCGTTGGTCGGGCCACTGGTGTCCACCTCGGCCAACCCCCAAGGACGCCCGGCGGCGCGCACGCGGATTCGCGTCGAGCAGTATTTCCGCGGGCAGATCGACCTAGTGCTAGGCGGCAACCTGGGCGGGCGCAAGAACCCCAGCGTGATTCGTGACCTGGCGAGTGGGAAAGTAGTACGGCCGGACTGATTCCGAACACACATTCTGCATCTTGCACAAAACCACTGTGGGAGCGAGCTTGCTCGCGATAGCGTCAGATCAGCCCAGGATTGATGTTGACTGACACACCGCTATCGCGAGCAAGCTCGCTCCCACAGGGGATTTGCGGTGGCCAGGGAAATCGAACTCACCACTGATCCGAGTGTGGGAGCGGGCTTGCTCGCGAAGGCGTCGGCACATTCAACATTGATGCAAGCTGACCCACCGTTTTCGCGAGTAAGCCCGCTCCCACAAGGTTTTGTGTTGCACACAGTATTTATGAACACCACAGGTTCTTCAGCGAGCTCTAAATCAAGGCAGAAGAATGGTCGAACCGGTCGTGCGCCGCGCCGACAGTTCGGCCTGGGCCTTGGCCGCTTCCGCCAGTGGATAACGCTGGTTGATGTCCACCGTGATCTTGCCGCTGGCGATCATTCCGAACAGTTCATCGGCCATGCGCTGCAGGTTTTCCGCATTGTTGGCGTAAGTCGCCAGGGTCGGGCGGGTGACGTACAGCGAGCCCTTGGCCGAGAGAATCCCCAGGTTCACACCGTCCACCGCACCCGAGGCATTGCCGAAGCTCACCACCAGACCCCGGGGGGCGACGCTGTCCAGGGAGGTCAACCAGGTGTCCTTGCCAACCCCGTCGTACACCACGGGCACCTTCTTGCCGTCAGTCAATTCCAGCACGCGCTGTGCGACGTTTTCCTTGCTGTAGTCGATGGTTTCCCAGGCGCCGTGGGATTTGGCGATGGCGGCTTTTTCCGGCGAACTGACGGTGCCGATCAGCTTCACGCCCAAGGCCTTGGCCCACTGGCAGGCCAATGAGCCCACGCCACCGGCGGCGGCGTGGAACAGAATGGTTTCTCGGCCCTTGAGTTCATAGGTCTGGCGTAACAGGTATTGCACGGTCAGGCCCTTGAGCATCACGCCGGCGGCCTGTTCGAAACTGATGGATTCGGGCAGGTGCACCAGATTGGCTTCGGGCAACACATGCACATCGCTGTAGGCCCCCAGCGGGCCGCTGCCGTACGCCACCCGGTCGCCGACCTTGAACCGCGTAACGCCCGAACCGATGGCCTCGACCACACCCGCGCCCTCGGCGCCCAGGCCCGAAGGCAGCGTCGGTGGCGGATACAGACCGCTGCGGTAGTAGGTGTCGATGAAGTTCAGGCCGATCGCCTTGTTGCTGACGCGCACCTGCTGCGGGCCCGGCTCGGCAGGCTGATAACCCACATACTCAAGCACTTCGGGACCACCGTGGGAACTGAACTGGATACGTTTGGCCATCTTCACTTTCTCCTTGTCGCAGGACTTTTTACCAAGCCTGCTATCGGACTCCTAAGCTTGACCGTCGTCAACTGTGGCGTGGGCAAGTGCGGTGGTATCCTGTGCGCCCATTTGCCACCGGCCCGCTATACGCCGCTTAGCGTAGCCCTGATCAAGGTGATGTCATGTCCACTCGCACCGAGGCCGTGAAAGCCTACCTGCTCGACCTGCAAGACCGTATCTGCGCCGTCCTGGAAACCGAGGACGGTGGCACGCGCTTCGTCGAAGATGCCTGGACCCGGCCGGCCGGTGGTGGCGGTCGCACGCGGGTGATCGAAAACGGCACGGTGATCGAAAAGGGCGGCGTCAACTTTTCCCACGTCTTCGGCAGCGGTCTCCCACCCTCGGCCAGCGCCCATCGACCAGAACTGGCCGGTCGTGGCTTCGAAGCCTTGGGCGTGTCGCTGGTGATCCACCCGCACAACCCCCACGTACCGACCTCCCACGCCAACGTGCGTTTCTTCATCGCCGAGAAGGAAGGTGAAGAGCCGGTCTGGTGGTTCGGTGGTGGCTTCGACCTGACGCCTTACTACGGCGTGGAGGAAGATTGCGTGCATTGGCACCGCGTCGCCGAGCAAGCCTGCGCGCCGTTCGGCCCCGAGGTGTATCCGCGCTACAAGCCTTGGTGCGACAGCTACTTCCACCTCAAGCATCGCAACGAGCCCCGGGGTATCGGCGGCCTGTTTTTCGACGACCTGAATGAGTGGGATTTCGACACCTGCTTCGCCTTCATCCGCGCCATTGGCGACGCCTATATCGAGGCGTACCTGCCGATCGTGCGCCGCCGCAAGCACGACGCGTTCACCGCCAAACAGCGGGAGTTCCAGGAGTTCCGCCGTGGGCGCTACGTGGAGTTCAACCTGGTCTACGACCGTGGCACGCTGTTCGGCCTGCAATCGGGCGGACGGACTGAATCGATCCTGATGTCCCTGCCACCGCAAGTGCGCTGGGGCTACGACTGGAAAGCCGAACCGGGCAGCGAAGAGGCGCGGCTGACCGAGTATTTCCTGCAAGATCGCGATTGGCTGGCGACGGCCTGAACGGGGATTATCCATGGACCGCTACGTTGTAATGGGTAACCCGATCGGCCACAGCAAGTCGCCGTTGATCCATCGCCTGTTTGCCGAGCAGACCGGGCAAACCCTGGACTACAGCACGCTGCTGGCGCCCCTGGAGGATTTCGCGGGTTGCGCCCGAGAATTTTTCCGCGAGGGTCGTGGGGCAAATGTCACGGTGCCGTTCAAGGAAGACGCCTTCCGGCTGGCCGACAGCCTGACCGAGCGGGCCCAGCGAGCCGGGGCGGTCAATACATTGAGCAAACTGGCCGACGGGCGCCTGTTGGGTGACAACACCGACGGCGCCGGACTGGTCCGGGACCTGACCGTCAACGCCGGCTTCAGCCTCCAGGGCAAGCGCATCCTGTTGCTCGGGGCCGGCGGCGCGGTGCGCGGTGCCCTGGAACCGCTGCTGGCCGAAGCGCCGGCCTCGGTGATCATCGCCAACCGCACGGTGGAAAAAGCCGAATTGCTGGCCGAGTTGTTCGCCGACCTGGGCCCGGTCTCGGCCAGCAGCGGGTTCGATTGGCTGCAAGAGCCGGTGGACCTGATTATCAACGCGACCTCCGCAAGCCTGTCGGGGGATGTACCGCCGATTGCCGCCAGCTTGATCGAGCCGGGCAAGACGGTCTGCTACGACATGATGTATGGCAAGGAACCGACGTCGTTCTGCCGTTGGGCCAAGGAACACGGCGCGGCAGTAGCGATGGATGGCCTGGGCATGCTCGCCGAACAGGCGGGGGAAGCGTTCTACCTGTGGCGCGGGGTACGCCCGGACACCGCGCCGGTGCTGGCCGAGTTGCGCCGCCAACTGGCGCTCTAGGCTTCAAGCTGTTGTGGCGAGGGGATTTATCCCCGCTGGACTGCGAAGCAGTCCCAAAAGACGGGGCCGCTGCGCGCCCCAGCGGGGATAAATCCCCTCGCCACAGGTGTATGTGTGAGCCTTAAGCTCTCTGCGATTTCTTCAGTCCTCGAAATGGATCGGGCACTTCTGCGCCCCCCTCCAGCTTCAACAACTCCTCCACCACCTGGGGCCGGGCCATGCGCAAGGTCAGGCTACGTCCCTGGCTGCGCAGGCGCCGGGCTTCCTGGTGGAGCATTTCCACCCCGGAATAATCGATGAAGTTGATCTGCTGGGCATCGATGACCACCCGCTGCGCCTGCAACCGCTGCAGGCGTACTTGCAGGTAATGGCTGGCGCCGAAAAAGATCGAACCGCCCACCCGCAGGATCTCCGCCTCCCCTTCGCGAAAATGCTGCACCCGCGGCTGCGAGGTGCGCTTGAGGTAGAAGAACAGCGAAGCCAGCACGCCGGCGTAGATGGCGGTTTGCAGCTCCAGCAGCAACGTAGCCAGGCAGGTCAGGCTCATCACCATGAATTCGGCGCGACTCACGCGGAACAACGCCCGGATACCGCGGTGGTCCACCAGCCCCCAGGCGATCAGCAGGATGCTGCCTGCCATGGCCGGAATCGGGATGTGTGCGATCAGTTTCGCCCCGGCGACCGCAAACAACGCCACCCACAAGGCCGAGAACACCCCGGCCAGGGGCGAGCAGGCCCCGGCTTCATAGCTGAGGCCGGAACGGGTAAAGGAACCGGCCGACAATGATCCGGCGAAAAATCCGCCCACGATGTTGGAAAGCCCCTGCGCCCTCACCTCCTGATTCGCATCGAGCAGTTGCCCGGACCGTACCGACAACGAACGGGCGATGGACAGGCTGGTGACCAGCCCGAGCATGCCCACCGCGACGGCCCCGGGCAGCAGGCGCAGGATCAGCTCCAGGTCCAGCGGCAGCGGCGTGAGCGGCGGCAGGCGCCCGGCAAAGGCGCTGACCAGCGCCACATGCCCGAACATCGCCGGCCACAACCAGACCACCAGGCTGCTGATGACTAAAGTTATCAACAGGCTCGGCCAGCGCGGCAGCAAGCGCTTGAGCACAATGCCCAGGAGCAGCGTGCCCACCCCCAGCAACAGCGAGGGCTTATCCACAGCCCCGATGTGATCGACCAGCATCAGCAGGCCCCTCAGCGCCGTGGCTTCGTTCGCCAGGTCGAGGCCCAGCAGGTTCGGCAACTGCCCCAGGGCAATAACCACCGCCGCGCCCAGGGTGAAGCCCAGCACCACCGAGTGGGAAACGAAATTCACCAGCGCACCGAAACGCAGCAACCCCAGCAGCCATTGGAAAATACCCGCCAGCACCGTCAGCAGCAGGATCAAGGTGATGTAGTCCTGGCTGGCGGGCACGGCCAGCGGACTGACGGTGGCGTACAGGACGATGGAAATCGCCGCCGTGGGGCCGCAGATCAGGTGCCACGACGACCCCCACAAGCAGGCGATCAGCACTGGCACGATCGCCGCGTACAAGCCGTATTCGGGGGGTAAACCGGCAATCAAGGCGTAGGCAATGGACTGCGGCAACGCGAGAATCGCGCCGCTCAGGCCGACGATCAGGTCGCGGCCGACACTGGCGCGGGTCTGCCGGGGCAGCCAGCCCAGGAAGGGAAAGAGTGAATGGCGAGTGGGGATTGCCATGGGGCCTCAAGGATGGGGTTTGCGAGCAAGGGTATCAGGACAAGGCACCATTCTCCCTGTGGCGAGGGGATATATGTGGGAGCAAAGCTTGCTCGCGAAACAGGCACCTCGGTCTCTGAAAGACCGAGTCGTCTTCATCGCGGGCAAGCCTTGCTCCCACAATAATCCCCTTGCGACAGTGCTCCGCCGTCAGAGCTTGGCCTTCACCGCCGCCAACGCATCCTTGCCATCCAGGGTTTTCACACCGTCCAACCACTTATCCAGCACCGCCGGGTTGGCCTTGATCCAGGCCTTGGCCGCATCGGCGTTGCTGACTTTGTTGTTCACCACCTCAGCCATGATGCTGTTTTCCATCTCCTGGGTGAAACTCAGGTTGGTCAGCAGCTTGCCGACGTTCGGGCAGGCCTGTGCATAACCTTTGCGAGTCAGGGTGTAGACGCTGCCGGTGTCGCCGAAGTATTTCTCGCCGCCCTTGAGGTAGTGCATTTTCAACTGCACGTTCATCGGATGCGGGGTCCAGCCGAGGAAGGTCACGAATTTCTGTTTTTTCACCGCCCGGGAGACTTCCGCCAGCATCGCCTGCTCGCTGGACTCCACCAGTTTCCACTCGCCCATGCCGAAGTCGTTGGTCTTGATGATTTCTTTCAAGGAAAGGTTGGCCGGGGCGCCGGAGCCGATGCCGTAGATCTTCTTGTCGAACTTGTCGGCGAATTTGTTCAGGTCGGCAAAGTTATGCACACCGGCGTCCCAGACGTAGTCCGGGACCGCCAGGGTGAACTCGGTGCCGTCCAGGTTCTTGGCCAGTTGCGTGACGTCGCCATTGGCCACGAACTTGTCATAGAAGCCCTGCTGCGCCGGCATCCAGTTACCCAGGAACACATCCACCTGGCCGTCCTTGAGGCCACCGAAGGTGATCGGCACCGCGAGGGTGTCGACCTTGGCTTTGTAGCCCATCCCGTCCAGCAGGAAACCGGTGATGGCGTTGGTCGCGGCGATATCGCTCCAGCCCGGATCGGCCATCTTCACGGTCTCGCAGCTTTGCTCGGCCCAGGCCGAAATACTGCTCAACGCCAACAGTCCAGCGGTCAGTACTGTGGATAACTTTTGCATGTGCGTGCCCCTTACGTTATTGGTTTTGGCAGGGTTGTGGATAACGGGCCTTGCGCTCCAGATCGTCGAGGTCGATGTGGTTACGCATGTACTGCTGGCTGGCGTCCACCAGCGGCTGGTGGTCCCAGCTCTTGAGTTTGCCCAGGGTCAGCGCCTGGGCGACGAAACGACGGCGACGCTGGCTGGCGAGCACCTGTTGGTGAATCGCCGGAATATCCCACTTGGCGCGAGCTTCGGCGAGAAAATCGGCGAACAGGGTTTGATGCTCAGGGGATTGGCTGAGATCTTCCACTTCCTTGGGGTCGTTGCGTACGTCGAACAGCAGGCACGGGTCATCTTCGCTGTAGATGAATTTCCACGGGCCACGACGGATCATCATCAACGGGCTGATGGTGCCTTCGGCCATGTATTCACCGAAGACCTCGTCATGCCCGCCCTGCCCTTGCAGATGCGGCACCAGCGAGCGACCATCCAGCGGCAAGCCCGGTTCCAGCGTGCCGCCGGCCAGTTCCACCAGGGTTGGCAGCAAATCGGCGGTGGACACGGCCGCGCCTACCCGGCCGGCGGCGAACTGCCCCGGCGCACTGATCAGCAACGGTACGCGAGCGGCCATTTCGAACCAGTGCATTTTGTACCAGAGGCCCTTTTCGCCGAGCATGTCCCCGTGATCGCCGGAGAACACGATGATCGTGTCGTCCAGCAGACCGGTGTCTTCCAGGGTTTGCAGTAGCTTACCGACGTTGCTGTCAATGTAGCTGCACGCGCCAAAATAGGCGCGGCGAGCATCCCGAATCTTATCCACAGGCAGAGGCTTGTCCCAGAGGTCATAAACCTTCAGCAGCCGCTGGGAATGGGGATCGAGGTCCGTTTGCGCCGGGGTCTGTGGCAACGGGATGTCGTTGTCGTCATACAAATCCCAGAACGCCTTGGGAATCGTGTACGGGTCGTGTGGGTGAGTCATCGACACGGTGAGGCAAAACGGCTGGTCACCCTCCTCGCGGATGTGATCGAACAAGTACTGCTGGGCCTTGAACACCACTTCTTCATCGAAATCCAACTGGTTGGTGCGCACGCAAGGGCCGGCCTGCAACACCGACGACATGTTGTGGTACCAGCTCGGCCGCACGTCCGGCTCATCCCAGTTCACCGCCCAGCCGTAGTCGGCAGGATAGATGTCGCTGGTCAGGCGCTCCTCGTAGCCGTGCAGTTGGTCGGGGCCGCAAAAGTGCATCTTTCCGGACAACGCCGTGCGGTAGCCGAGGCGGCGCAGGTAATGGGCATAGGTCGGCACGTCTGCGGGAAAGTCCGCCGCGTTGTCGTACGCACCGATCTTGCTCGGTAACTGGCCGCTTACCAGGGTGAACCGCGACGGCGCGCACAGCGGGCTGTTGCAATAGGCGGCGTCGAACACCACGCCCTCAGCCGCCAGGCGCGACAGGTTCGGCAGCTTGATCGGCGAAGGACCGTAGATCGGCAACATTGGCGCGGCCATTTGATCGGCCATGATGAAAAGAATGTTCTTGCGCTTCATGTATTCGCGGCATTCCATAGTAGGCAGTTATGCGACATTGCTGCGATTGAGCATGTAGCCCCCGGGTTTTGGGGTAAAGCCCATGCAGGATAATGACTAGGATAAGCACAGCTTATGTATGACGCCCTGGGTAACCTGTCCCTGGAACTGTTCCGTGCCTTTGAAGCCGCAGCCCGCCAACAGAGCTTTACGGCGGCGGCGATTGAACTGGGCACCACACAACCGGCCATCAGCCAGCAGATCAAGCGCCTGGAAGAACAACTGGGTACGCGGTTGTTTGACCGGATCTACCGTGGCATCGAACTGACCGAGGCCGGGACGATCCTGTTCGAACAGGTACAGGCCGGCTTGCAGAGCATCGATGCCGGGCTCAGCGCGATCACCGCCCAGCACCAGCACGAGGTGCTGCAGGTCGCCACGGACTTCGCCTTCGCCGCCTACTGGCTGATGCCGCGCCTGCATCGCTTTCACGCCGCCAATCCTCAGGTGGACGTGAGCCTGGTGACCAGCGAACGTAACCACAACATGCTGCGCACCGATATCGACGTTGCCGTACTGTTCGGCGATGGTCGCTTCAAACAAGGCGAAAGTCGCTGGCTGTTCAGCGAAGAAGTCTTTCCGGTGTGCAGCCCACTGCTACTCAAGGAACGTCCCCTGCCCTTGCCCGCCCAGGACTTGGCGGAATTTCCGTTGCTGCACCTGCGCGCGGGCAACAGCAACAGCTGGTTCGACTGGAGCGGCGTATTCCGCGAGCTGGGCATCACCTCGCCGCCAGCCCCCGGGCAATTGCGCTTCGACAACTACACGTTGCTCATCCAAGCAGCGATTGGCGGCCAAGGCGTCGCCATCGGCTGGCGACACCTTGTGGATAACTTATTGGCCCAGGGGCTGCTGTGCCGTCCGATCGCTGAAACGGTGCTGTCGCGGCTGGGGTATTACGTGGTCTTGCCCCAGCGTAAACGGCGCGGTGTGTTGATCAGGCAATTCGTCGATTGGCTGATGGAAGAACAGGCCAACAGTGCCGAATCGCTCACGGGGCTGCCGTTGCCGTCGATTGCTGTTTGAGTACAGGGCGAGGCTTGAGTGGGTCATCGTCTTTTTGGGGCTGCTTCGCAGCCCAGCGGGAGCAAGCTCCCTCGCCACGGTTATCACCGCTCTGTGGCGGCCACGAAGCTGACGTGTTCGCCCACATGCAGGTTCAGGCGCAGCTCATCGGCGATGCCGACCGCCACGCGGTTAAGCCGTTCCAGGGATTCGGCCATGCCGGGTTCGAGGCTGGTACTGACCTGGCTGAAATGTTCGATGCCCAGGCCAGGCGCCGCATAGGGTGCGTTGATCAAGGTCCATTGCAACGTGCTGTTTTTCAGGGCATCGAGCACTTCTTCGGCGGCATGGCGCTGCAAATCGTCGTCGGCCGGTTCTTCGTCGAGCACCGCAAAGTCACCCACCAGGAACAGCCGGGCAATGTTCACCGCCTGCATGCCGGCGATCAGCGCATCCACCGCCAGGACTTGCTCCACCGGGCCGGGAATCAAGGTGCGCTCCACGTGTTCGCTGTTCATCGGCAACCCCGGCGCGTTCAACAGACACACCACGGCGTTGGCGCCGGCGACGCTTTGCTTGACCCGCTCCGGGTCGAACAGATCGCCGGTCTTGGTCCGCAGGCCCGGACGTGGAGCCAGGGCGGTAAGATCGTCGAGAATGGCGATGACCTCATGCTGGCGCCTTAGCATTTCAGCCATCAACGCACTGCCGAGGCTGCTCATGGCACCATAGAGCACCACTTTGATGACCGGGGTTTCGGCGTTTTTCATGGCTGCTTTCCTCTTTGTCCGGCATGTAAAGGCTCTGACCCGCGGCAAACGGCGAGGGTTCGGCCTCTTTTTCAAGGAGTACAGATGCAGCGGATCAAGGGCTACCACGCCCACGTGTATTTCGACGCCACCACCCTCGACCAGGCGCGAGCCCTGTGCGAGGAAGCGGCGCAACTGTTTCCACTGAAAATGGGCCGCGTCCATCAGCGCCCAGTCGGCCCGCACCCGGATTGGAGTTGTCAGCTGGCGTTCGATCCGCAGTACATCGGCGTGGTCCTGCCGTGGCTGGCGCTCAATCGCAAGGGCTTGGTGATTTTCCTGCACCCGGAGACCGGCGATGACCTGGTGGACCACACCGAGCATGCGATCTGGATGGGCGCGGTGCGGCCGTTGAATCTTTCGGCATTTTGATTGACCGGTGGCGCACCGACTTTCTGTGGGAGCAAAGCTTGCTCGCGATAAAAACGCCGCAGCTCTCAAGCGGGAATGCGTCAACTTCATCGCGAGCAAGCTTTGCTCCCACAGGTAAACCTCGCCCCCACAGAAAACTCCATTGTCTGCAACGAAAGCTTGCTGAAAGCTAGCGCGATTAGGATCACCTCACTTCCGGCAACAGACCGGTCGGCCAAAAGCGAGTTTCAAAGCTCGTTCGGCCCTTTTAACAACAACAATGGTGATTTCTGATGTCCGCTGCTACCCGTCCCGCAGTACCCACTCCATCCGCTCCCCTCGTGCTTAGCATTTCGCGCTGACCTGTCCGGTTCGCATTTCATAGCCGCGCTACGCCTGGAGTATTTCCCATGCTGACTTTCCTTGGCTTCGCCATGGTCATCACGTTCATGTTCCTGATCATGACCAAGCGCCTGTCCGCGCTGATCGCCCTGATCATCATCCCGATCCTGTTCGCCCTGTTCGGTGGCTTCGCGCCGAAAATCGGCCCGATGATGCTTGAAGGCATCACCAAGCTCGCCCCGACCGGGGTGATGCTGATGTTTGCGATTCTGTATTTTGCCCTGATGATCGACTCCGGCCTGTTCGACCCGGCCGTGCGCAAGATCCTCAAGCTGGTCAAGGGCGACCCGTTGAAAGTTTCGGTCGGTACCGCCGTTCTGGCGCTCGTCGTTTCCCTCGATGGTGACGGCGCGACCACTTACATGATCTGCGTGGCCGCAATGCTACCGCTCTACAGCCGCATCGGCATGAGCCCACGCATCATGGCGGGCCTGATCATCCTCGCCGGCGGCGTGATGAACATGACCCCATGGGGCGGTCCGACGGCCCGAGCGGCCAGTGCGCTGCATGTGGATCCGTCCGACATCTTCGTGCCGATGATTCCGGCGATGCTGGCCGGTGTCGTGGCGATCCTGGCAATCTCCTACATGTATGGCAAACGCGAGCGCGCACGCTTGGGTGAATTGCACCTGGCAGGTGATGAAATCGACCACAGCGAAATCAGCGTTTCCCAGTTCCCGGATGCCCGTCGTCCGAAGCTGATCTGGTTCAACGGCGCCCTGACCCTGGCCCTGATGTGCACCCTGATCGCCGGCCTGTTGCCGTTGCCGGTGCTGTTCATGGTGGCCTTCAGCATCGCGATGATCGTCAACTACCCGTGCCTGCAACAGCAGAAAGACCGCGTCGCGGCGCACGCCGGCAGTGTGTTGGCGGTGGTCGGGCTGATTTTCGCAGCGGGTATCTTCACCGGCATCCTGTCCGGCACCGGCATGGTCGACGCCATGTCCAAGAGCCTGCTGGCGGTGATTCCGGAATTCCTCGGTCCTTACCTGGCGGTCATCACCGCGCTGGTAAGCATGCCGTTCACCTTCTTCATGTCTAACGATGCATTTTATTACGGGGTGTTACCGGTTCTCGCCGAAGCAGCCAGCCATTACGGCATAACCGCCGTTGAAATGGCCCGTGCCTCCATCGTCGGCCAGCCCGTCCACCTGTTGAGCCCACTGGTTCCGTCGACCTACCTGCTGGTAGCCTTGGCCGGGATCGAGTTCGGCGATCACCAGCGCTTCACCCTGAAGTGGGCAGTACTGGTTTGCCTGTGCATAATGTTCGCCGCCTTGCTGATGGGGATTTTTCCGCTGTTCAGCACTCTATAAAAGCAACGCTCGCTGCGCCGTGCCCGTCTGACAAAGGCGCGGCACGGCCTAACACTCGCTCAAAGGAACTCACATGGAATGGCTGACCAACCCGGAAATCTGGGTTGCCTTCTTTACCCTGACCGCCCTGGAAATCGTCCTGGGCATCGACAACATCATCATGATCTCGATCCTGGTCAGCCGCATGCCCAAGCACATGCAGGCGCGTACCCGGATCTTCGGCCTGGCGTTGGCCATGGTCACGCGGATCCTGTTGCTGCTGTCCATCACCTGGGTCATGCGCCTGACGGCCGATTTGTTCGAAGTGTTCGGCCAAGGCATCTCCGGTCGTGACCTGATCCTGTTCTTCGGTGGCCTGTTCCTGCTGTGGAAAAGCTCCCAGGAGATGTACCACGCGCTGGAAGGCGAAGACGAAACCGGCGAGACGCCTACGGGCAAGGGCGGCAGCTTTATCTACACCATCGTCCAGATCGCGATCATCGACATCGTGTTCTCCCTGGACTCGGTCATCACCGCCGTGGGCATGGTTTCCCATGTACCGGTAATGGTCGCAGCGATTATCGTGGCGGTGCTGGTGATGATGCTGGCGGCGGGTACCATCAGTGCATTCATCGACAAGCACCCGTCGCTGAAGATGCTGGCGCTGTCGTTCCTGCTGGTGGTCGGTACCGTGCTGATCGCCGAGTCTCTGGACGTGCACGTGCCAAAAGGCTACGTGTACTTCGCCATGGCGTTCTCCCTGGCGGTCGAAGCGTTCAACATCAAGATGCGCACAGCCATGGCGCGCAAGCGCAAGCAGCAGGATCCGGTGAAACTGCGCAAGGACATGCCGGGTCAGTGACGGTATAGGCGATGAATGAAGGGGCTCATGGAGCCCCTTTTTCATGCCCTCCGGAAAGCAACCAGATGCAAAACCTGTGGGAGCGAGCTTGCTCGCGATGAGGCCATGACATCCAACATCTTCCTTGACTGTCAGGCCGCTATCGCGAGCAAGCTCGCTCCCACAGGGTTCTGGGGTTTTCGATGAAGCGGTTTTTATGACGGTTTTGTTTCAAACGATTCTTTAGCTGTGCAATGCTGGCGCCCGAACCGTTCGCCAACTACAGCTTAAGTACAAGAACGAAGAATGTGGCATCGTCAATTTGTTCCTTTGGGACGCTAACAGGGGGCCTTTCATGCTGACCCTGCTGAATTTGCTCTCCGCCGTGGCCCTGCTGATCTGGGGCACGCATATCGTGCGTACCGGCATCTTGCGGGTCTATGGCTCGAACCTGCGCCATGTCATTGGCCAGAACATGTCCCGGCGCTGGCTGGCGTTTATCGCAGGGATCATGGTCACGGCCATGGTCCAGAGCAGCAATGCCACGGCCATGCTCGTCACCTCGTTCGTCGGCCAGGGCCTGATGGCGCTGACCCCGGCCCTGGCGACCATGCTCGGCGCCGATGTCGGCACCGCGCTGATGGCCCGGGTGCTGACCCTCGACCTGTCGTGGCTGTCGCCGCTGCTGATTTTCCTCGGGGTGATTTTTTTCCTCTCGCGTAAACAGACCCGCGTCGGGCAAATGGGCCGGGTCGGCATCGGCCTGGGCCTGATCATCCTGGCCCTGCAATTGATCGTCGAGGCCGCCGCGCCCATCACCCATGCCCAAGGCGTGAAAGTGATCTTCGCCTCGCTGACCGGCGACATCCTGCTCGATGCATTGGTCGGCGCGCTGTTCGCGATGATCTCCTATTCCAGCCTGGCCGCCGTGCTGCTGACCGCGACCCTCGCCGGCGCCGCGGTGATCAGCCTGCCGGTGGCCATCGGTCTGGTGATCGGCGCCAACATCGGCAGCGGCGTATTGGCGTTCCTCAGCACCAGCATGCAGAACAGCGCCGGGCGCCAGGTGGCGCTGGGCAGCCTGTTGTACAAGCTGATCGGCCTGGTGTTGATCATTCCGGTGCTCGATCCACTGGTGGGCTGGCTGGACGGCCTGGATTTCAGCCCCCAGGAAACGGTGATCGGTTTTCATCTGCTCTACAACACCGTGCGGTGCCTGGTGCTGCTGCCCAGCGTCGGCCCGATGGCCAAGCTCTGTGCCTGGCTGCTGCCGGAGCGGCCCGAAACCAACGGCACGGCCAAGCCCCGCCACCTGGACCCCACGGCCCTCGCTACCCCGAGCCTGGCGTTGGCGAACGCGGCCCGGGAAACCTTGCGCATTGGCGACCTGATCGAAAACATGCTCGAAGCCATGCTGGACGTGCTGCGCGGTGCGCAAACGGCGGTGACCCAGGACGTACGGCGCATGAGTGATGACGTCGAAGCCCTGTGCAGTGCCATCAAGTTGTACATGGCGCAAATGCCCCGTGAAGACCTCAGCGAACAGGACAGCCGCCGCTGGGCGGAGATCATCGAACTGGCGATCAACCTCAAGCTGGCCAGCGACCTTATCGAGCGCATGTTGCGCAAGGTCCAGCAGCAGAAGACTTCGCAACGCCGTTCCTTTTCCGATGTGGGCCTGGAGGAATTGGCGGGGCTGCACAGCCACTTGATCGCCAACCTGCGGCTGGGGTTGTCGGTATTCCTCAGCGCCGACCGGGAAAGCGCCCGCCAGTTGCTGCGTGAGAAACGGCGCTTTCGGGCGCAGGAACGGCGTATGGCCCACGCCCATGTCAGCCGTTTGCAACGCAAAGTCGTACAAAGCCTGGAGACCAGTTCCCTGCACCTGGAGCTGATCGCCGACATGAGACGCCTCAATTCGCTGTTTTGCGGCAGCGCCTATGTGGTGCTGGAGACGGCCGAGATCGGTGCGCTGGCGGTCGATGAAATTTCCGACATAACCCATTCGCCGTGAACGACTGGCGCATTGGTCAGTCATTAACAAAGGCTCGGGCCTGAAACCGTTCACCGGCCCGCCTGCTCCCGTTGTCATGAACACCGCATAGATTCGATAGGGGGAGCGAGCCGACTCCGGGCGATGCTCCGCCGATGACGGCCTGCCCGGCACCATGGACCGCCACTCAGCCGCCAGGAAGCCCTTATGCGTTGTCTGTTGCTCGCCTTTCTTTTGCTCGGTTCACTGCCCGTGGTTGCCCTGGACCGGTTCCAGGTCGAAGGCTATACGCTGCCCAACGGCCTGCAGCTGATGCTCAAACCCGGCACCGAGCGCGGGCATGTGGCGATCCGGCTGGTGGTCGGTGTGGGCCTGGACGACTTCAGTTGCGCCGACAAGGAACTGCCGCACCTGCTCGAACACCTGCTGTTCAGCGGCGTCGACGAGAGTGGTGAAGGTGGGCTGGAAGAGCGCATGCAGGCCTTGGGTGGCGAGTGGAATGCCTTCACCAGCAACGCGGACACCACGTTCGTCATTGAGGCGCCGGCGCGCAATCAGCGCAAGGTGCTGGACCTGCTGCTGGCGCTGTTGACCCGCACCCGCATCGATGAAAAAGCCCTGGAGGCAGCCAAGCGGGTGGTGGAACGCGAGGACGGCGGCCACTACACCCACTTGCAACGCTGGCTCGATCACCAAGACCTGGGCCACAAGGCCAGCAACCAGTTGGCGGTTGAGTTGGGCCTGCGCTGCGCGGAACGGGCCGAGGTCCAGCGCCATACCCTCGCCCGCCTCGAACAAGTGCGCAAAGCCTGGTATGCGCCGAACAACATGACGCTGATCGTGGTCGGCGACCTCGACCGACTGCTGCCTGCCTACCTGGAACGCGCCTTCGGCGAACTCGAGCCGGTGGAGCCCAGCGCTCACGAGGCGCTGCCGCAGATCCGCTACAAGGCGGTCACCAAGCGTAACTTGATCCGTGGCTTGGCTGGCGACAGCGCCAAGCTTCACTGGTTGTTCCCGGAACCGGTGTTGGACGAGCAGCATGACGAAACCTTCGACCTGCTCAAGGATTACCTGGATTGGGCGCTTTATCGCCAGCTGCGCCTGGCCCGCGGCCTGTCCTACGGGCCGTGGACCGAGCGCGAAGTGTTCGGCGGCGTCGGCTTCTTCAGCCTGAACGCCGACCTGTCCCGCGAAGACTTGCCCGAAGCCGAACAGGCGCTCGAAGAACTGCGCAAGACCTTGCTCAAGGATGGCCTGGACCCCGCCAGTTTCGTGCGCATCAAACGCGCGGCCATCGCCCACCAGTCCTGGGCGGTTCAAGGTAACAGCGCACTGGCCGATTACTACTGGGGAGCCTTGGGCGACTATGAAGACGGGCGCTTCGCCAACCCGGCCGTGCGCCTGCAGGAGGTGAGCCTGGAACAGGCCAACATGGCCCTGCGTGAACTGCTCAAGGATCCGGGTTACCTGCGCATCGAAAAGCCGTTGCTCAGTGACGATGAGCTGGTTTGGGGACTGGGTGTTGTGCTGGGGTTGCTGTTGCTCGGGTTGGTGGTGTGGCAAGTGCGCCGGCGGGCCCGAACGAACGAAGAATGATCTCGTGGCGGCCCACATTTGTGGCGAGGGCATCTGTCTGCTGTGTGGGAGCAAGGCTTGCCCGCGATGGAAGCGACGCGGTCTTTCCGAAACCGAGGCGTCTGTTTCGCGAGCAAGCTTTGCTCCCACAGCAAATCCCACTTGCCACAAGAGCACTCGTCACATCGATGCCCTGGCGATACTCTGTCAGGGATATTTCCTACGACTTACTGTGAAACCACCGAATGCAAAACCTGACGGTCTATATCCAGCGCATCCTTGAATTGATGAAGCGCTATCCAGGGGTCATAGCGCTCGGCGGTTTCATCTCCGGGGTCGGCAGTTTCATGCTGGTGGACCGCCAGCAGGGCCTGGCGACGTGGATCGCCATCATGATGCTGGTGAGCTGGCTCTGGCTGATGGTCGAGAACAGCATGACCCGGCTGTTCACGCGGATTTTCAAACGGGAAATCCCCCAGCCGCTGTTGCGCTACGCCACGCAGATGATTCACCAGGAAAGCCTGTTTTTCGTCCTGCCGTTTTTCTTCATCACCACCACTTGGAACAGCAGCCAGCTGCTTTTCACCGGTTTGCTGACTATCGCGGCGCTGATCTCGATCATCGACCCGCTGTACTACAAATGGCTGGCGCCCCGGCGCTGGGCGTTTCTGGCGTTGCACACGCTGACGCTGTTCGCCGCCCTGCTCACCGCGTTGCCGGTGATCCTGCACCTGACCACCGACCAGAGCTTCAAGTTGGCGCTGGGCATCGCCATGCTGCTGTCGTTTCCCAGCCTGGCCTCGATCTTCCCGATCCGCACCGTGCGCAACGCCGTGGCGATCCTCTGCATCACCGTGGGGATTGGCGCCGCCGGCTGGGTGCTGCGCTCCTGGGTGCCGCCGGCCACGCTGTGGATGACCGAAGTGGCGATCAGCACCCAAGTGGAGGACCGCACGCCGGGCGCCAGTCTCAAGCAGGTCAGCGCGGCGCAGATCCGCGGCAATGGCCTGTACGCCTACACGGCCATCAACGCGCCGCGAGGGCTCGACGAGCGGATTTATCACGTCTGGCAGTTCAACGGCAAAGAAGTCGACCGCATCGCCCTGGACATCCACGGCGGGCGCAAGGAAGGCTATCGCGCCTGGACCCACAAGCAGAACTTCCCGGACGACCCGACAGGCAAATGGCAGGTGCGGGTGCTCACGGAAAACGGCCAGTTGATCGGCGTGCTGCGTTTCGAGGTGAACGCTGCCGTACCCGAGGCAAAATAACGGTGGTCGTGCTATTAGGTAGCGCTGTTCAAGTCGAACGAGCATGGAGCATATGACCCCCGGATCCCACACTGGCACTGCCCGGCTGGACACGTCGGGCTCTGCGGCGAAGCTCTGGGTCGGCGGCGACTGGACGCTGGCCCATTACGCGCAGCTCAAGCGCGTGAGCGAATCCTTGCGCGGCCAATACGACGAAAACACCCTGATCGACCTCAACAGCCTCGGCGCCCTCGACACCGCCGGGGCTTCGTTGCTGGTGGAACTGCTGGGGTCGGAACGGCTGGGCAAGACCGCCGAGCACCCCGATTGCAGCTTGCCGGCCGCCGAGCGAGCGCTGTTGCAGACGGTCTACTGCTCGCTGACGGACTTCTGTGTGCCGGTGAAAGAGCCGCAGGTCAGCGTGATGACCCAGTTGCTGACGCGTATCGGCCGCGCCGTGGACAAAGTCTGGCAAGACACCCTGCAACTGCTGGGTTTTGTCGGCCTGATCCTGGAAACCCTGGCCCGCAACCTGTTTCGCCCCAAGCGCTGGCGCATGACAGCGATGGTCGTTCATATCGAACAGACCGGCCTGGACGCGGCCCCCATCGTCGCCCTGCTGACGTTCCTGGTAGGCGCGGTGGTGGCGTTCCTCGGCGCGACGGTGCTGGCCGATTTTGGCGCCAGCATCTTTACCGTGGACCTGGTGGCGTTCTCGTTCCTGCGCGAATTCGGCGTTTTGCTCACGGCCATCCTCATGGCGGGCCGCACCGCCAGCGCGTTCACCGCGCAGATCGGCTCGATGAAGGCCAATGAAGAAATCGACGCGATCCGCACCCTTGGCCTCGATCCGGTCGAGTTGCTGGTGATTCCACGGGTGCTGGCGCTGTTGGTGGCGCTGCCGATGCTGACCTTCCTGGCCATGCTCTCCGGGATTATTGGTGGGGGTGTGGTCTGCGCTTTGTCGCTGGGTATTTCACCGGCCATGTTCCTGACGCTGTTGCAGTCAGACATCGGCGTGCAGCATTTCGTGGTGGGGATGGTCAAGGCGCCGATCTTTGCCTTCCTGATCGCTGCCGTGGGCTGCCTGGAAGGTTTCAAGGTCAGTGGCAGTGCCGAATCGGTCGGAGCTCACACCACCTCCAGCGTGGTGCAGTCGATTTTCGTGGTGATTGTGCTCGATGCCGTGGCCGCGCTGTTTTTCATGGAGATGAACTGGTGAGCCAACCCTTACGGCCGCCCACCGAGGCGGTGATTCAGGTGCGGGGCCTGTGCAATCGCTTTGGCCGCCAGAGCGTGCATGAAAACCTCGATCTGGATGTGTACAAGGGCGAGATTCTCGCCGTGGTCGGCGGCTCCGGCAGCGGCAAATCGGTGCTGCTGCGCAGCATCGTCGGCCTGAATCGGCCCAGCGAGGGTGCTGTGCGGGTGTTCGGCGAGGACTTGCCGAGCCTGCCCCCGGAACAACGTTCGCGGGTGGAACGGCGCTTTGGCGTGTTGTTCCAGAAAGGCGCGCTGTTTTCGTCACTGACCGTGACAGAAAACGTCGCCCTGCCACTGATCGAACACGCCGGGCTCAGCCGGGCCGACGCCGAGCACTTGGCGGCGGTGAAACTGGCGCTGGCCGGGCTGCCACTCTCGGCCGCCGACAAATACCCCGCCTCACTGTCCGGCGGCATGATCAAGCGCGCCGCCCTGGCCCGTGCGCTGGCCCTGGACCCGGACATCCTGTTTCTCGACGAACCCACCGCCGGCCTCGATCCCATCGGTGCGGCGGCGTTCGACCAGCTGATCCTGACACTGCGCGATGCCTTGGGCTTGAGCGTGTTCCTGGTCACCCACGACCTGGACACCCTCTACACCATCACCGATCGGGTGGCGGTACTGGCGCAGAAAAAAGTACTGGTGGCCGATGTCATCGACAAGGTGTCGGAAACCGACGATGCCTGGATTCACGAATACTTCCATGGCCCTCGCGGCCGCGCGGCGTTATCGACCGCTACATCATCCAACGAGGTTTGACATGGAAACCCGAGCCCATCATGTGTTGATCGGCCTGTTCACCGTCATTGTGGTGGCCGGCGCCCTGCTGTTTGGCCTGTGGCTGGCCAAGTCCAACGTGGACAGTGAATTCAAGTATTACGAAGTGGTGTTCAACGAGGCGGTCAGCGGGCTGTCCCGGGGCAGCTCGGTGGAGTACAGCGGGATCAAGGTCGGCGACGTCGTCAATCTGCGCCTGGACCCGAACGACCCGCGCCGGGTGTTGGCACAGGTGCGCTTGAGCGGGGAAACACCGGTCAAGCAAGACACCCAGGCCAAGCTGGCATTGACCGGCATCACCGGCACCTCGATTATCCAGCTCAGTGGCGGCACGCCCCAGAGCCCGGCGCTGACAGGGCACGACGGTGAACCGCCGGTGATCATCGCCGCACCCTCGCCCATCGCCCGCCTGCTCAACAACAGCGATGACTTGATGACCAGCATCAACCTGTTGCTGCACAACGCCAATGAGGTGTTTTCCTCGGACAACGTCCAAAGCCTGGGCAAGACGCTTGAGCATCTGGAGCAAACCACTGGGGTCATTGCCGAGCAGCGCGGCGATATTCGCCAGGCCATGCAGCAACTGGCGTCCATCGGCAAACAGGCCAGCGCCGCGCTGGAACAAACCACGGCGTTGATGCGCAACGCCAATGGTTTGCTCAACGACCAGGGCAAACAGGCGTTCGGCAACGCCGGCCAGGCCATGCAGTCCCTGGCTCGCAGCACCGCGACCCTCGACAAACTGTTGAGCGACAACCGCGATTCGTTGAATAACGGCATGCAAGGCCTCAATGCCCTGGCGCCAGCCGTGCGTGAGCTGCGCGAAACCCTGAGTGCCTTGCGGGGGATCTCCCGGCGCCTGGATGCCAACCCCAGCGGCTATTTGCTGGGCAATGACAAGGACAAGGAGTTCACGCCATGAAGCCGTCCAACCGGTTTATCCGCCCTCTTCTCTTGCTGGCAGGATTTGCCCTGGCAGGTGGTTGCTCGATTTTGCCCAAGGCCGAACCTTCGGATGTGTATCGCTTGCCGGCCACCCAGGCCCCGATATCTGCGGGCACGCCGGTGAGCTGGTCGCTGCGACTGGCCAGCCCCCAGACCAGCGAGGTGCTCAACAGCCCGAAAATAGCGGTGATTCCCCAGGGCAATCTGTTCAGCAGTTACGCCGCCTCGCGCTGGAGCGACCCAGCCCCGGTGCTGTTGCGCAACCGCCTGCTCGATGGTTTTGCCCAGGACGGGCGCGTCTGGCTGTTGAGCGTCGCCGACAGCAACCTGCAAGCGGACCTGGAACTGGGCGGACAACTGCAGGCGTTCCAGACCGAATACCAGGGCACAGCGGCCAGCGTGGTGATTCGCCTGGACGCACTGTTGGTGCGCGGGTTCGACCAACGCATCCTGGCCAGTCGCCGTTTTGAAGTGCGCCAGCCGTTGAGCGATGTGAAAGTGCCGGCGGTTGTGGACGGTTTTGGCCGGGCCGGTGACCGGCTGACGGCCGAAGTGGTGGCCTGGACATTGGAGCAAGGCCAGCGTTTCGCAACGCCGACCCAACCCTAGGGGCCGCGGGGAGAATCAGGTCAGCCAAAGAACCAGTAGCAAACGCCAATCGCCGCCACGACCCCCGCCAACTCCGCCAGCAACGCGCAGCCCACGGCATGGCGCGCCCGCTGGATACCCACGGCACCGAAATAGACCGCCAGCACGTAGAACGTGGTCTCGGTGCTGCCCTGAATGGTCGCCGCCACCAGGGCCGGGAAGCTGTCCACGCCGGAAGTCTTCATGGTCTCGATCAGCATGGCCCGGGCGGCGCTGCCGGAGAATGGCTTGACCATGGCGGTCGGCAAGGCATCGACGAAACGGGTGTCCAGGCCGGCCCACTGCACCAGATGACGGATACCGTCCAGGCCGAAATCCAGCGCCCCCGAAGCCCGCAGCACGCCGACGGCGCAGAGCATCGCTACCAGGTACGGCAACAGGCTCTTGGCCACGTCGAACCCTTCTTTCGCGCCTTCGACAAAGGCTTCATACACCTTGACCTTGCGCAGTGCCCCCACCACCAGGAACAGCATGATCAGGCCAAACAGCGTCAGGTTGCCGAGGACCGATGAAAGCCCCGCCAGCGCCGTGGCCGAGAGCGTCGCCAACAGTGCCATGAAACCGCCCAGCACCAGCGCGCCCGGAATCAGGTAAGCCAGCACCACCGGGTCCCACAGCCGCAGACGCTGCATGAACGCCACGGACAGCAGCCCCATCAGGGTCGAGGCGCTGGTGGCGAGCAGGATCGGCAGGAACACCAGGGTTGGGTCCGGCGCGCCTTGCTGGGCGCGGTACATGAAGATGGTCACCGGCAGCAGCGTCAGCGACGAGGCGTTGAGTACCAGAAACAGGATCTGCGCATTACTGGCAATGGTCGGGCTGGGGTTGAGGTCTTGCAGGGCGCGCATGGCCTTGAGGCCGATGGGGGTGGCCGCGTTGTCCAGGCCCAGGCCGTTGGCAGCGAAGTTGAGGGTGATCAGGCCAATGGCCGGGTGGCCGGCGGGCACTTCCGGCATCAAGCGCAGGAACAGCGGGCCGAGGGCCTTGGCCAGCCAGTCGACGATGCCGGCCTTTTCGGCGATGCGCAGAAAGCCCAGCCACAGGGTCAAGGTGCCGAACAGCAGGACCATCACCTCCACTGACAGCTTGGCCATGGCGAAGATGCTTTCCACCATGGCCGCGAAAATCCCGGCGTTGCCGCCGATCAGCCACTGTGCCAGCGCCGACACGGCTGCCACGATAAAGAAGCCAAGCCACAGGCCATTGAGCATCGGTTAAATCCCCCGGAAGATGCCGCGAATGATAGCGGGGCTGGCAGAAACGACAAACCCCGGATTTCCCGGGGTTTGCTTGGCACTGCGCAGATGATCGACGAACACCCTGTGGGAGCCGAGCTTGCTCGCGATAGCGGTGGGTCAGCCAACATCAATGCTGACGGATCTGGCGCTATCGCGAGCAAGCTCGCTCCCACAATAACCGGGTCGTTCAGAGGCTTTGCGCCTGGCAAAAATTCCTGTGGGAGCCGAGCTTGCTCGCGATAGCGGTGGGTCAGCCAACATCAATGCTGACGGATCTGGCGCTATCGCGAGCAAGCTCGCTCCCACAATGACCGGGTCGTTCAGAGGCTTTGCGCCTGGCAAAAATTCCTGTGGGAGCCGAGCTTGCTCGCGATGACGGTGGGTCAGTCAACATCGATACTGACTGATCCGACGCTATCGCGAGCAAGCTCGCTCCCACAATGACCGGGGCGTTCAGAGGCTTCGCGCCTGGCAAAAATTCCTGTGGGAGCCGAGCTTGCTCTCGATAGCGGTGGGTCAGCCAACATCAATGCTGACGGATCTGGCGCTATCGCGAGCAAGCTCGCTCCCACAATGACCGGGGCGTTCAGAGGCTTCGCGCCTGGCAAAAATTCCTGTGGGAGCCGAGCTTGCTCGCGATAGCGGTGGGTCAGCCAACATCAATGCTGACGGATCTGGCGCTATCGCGAGCAAGCTCGCTCCCACAATGACCGGGGCGTTCAGAGGCTTCGCGCCTGGCAAAAATTCCTGTGGGAGCCGAGCTTGCTCGCGATGACGGTGGGTCAGTCACATCGATACTGACTGATCCGACGCTATCGCGAGCAAGCTCGCTCCCACAATGACCGGGTCGTTCGGAGGCTTTGCGCCTGGCAAAAATTCCTGTGGGAGCCGAGCTTGCTCGCGATAACGGTGGGTCAGCCAACATCAATGCTGACGGATCTGGCGCTATCGCGAGCAAGCTCGCTCCCACAATAACCGGGGTTGTTCAGGCACTTTGTTGCTGGCCCGAACTCCCCCCAATGGATCAACGGCTGGAAGTTTCCCCCGCCGGCAGCGGCTCCTTGCTGCGCCAGTGCGGCAGAGAGTTCCAGTAGCGCTGGCCCTTGGCATCGTCGTACATGCCTTCCCAACGGGCGATGACCAACACGGCCAGGGCGTTGCCGATGACGTTCAGCGCGGTACGGGCCATGTCCATGATGCGGTCGACACCGGCGATGAAGGCCAGGCCTTCCAGCGGAATGCCCACGCTGCCCAAGGTGGCCAGCAGCACCACGAACGACACGCCCGGTACGCCAGCGATGCCTTTGGAGGTGACCATCAGGGTCAGCACCAGTAGCAACTGCTGGCTGATGGACAAGTCGATGCCATACAGCTGAGCGATGAAAATCGCCGCGATGCTCTGGTACAGGGTCGAACCGTCGAGGTTGAACGAGTAGCCGGTGGGCACCACGAAGCTGCAGATGGCTTTCGGCGCGCCGTAGGCTTCCATCTTCTCGATCACCCGCGGCAGCACGGTTTCGGAACTGGCGGTGGAGTAGGCCAGCACCAACTCATCCTTGAAGATGCGCATCAGCTTGAGCACCGAGAAGCCGAACAGGCGGGCGATCAGGCCCAGCACCACGAAAGCGAAGAAGGCGATGGCGACGTAAACCAGGATCACCAGTTTCGCCAGAGGCAGAAGGGAGGCGAAGCCGAAGTTGGCGACCGTCACCGCGATCAGGGCGAACACACCGATCGGCGCGTATTGCATGATCATGTGGGTGACTTTGAACATGCTTTCCGACACGCCCTGGAACATTTTCACCAGCGGTTCGCGCAGGTCCGATTGCAGGCTGGACAGGCCCAGGCCGAACAAGACGGAGAAGAAAATGATCGGCAGCATCTCGCCACGGGCGACGGCGGCGAAGATGTTCGACGGGATCAAGTTGAGGATGGTCTGGATGAACGCATGTTCATGCTGGACTTCCGCGGCCGTGGCCTGGTACTTGGAAATGTCCACCGTGCCCAGGGTGCTCATGTCGATGCCGCTGCCCGGCTGGAAGAAGTTGGCCAGCAGCAGGCCGACGACGATGGCGATGGTGGTGACGATTTCGAAGTAAAGGATGGTCTTGAGGCCGATACGCCCGAGTTTCTTGGCGTCACCGACCCCGGCAATGCCGACGATCAGCGAGGAAATCACGATCGGGATCACGATCATCTTGATCAGGCGGATAAAGATGTCGCCCGCCGGTTGCAGTACGTTGCTGATCCACCAGGCCTTCTCGGCACTGAAATGGTTGAGCAGCGCGCCCAATGCAATCCCCAGCACCAGACCGATGAGGATCTGCCAGGCGAGGCTTAGTCGTGCCTTCTTCATATCGTTACCCTTACTTCAGTTGGACTCGGGCAGTGGCGTGAACGGTCCGTCGATGACGACGAACTCTGCATTGCCTCTGCCCCCGTATAAGGTCACCCCGAGCGCGCTAGCGGCTGACTGGCAGGCGAAAAAAGGCGCAACTATTGCGATGCCAGGGGGGCTCGTCTAATGCCGTAAACGCCTACCCCATGCCGAATCGGCATGAGATTTTCCAAACGAAACCCGCCTCACAGGCGGTTCGAAGGCGACATTTTTGCAGGCATAAGTGCCGTAAACCGGCCATTTCAGCGTCTCTGGGCTTTCTCAGCCGAGGTTGGGAGCCGTTGAAACGGCGACGCATCGAGACGCGACTCACGAGAGAAATCGTCTCGTTATTCTCCGATATACGGTCAGGGAAAGGGTAATAAATTGGCGGGAGGAGACAAAATGCCGCATCGCGGGGTCCCTTGCGACACGAAGCTCTACGCAAGTTCGCCAAGCCGTGAGGGCTTTGCGAACTTGCGTCACAGCTTTTACCTGACCCGGCCCTTTCGCAGGCACCCCTTGTGCCCGTAGGTCACTCCGACGCATATCCGTCAGAACGTCCCGGCCCCCTGGTCATGCACCGGCCCTCCTCGGGCTGTGCAGCAGAGAAAAGCAGGGCTGCTTTTCCCATTTTCAGAATCAATACCAGTTCGGATCTTTCTTGAGTTGTTCCATTAACAGTTTCTGCATACCTTCATCGGGATTACCGAGGAAACGGTAGTCGGCATGACGGGTCGGCGATTTGTCGGCCGGCAGTCCGGCAGGGACCTCCACCAACATGGCATAGGCCTCGTCCTTGTCGAAACTGAAGGCGACGATCAGACGCTTGCTGCGACACGTGGCCTGGGTTTCACACAGCGGTCCCACCAGGTACTTGTCGCCGTCTTCCTCGACAGCATTCATTTGTTCCGAATCGCCTGACAGGTTCATCACCCATTCGGGCAGGCGCTCTTCTTTTTTGACGACGTGCTGCCAAGTCTCGCGGTATTGCGGGTCCGCCTCCAGCAACTGGTTGGCACGCATCTGTCCGTCATTGGCAGCCATTGCCATGGCACTGCCGCCCAGCAACAGGGCGGCGGCCAGTCCTTTTAAGGAAACGCTCATGGTCAGCCTCGGCCACGGCGGCCAAAGAAGAAGGAAGCAATGAACATCACCAGGAACACGACAAAGAGAATCTTGGCGATGCCCGTGGCGGTGCCTGCGATACCACCGAAGCCCAGTACGGCGGCGATGATGGCAATGATCAGGAAGGTAATTGCCCAGCTCAACATGGTGATTCTCCTTACGCTTTTCTATTTAGTGAGGGTCTTGCAGTGATGGTTCCGGCGCAGTGGACGACCGGTACATCGGGTTAAAACACCCAACGTTCTTCACGCGGCATGTCGGTCACTGGCTGAGCCTGATCGACCTCCATCATGCGCATGGAAGCGGAAGCCTCGGCGACGCTGACGGCGCTGAAATGGGTTTGTGGGGCACGGTGAATCGACACCTGCGGCGCTTCTGGCTGTTGACGTTCGTGCCAGAGCAACCATTGCTGACCAACAACGAGCGTGACCAACAATGCCAGGGCAGCCCATAAGCCCTGCTGGATATTCAAGGAAGAGAGTCGAAACTGGGCGGCACATTGACGATTCATCCTGAAATTCCTCCCCACCCGGGTGTGGTGATCTGGTTGAGGCGCTCTTACGCCACGTTGACCAGAGCAGTGCAGCCGGCGTGCCAGGATTTTTTAAGAGATAAAATTCTTTAAAATCAAAGAGTTATCAAATGACCACGAGAGCTGGGGGACGCATCCTGCACGATGACCCGCGCGAACGTCGTGCGAATTGCACGAACGGCAGGGAAAAGGCGTAAGGTGGTTCTGAAGTTTCCTGTCAGACGCAGCCGTCGGAATCAGCGATACGAACCGTCCCCCCGGACAAATCACAAAAAAAGGAACTCAAATCAGTCTTTTAGGAGTCAGACGTCTACAGAGGCAAGTTCGGTGGGTAATATCCCCTCAGAATCGACCATGCAACTTGCCCGATTTTTCTGACACTAACCAACATCATTCATTAAAGGAGCGTAGGAAAAATGGAATCCGCCACTGAGCACCAAGGCCGCATTCTGCTGGTAGACGACGAGTCCGCCATCCTGCGTACGTTCCGTTACTGCCTGGAAGACGAAGGCTATGCCGTTGCCACCGCCAACAGCGCCGCCCAGGCCGACACACTGCTGCAACGCCAGGTGTTCGACCTGTGCTTTCTCGACCTGCGCCTGGGCGAAGACAACGGCCTGGATGTGCTGGCACAAATGCGCATCCAGGCGCCCTGGATGCGGGTGGTGATCGTCACCGCCCACTCGGCCGTCGACACCGCGGTCGATGCGATCCAGGCCGGGGCGGCCGACTATCTGGTCAAGCCTTGCAGCCCGGATCAATTGCGCCTGGCCACCGCCAAGCAACTGGAAGTGCGCCAGTTGTCGGCGAGGCTCGAAGCCCTTGAAGGGGAGGTGCGCAAGCCCAAGGACGGCCTTGATTCCCACAGCCCGGCGATGAAAGTCGTGCTGGAGACCGCGCGCCAGGTTGCCAGCACCGACGCCAACATCCTGATCCTCGGCGAGTCCGGTACCGGTAAAGGTGAGCTGGCCCGGGCTATCCATGGCTGGAGCAAGCGTGCGAAGAAATCCTGCGTCACCATCAATTGCCCTTCACTGACCGCCGAGTTGATGGAAAGCGAATTGTTCGGCCACAGCCGGGGGGCCTTCACCGGCGCCAGCGAAAGTACGCTGGGGCGTGTCAACCAGGCCGACGGCGGCACGCTGTTTCTCGACGAGATCGGCGATTTTCCCCTGACGTTGCAACCCAAGTTGTTGCGCTTCATCCAGGACAAGGAATATGAGCGGGTAGGGGATCCGGTCACCCGTCGCGCCGACGTGCGGATTCTCGCCGCCACCAACCTCAACCTTGAAGACATGGTGCGCGACGGGCGTTTTCGCGAAGACCTGCTGTATCGCCTGAACGTCATTACCCTGCACCTGCCGCCGTTGCGTGAACGCGCCGAAGACATCCTGACCCTGGCCGATCGCTTCCTGGCCCGCTTCGTCAAGGAATATGCGCGCCCGGCTCGAGGCTTCAGCGACGAGGCTCGCGAAGCGCTGCTAGGCTACCGATGGCCCGGCAACATCCGCGAACTGCGCAACGTGGTCGAGCGCGCCAGCATCATCTGCCCACAGGAAAAAGTCGAAATCAGTCACCTGGGCATGGCCGAGCAGCCGGTCAACAATGCGCCGCGCATCGGTGCCGCATTGAGCCTCGACGAACTGGAAAAAGCCCACATCGGCGCGGTGCTGGCCACGGCCGACACCCTCGATCAGGCAGCCAAGACGCTGGGTATCGATGCCTCCACGCTGTATCGCAAACGCAAGCAGTACAACCTGTGAGCAACACCTTATGAAACTGGCGATGAAGCTGCGCACACGGCTGTTTCTCAGTATCTCGGCCCTGATCACCGTGGCATTGCTGGGATTGGTGCTTGGGTTGGTCAGTGTCATGCAAATGGCCAGTACCCAGGAACAAGCGGTACGCGACAACTTCATCCTGCTGGACCTGGGCCTCAAGCTGCGCCAGACCCTTGGCGATCAGTTGATAATCATGCTCGACGACGAGCCCGACCTGGCTGCTCTGGAGGCCTCCAAACAGCAATACCTGGCGCTGATCGACGAGGGGATCGCCCATGAAAGAAAGCTGGACAACACGGCCATCAGCTTCAGCCGGGCCAAGGCCGACTACGTTGAATTTATCGAGGCCTTCACCGCGTCTCGCCAGCTCTCGGGCGTCAAGGACCTCACCGAAAAATTCAACGTGCTGCGCAATGGACTGATCGAAGGTTATCGCGAGGCCCTGACCAACATCAGTGAAACTCAGGACCGCGCCCGTGAACGTGCGATGTGGATTTCCGGACTGCTGGGCCTGGTGGGGTTGGCGGTGCTGATCATCGGCTTTATCACGGCCCATGGTATTGCCCGGCGATTCGGCGCGCCGATCGAGGCGCTCGCTGCGGCGGCGGATGACATCGGCCAGGGCAATTTCGAGGTCACGCTGCCCATTTCTTCCGCCGCCGAGTTGAATCTGCTGACCCGTCGTTTCGGGGTCATGGCCCAGGCACTGCGCGAACATCAGGCCACCAATGTCGATGAGCTGCTCGCCGGCCAGCAACGTTTGCAAGCGGTGCTCGACAGCATCGACGACGGCTTGCTGATGATTGATCGCCAAGGCCAGCTGGAGCACCTCAACCCGGTGGCCCAGCGTCAATTGGGCTGGGACGAGGCGCGCCTGGGCCAAGGGCTCGGCGAGGCGCTGGGACGCCTGGAGCTGGATGAAGAACTGCATCTGGTGCTGCGGGGGGGAACCCTGGAACGTGCGCCGGAAGATCTGAGCATCGAGGTCGACGGCGAGTCGCGGGTGCTGACCTACAGCCTTACGCCGGTCAGCCACACCCAAGGCCACATCCTCGGTGCGGTCATGGTGCTGCATGACGTCACCGAACAGCGCGCCTTCGAACGGGTGCGCAGCGAGTTCGTCCTGCGGGCCTCCCATGAGCTGCGCACGCCGGTGACGGGCATGCACATGGCGTTCGGCCTGTTGCAGGAGCGCCTGCACTTTCCACCGGAGTCGCGCGAGGCGGACCTGCTCAACACCGTCACGGAAGAAATGCAGCGGCTGATGCAACTGATCAATGACCTGCTGAATTTCTCTCGCTACCAGAACGGCCTGCAAAAGCTGACCCTGGCGCCTTGTTCCATCGACGATCTGTTGGAAGAGGCCCGGCTGCGGTTCGCCGAGCAGGCCCAAGCCCAGGGTATCGAGCTGCTCGTGGCAATCCAGGGCCCGCTGCCGCGGCTGCATGCCGACGCGGCGCAACTGGATCGCGTGCTTGATAACCTGATCGACAACGCCATGCGCCACACCGGCGAAGACGGCCAAATCCGCTTGCAGGCCCGACGCCATGGCGAGCGGGTGATCATCAGTGTCGAAGACAACGGTGAAGGCATTGCCTACGGCCAGCAAGGACGGATCTTCGAACCTTTCGTCCAGGTCGGGCGCAAGAAGGGTGGCGCCGGCCTCGGCCTGGCTCTGTGCAAGGAGATCGTCCAGCTCCATGGCGGACGCATGGGCGTTTATTCAAGGCCGGGGCAGGGGACGCAGTTCTACATGGCGCTGACGGTATGAGCAGACTTAGGCTTCATCATCGAGGCGACGTCCACGCAGGCGTCGGCCACGGGTAATCAATTCGATGAGCTGCACCGCGCTGAGGGCATGGGCAAACAGCCAGCCCTGGCCGAACCTCACGCCTTCGCTGCTCAAGTAGGAGGCCTGGGCTTCATGCTCGATGCCTTCGGCGATCACCTTGAGTTGCAGCGCGTGGGCCATGCGGATGATGTGCGGGGCCACACCGCTACTGGCGGCATCGTGGCCCAAGGCGTCGATGAAGGCCTTGTCGATCTTCAGACAGTCCACGGGCAGGGTTTGCAGGTAGGCCAGGCTGCAATAACCGGTGCCAAAGTCGTCGATCAGCACCTGATGCCCAACATCGCGCAACGATTGCAGGTTATCCCGGGCGACCAACACATCGATCAGCCCGCGCTCGGTCACCTCGAAGGCAATCTGGTTCGCCGAGACCCGATGCAACGCCAACAGGCGAGCGATCACTTCGCCAATACGCGGCACCATCACATCGCAGGCCGCCAGGTTCACCGAGATATACAGCTGCGGATTGGCCCGTAACACCTGACCCAATTGATCAAACAGCCGCTGCAGCACGAAATCGGTGATCTGACGGATCTGACCGGTGTTCTCGGCCATCGGGATAAACAAGTCCGGGCTGGTCAGGGTGCCGTCCGGTCGTCGCCAGCGCAGCAAGGCTTCGGCGCCGACGCAGTTGCGGCTGTCCAAGTCGAAAATCGGCTGGTAAAGCACCTGCAATTCGCCACGCCTGATGGCCCCGTGCAGTTCAGCGTCCATGGACTGGCGGTGGCGGGCCAGCAGAAACACCTGGAAACCAATGCCCAGGCCCAGCACCAAGCTGATGGGCAGCATCCACCAGGCACTGTTCGGGACCTTGAAACCTTTGCGCTGGGCGATCAGCACCAGCTGGTATTCCGGGCTGTCGGTGGGCATCCGGTAGATCAGCCGGGTCTGCGTCACCTGCAAGGCATTCCGGCTTTTCGGTGGCCAAGGCTCTGCGGGCGGCCAGTGTTGTTGAGTGCCCAACACGGGAATGGCGCGCTTGCCGTGATCCAGGACCACCAGCAAGCTGCTACCCGGGGGCAGGTCGACCACGTCGGCCAAATGCCCACGGGAGGTGGCCACTCGGAAGTTGCCACGGCCCAGCATTAACGCCGCGCGGTCTTCGTTGGGTTCAGTGGTGGTATTGAGCCAATAGCTGTAGGTCGGACCCCGCAGATCGGGCGGGCGGGTCACCGATAACCTGCTCTGGCGCGGACGATTGGAACAGACGCCACCGCCATCGATATACACCGCTTCATAAACGAAACGGTAATTGAAGCTGACCTCCCGCAAGGTCGCGATCATGTCATCGTCGCAGCCGCGCAACGGCTGGTTTTGCAGGTCGTCGAGACTTTCACGCAATTGCCCGAAGAGCTGCTCCAGCCGCAGCAGAAAGCGCTCGCCCTGGGCATTCATCTGATCGCTTTCACGTTGCTGGATCTGCTGCACGACCACGAACAGACTGCCCGCCAGCAGCAGGACGGTACTCAGGGCAGCCGCCATCATCGCCAGGAACAGGGGGCGATGTAGCCAGCTCTGTAGGGTTTCGCGGGCAGCCGTCATCATCGGTAATCCGAAAGTTACCAATGAGTTATAGCTTCTGATTTGGGTTTGGTCCGATTCGTCGGACGGGCGTCATTATTTTGTCTGGTTGAGCACCTGCAAAATCGCCGCGCTTTGCGCGTCCGGTGTGCCATCGAAGCGGGTCGGCCGGTAGTGCATCTGGAAGGCGGCCAGCACATGGTGAGTGGCCACGTCCCACTCGCCGGTCTGGGGCGTCGGGTAGCCCAGACGGGCCAGCTCGGCCTGGAACCAACTGGCAGGCGGTAGCTGCGTTGCGAAGAAAAGCTGCTGGCGTGCGACGGCCTGTTCATCCGGCCACACCCCCAAGCCCGCTTGCGCCAGGCGCTTCCAAGGGAACAGCGGCCCCGGATCGAGCTTGCGCAGGGGCGCGATGTCGCTGTGGCCGATGATGCTGCGTGGGTTGATCCCGTTGCGCTGGATGATGTCCTTGAGCAAAACGGTCAAGGCCTGGACCTGGGCTTCGCTGTAGGGATACCAGAGGCGCCCGGTGGGCGTGTCGACGAAACCCGGATTGACGATTTCGATGCCGATGGAACTGGAATTGAGCCAGGTCCGGCCTTCCCATTCACTTTCCCCGGCGTGCCAGGCGCGGCGACCTTCGTCCACCAATTTATAGATGGTCGCGTCTTTATCGTCGCCAATCAGGTAATGGGCACTGACTTCGCCATGGGTCAGCAGGGCCAGTGAACGCTCCAGGGACGCAGAGGTGTAATGCACCACCACGAATTGGATGCGGTTGTCGTGGTTGACGGAAGGGTGACTGGTGTCGAGCCGCGGGCCGCTGGTACAGCCGGCCAGGATAAATAGGGCAGTGATGAGCGAAAAGAATTTCATGGCGGAAGGCATTACGCGCTGGAAGTAATGCAACAGTGTAACGTATCGCCCCGCGTTGATCCGTTGCGCAGGACGATATTAAACAAATTGGAACAATTAGCCCTCAGCCCAGCTCCACGCGGTTGCGCCCGGCATTTTTTGCCCGGTAGAGCGCCTGATCGGCTCTTTTCAGCACCGAATCGCTGTGTTCGCCCGGCTTGAAGGCCGTTATGCCCACCGATACCGTCACCGTGACCGGCTCGCCCTTGAAGTGAAACGGGCAGGCTTCGATGGCCACACGCAGCGCCTCGGCCAGCTTGGCGCCAGCCGCCAGGGGGGTATCCGGCACCAGCAAGACAAACTCCTCGCCACCAAAACGCGCAATGAAATCGCCGCCACGCAGGCGTTTGCGCAGGACCGAGGCGATCAGTTTCAACACCCGATCACCGGCCAGATGGCCGTAGTTGTCATTGATACGCTTGAAATGATCAAGATCGAGCATGGCCAACAGCAAGCTGTTGCCGTGCTGCTGCCACTGGACGATTTCATGCTCCAGGCGCTCGGACCAGGCGGCGCGGTTGGGCAACCCGGTGAGCGGATCGACCAGCGCTTTTTGCCGCTGCTCCTCGAGATTTTCCCGCACGACCTGGGCGTCCTGCTCCATCAACGCGACACGATCGGCCAGGCTTTTCAGGCGCATCGAGACTTCCTGTTCGCGTTGATCCCGTTGCTGGCGGTGTTGGTCCATCGTCCCGAGCAAGCCTTCGAGGTGATTCTCCAGCACCTGCTTGAGGCCTTCCAGGTCATCGGCTTGTTGCACGCTGCTTTGCAGGCCGTCCACCTGTTCGCGAATCTGGGTGTCCATTTCCCGAGAGGCCGACAAGTTGTCGGCGTGGTCTTCACTGGCGGCCTGCAGGCTGCTCTGGAAGGACTCGAGACGATCATTGAGGCGTTGCAGGTACGCTTCGAATTCATGCTGGCCGGTGTCGGTGATGGCCAGCATCAGCACCGCCAGATCATCGAGGATCGGTAGCAATTCGTACCAGTTCAAGCCATTTCGCAGCCGTTCACGCATGGCTTCGGCTTGTGGCCGATGACGCTCGGGCAAGGTCAGGTCGCCCAACAGGCCCAGCAAAGTGTCTTCGATGTGCTTGGCGACCGAGCTGTAGGACGGTTCCGGCGAGTCGGGCAGGGCGTATTGGGCGTCGGCCACATCGGCGGCGGCCAGGGGCTCGCCTGGCTCGGCTTCTGCTGGAGGCGGCGAAGGGTCGGGGAGGGCCTGTGGCACCTCATCGGACCTCAGCTCGTCGGGATTTTCCAGGACGGGTGCCGCTACCGGGAGGTCGTCGGCGGCCACCGCCTGCAATGGGGCAGGCTCGGCGGCTTCGTCCGGCTCGCTGATCGGCGGAGCCACTTCGGCTACAGGTACCGAGACGGGCGTCGGTGCGGGTTCGGTCTGCGGCGTAACCAAATCGACCGGTTCGGGCGTTGCCTCCAACGTGGATGCTTGCTCCGCTACCGACGGGACTGGTGCTGGTGCTGGTGCTGGTGCGACGGATGCTACGTCAGTTGCCGGCTCAACGGCTACGACAACTGGCAGGGCCGCGTCTGCCGGAGGTGCCACGCTGGCCTGGGCAGGCGCTTGGGGCTGGGGCGTCGCGTCCTCATGGCCTTGGCCACCAAACAACCGTTGCAGCAATCCGGGGCGACTCGGTTCGACAGGGGTGTCCAGGGCACTCAGTGCCTTGCCTTGCAAGCCGCTCAATTCGCTGAGCAGCAGTGGAATCTCCCGGGCCTGGCCAACCCGCTCTTCCAACTGCTTGGAAAATTTCTTCAGGGGCCGGCTGACTTCCTTCGGCAGTGGCAGGCTCTGCAACTGGGCAACCAGGGCCGTCAAAGCGGTGCTCATCTGCTCGATCCGGGTTTCGCGGCGCTGCTCGGAATCGAGTACGGCTTTCTCCAGGCGCGGCAGCAGGGCGGCGAGACCGGCGTCCATGTCATCGGTGCGCACCACTTCGCGCATCTCTTTCATGCATTGGTCGACAGCCCGGTCAGTGCCTTCGGCGGCCAGGGTGCTGCGCACCAGGCCACGACGCAGCAAGTCCAGCCGAGCATCCCAGCGGCGCTCAAGCTTTTCCTGCTGTTCGATACTCTTGAGGTACTTCTCTCTCCAGCGTTCGGCGTCGTCGCTCATTCATCGGATCCGCGAGGGGCAGTACTCAGCACGGGGAATGCATCGGCCGTGAGCGAACCCGGCAAACGAATTTCTACCGCGACCGGCAGGTGATCGGAAATGGGTTGGGCCAACACCTCGACGCGCTCGAGGGTCAGGGTCGGGCTCAACAGGATATGGTCCAGGCAGCGCTGGGGGCGCCAGCTGGGGAATGTCGCTTCCAGTTGTGGTGCGAGCAAGCCGAGATCGCGCAGGGGCGAGGTCTGCAGCAGGTCGGTGGCGTGGGTGTTCATGTCGCCCATCAGTATCTGATGCTTGTAGCCACCGATCAGCTCGCGAATGTACGCCAGTTGCATCGTCCGGGTACGCGCCCCGAGCGCCAGGTGCATCATGACCACAACCAACGCCTCCGGACCTTCGCCGAAACGCGCAAGGATCGCCCCGCGCCCTTTGGGGCCCGGCAGCGGATGATCTTCGATCGCCCACGGGCGCAAGCGACTCAACACACCATTGCTGTGCTGGCCGAGACGGCCGAGGTTGCGATTGAGTTGCTGGTACCAGTAGGGGAAGGCGCCCAATTGGGCCAGGTGTTCCACCTGATTGACGTAGCCTGACCGCAAGCTCCCGCCGTCGGCCTCTTGCAGGGCTACCAGGTCGAAGTCCTTGAGCAGGTCGCCGATCTTCTGCAAGTTACCGGCACGCCCGGTGTGCGGCAGCAAATGTTGCCAGCCGCGGGTCAGGTAATGCCGGTAGCGTTCGGTGCTGATGCCCACCTGGATATTGAAGCTGAGCAGCCGCAAGCGGCTGTCGCCAGGCAGGCCCGTGGACGCGACATGATGCTCGTTGACCCGTGGTTCATGCAGGCCAACGATGCGTTCGGTACTCCAGCGGGCCATGGGCGTGGGCCGCGCTTAGTTGGCGGCAGCCTTGGTGGCCGCTCGCTCTTTGGCGATCAATTGGTCGGCCAGTTGCAGCGCTTGTTCGGCACCACCGGCAGAACCGATGTCAAAGCGGTATTTGCCGTTGACGATCATGGTCGGTACGCCGGTGATTTCGTATTTCTTCGCCAGCTCACGGGCTTTCTTGATCTGGCCCTGGATGGCAAAGGAGTCGAAGGTAGCGAGGAACTTGTCCTTATCAACGCCCTGGGTCGCGAGGAATTCCGCCATGTCTTCTTTCTTGACTAGCTTCTTGCCTTCTTTCTGGATCGCGTTGAAAACCGCCGCGTGAACCTTGTGCTCGACGCCCATGGCTTCGAGGGTCAGGAACATTTGGCCGTGGGCGTCCCATGGGCCGCCGAACATGGCAGGGATGCGGACGAAGTTAACGTCCGACGGCAGCTTCTCGACCCATGGATTGATGACCGGTTCAAAAGCGTAGCAGTGCGGGCAGCCGTACCAGAACAGTTCCACGACTTCGATCTTGCCAGGCGCCGCTACAGGAACGGGGTTGGTCAATTCGACATAGGGTGCGGCGGGCTTTTCAGCCGCTTGGGCAGTCATGCCGAACAGGCTGGCGGCGACGAGCGCGGCGCTGATGATCAGATTACGCATGCTTTACTCCTGGACAATGAGGGGGCCTCGCAAGACCTGCTTCTAAGACAGACCGTGGCGGGTGCAAGTTCTCTAGTGTAACGGCAGCGGCCACAAAAAAGGGCGGCCAAAGCCACCCTTTTGATGCTCGCATCGACAGATTAATCGAGCGTTAACGTTGCAAGAGGTGTATCCCCTTGCAACGGCCTTAGTGCAGACCCTGGATGTAGCTGGAGACTGCCGCGATGTCTTCGTCGCTCAGCTTGCGAGCGATGGTGCGCATGGTCATCGCATCGCCGTCATTGGCACGACCGCCTTCTTCCTTGCGGAAATCGGTCAGTTGCTTGGTGATGTACTGGGCATGCTGACCGCCCAGGTGAGGGAAACCGGCAGCCGCGTTGCCTTTGCCATCCGGGGAGTGGCAACCGGTGCAGGCTGGCAGGCCCTTGGCCAGGTCGCCGCCACGGAACAGCGCTTCACCGCGTGCCACGAGCTTCGGATCAGCGGCGCCGACGCTGCCCTTCTGGCTGGCGAAATAGGCCGCGATGTCCGCCAGGTCTTGATCGTTCAGGTTATTCAGCAGGCCGGTCATTTCCAGCACGACACGCTTGCCGTCCTTGATTTCCTTCAACTGCTTGACCAGGTAACGCTCGCCCTGACCCGCCAGTTTCGGAAAGTTGGGCGCCATGCTATTGCCATCCGGGCCGTGGCAGGCCCCGCATACGGCAGCTTTCGCCTGACCGGCAGTAGCATCGCCAGCGGCGTGGGCTACGCCGGATATCCCCAAGGTCAACAGCAGACTCACGATCAGTTTGTTCATCAGCTAATCCAACTACGGCTAAGGGTTAAAGAGTTATGGACCGGGTTTACTCGCTCATCCACTGGATGATGGCTCGGTAATCCTCGGCACTGCAGTCCATGCACAAACCACGCGGCGGCATCGCCTTGAAACCCTGGGTCACGTGTTGCACCAGCGTCTCCATACCTTTCGCCAACCTCGGCGTCCAAGCTTCCTGATCGCCCTTGCGGGGCGCCATGGGGAGTTGGCCGGAATGACAGGCACCACAAACACGGTTGTACACAGCTTCCGGATCCTGTGTAGCCTGAGCGCTGTAAAGCGGCATCAAGACACCGGCAGCTAGCAGCCATTTCGTCATAAAACGACCTTTTCAGGGTTGGGAACGAGCTGCGTTCTAATGCGCAATTTCGGTCGGTCGCTCCCGTGAACTTCATCCTACGCTGGGACAAAGCGCACACAAAATCTGCGGCATTATATACTGGCGTCACTGAAACGGAAACGACACAGCTTGCCGCGTCCATTCCCGACGCCGCCCACATCGGAAATCCCATGCAACTGAAGAACCCCATCCTTGGCCTGTGCCAACAGTCCACCTTCATGCTCAGCGCCGCCAAAGTCGATCAATGCCCAGACGACGAAGGCTTCGAAGTGGCGTTTGCCGGGCGTTCCAACGCCGGCAAATCCAGCGCGCTGAACACCTTGACCCATGCGAGCCTGGCACGCACCTCGAAAACCCCGGGTCGCACGCAGCTCTTGAACTTCTTCAAGCTAGACGATGAACGGCGTTTGGTCGACCTGCCCGGCTACGGTTATGCCAAGGTCCCGATCCCGCTCAAGCAACACTGGCAGCGCCACCTGGAAGCGTACCTGGGCAGCCGCGAGAGTTTGAAAGGCCTGATCCTGATGATGGACATTCGCCATCCGATGACCGACTTCGACCTGTTGATGCTCGATTGGGCGGTCGCCAGCGGCATGCCGATGCACATCCTGTTGACCAAGGCCGACAAGCTCACCTACGGCGCGGCGAAAAATACCTTGCTCAAAGTGCAGTCGGACATTCGCAAGGGCTGGGGCGACGCGATCACTATCCAGCTGTTCTCGGCGCCCAAGCGCATGGGCCTGGAAGAAGCCTACACAGTGCTGGCCGACTGGATGGAATTGGCGGACAAGGGCAGCGACGAGGCCGAATAAGCCAAATCGCAGGCAAAAAAAACCCCGGACTTCTTATGGGGAGGGGGAAGTTCGGGGTCCAAGTTCCGGACCGCTAGGGCGGGGTCCAGATATCTGCCAACACTTAACACAACATAGGAGCATTGAAGGGCTTCACCAGCCATTCAGAATCTCTGAGTGGCGATTCACGGGTTTAGTTCAGATTATTTTTGGAAATAACCTTAGGAATTTTCCGAACTAATGAGGCCGCACCTGGGTTTTGGGGGACTCAATGGGCCCAGATTGTCTGGGCTGACGCTATCGCGAGCAAGCTCGCTCCCACAGTGAATTGGTGTTGGCTCGATAGTCGGCTCGACACAAAACGCCTGTGGGAGCGAGCTTGCTCGCGATGACAATCTTTCACTCCCCAGCTCTATCAGCCACCCCCCCTGTGGCGAGGAGGCCTCAGGACAAAAGGATCAGTGCGCCTCGTCCCAGTTATTGCCCACGCCCACTTCCACCAGCAACGGCACGTCCAGCGTGGCGGCGGTGCTCATGTGCTGGCGGATTTCCTCGCGCACCTGGTCGACCAGGTCTTCACGCACTTCCAGCACCAGTTCGTCGTGGACCTGCAGGATGACCTTCGCATCCAGCCCGGACGTCGTCAGCCAACGGTCCACGGCGACCATGGCTTTCTTGATGATGTCGGCCGCCGTGCCCTGCATCGGCGCGTTGATGGCGGTGCGCTCGGCGCCTTTGCGCAGGGCCGGGTTTTTCGCGTTGATGTCCGGCAGGTACAACCGGCGACCGAAAATGGTTTCGACAAACCCTTGTTCGGCCGCCTGGGCGCGGGTGCGTTCCATGTACGCCAGCACACCCGGGTAGCGAGTGAAGTAGCGGTCGATGTAAGCCTGGGACTGCTTGCGATCAACGCCGATCTGCTTGGCCAGGCCGAACGCGCTCATGCCATAGATCAAGCCGAAGTTGATCGCCTTGGCGCTGCGGCGCTGGTCATGGGTGACGGCTTCCAGCTCGACGCCGAACACCTCGGCGGCCGTGGCCCGGTGCACGTCCAGGTCGTTGCGAAAGGCGTGGAGCAGCCCTTCATCCTTGGCCAGGTGCGCCATGATCCGCAGCTCGATCTGCGAATAATCCGCCGCCAGCAGCTTGTAGCCTTTCGGCGCAACGAACGCCTGGCGGATGCGTCGGCCTTCGGCCGTGCGAATCGGGATGTTCTGCAGGTTCGGGTCGATGGACGACAGGCGCCCGGTCGCGGCGACGGCCTGCTGGTAATTGGTGTGGACGCGGCCGGTACGGCTGTTGATCTGTTCCGGCAGGCGATCGGTGTAAGTGCTCTTGAGCTTGCTCAGGGAGCGGTACTGCATCAGCACCTTGGGCAGCGGGTAATCCTGCTCCGCCAGCTCGGCGAGCACCGCTTCGGCAGTGGACGCCTGGCCCTTGGCGGTTTTGCTGAGCACCGGCAAACCGAGCTTTTCGTACAGGATCACGCCCAATTGCTTCGGCGAACCCAGGTTGAATTCCTCACCGGCGATGGCAAACGCCTCACGCTCCAACGCCACCAGTTTTTCGCCCAACTCGACGCTCTGTACGCCCAGCAGGTTGGCATCCACCAACGCACCCTGGCGCTCGATGCGCGCCAGGACCGGCATCAGCGGCATTTCGATGTCGTTGAGCACCGGGCCCAGGCTTGGCGTGGCGGCCAGTTTTTCCTGCAAGGCCTGGTGCAGGCGGAAGGTCACGTCGGCGTCTTCGGCGGCGTAAGGGCCGGCCAGTTCCAGGGAGATCTGGTCGAAGGTCAGTTGCTTGACCCCTTTGCCCGCGATGTCCTGGAAATCGGTCTTACTCTGGCCCAGGTACTTGAGCGCCAGGCTGTCCATGTCATGGCGGGTCGCGGTGGAGTCCAGCACATAGGATTCGAGCATGGTGTCGAAAGCGATGCCCTGGACCAGAATGCCATTGTCCTGGTCGCCACCAATGGCGCAGTTGGCCAGGATGTTGGTTTCGAACTTGGCGTGCTGGCCGACCTTGAGCTTGTTCGGGTTTTCCAGCAGTGGCTTGAGCGCCTTGAGCACCGTGTCGCGGTCCAGTTGTTCCGGCACGCCCATGTAGGAATGGGTCAGCGGGATGTAGGCCGCTTCGAAAGGGGCCACGGCGAACGACAAGCCGACCAGTTGCGAATGCTGGGCATCGCCGCCGTTGGTTTCGGTGACAAAGGCAAACAGCGGCGCTTTGTCCAGTTTCGCCAGCCACGCCTCGAAGCGCGCCTGATCGAGAATGACCTCGTACTTGGCTTCGACGCCGCCGGGCTGTTCTTCGGCAACTTCGACGATCTCCTGGCCGGCACGCTTGGCGTCGCGCTGGTTTTCTTCGAACCAGCTCTTGAATTCCAGCAGGGTATACAGCTCGGCGAGCTTCTCGTGATCCGGTTGGCCCATTTGCAGATCATCGAGGCCGACGTCCAACGGCACGTCGACCTTGATCGTCGCCAGCTCATAGGAAAGGAACGCCATTTCCTTGTGCTCTTCAAGCTTGGCGGCCAGGGTCTTGGCGCCACGAATGGGCAGGGTGGCGACGATGTCCAGTTGCGCATACAGCTCGGTCAGGCCGCCATTGACGCCTACCAACAGGCCAGATGCGGTCTTCGGCCCGATACCCGGAACGCCCGGGATGTTGTCGGACGAATCGCCCATCAACGCCAGGTAATCGATGATCTGCTCTGGAGCGACGCCAAACTTCTCCTTCACGCCAGCCACGTCCAGGGCGCTACCGGTCATGGTATTGACCAAGGTAATGTGCCCGTCGACCAACTGCGCCATGTCCTTGTCGCCGGTGGAGATCACCACCGGACGGTCGGCCGCCGCGCTGCTGCGGGCCAGGGTACCGATCACGTCATCGGCTTCGACGTTGTCCACGCACAGCAGCGGGAAGCCCAGGGCCTTGACGCTGGCATGCAGCGGCTCGATCTGCACGCGCATATCGTCGGGCATGCTTGGGCGGTTGGCCTTGTATTCGGCGTACAGCGCATCGCGAAATGTCCCACCCTTGGCGTCGAACACCACGGCGAACGGACTGTCCGGATACTGCTTGCGCAGGCTCTTGAGCATGTTCAACACGCCCTTGACCGCACCGGTCGGCAGGCCTTTGGACGTGGTCAGCGGTGGCAGCGCGTGAAAGGCGCGGTACAGATAAGAAGAACCGTCCACCAGGACGAGGGGGGCTTGGCTCATGAGCAGGATCAACCTTTTCGGCGGGTCCGGGGCTAGAATAGCGGGACCGTTGACGACAAAGGGACAAGGTTATCATGCGTACACTAAATCGCCTGTTACTGGCTGGCTTGTTTGCAATCACCCCCGTTGGCCGTCATGGCGGCGGACGACGCACCCTCGGCGGACCCGGACGTCACCATCCGCACCGAAGGGGATAGAACCATTCAGGAGTATCGGCAAAACGGCTTTTTGTACGCGATCAAGGTCACGCCCAAGAACGGCAAGCCTTATTTCCTGGTACGCGCCGATGGCACTGATGCAAACTTCATCCGCTCGGACCAGCCGGATATGCTGATCCCTTCGTGGAAAATCTTTGAGTGGTAGTACCGCTCTGCACTTCAACCGGCGCCCGCTGAAGGGCGCCCGTACTGGCAGTTTTAACCATGTCTGTGTTCACGCCCCTGGCTCGGCCCGAGCTGGAAACCTTTCTCGCCCCTTACGGGCTTGGCCGTCTGCTTGATTTCCAGGGGATCGCCGCCGGCAGCGAAAACACCAATTTCTTTATCAGCCTGGAGCAGGGCGAATTCGTCCTGACCTTGGTCGAGCGCGGCCCGGTGCAGGAAATGCCGTTCTTCATCGAGCTGCTGGACGTGCTGCACGACGCCGACCTGCCGGTGCCTTACGCCTTGCGCACCACCGACGGCGTCGCGCTGCGGGAACTGGCGGGCAAGCCTGCGCTGTTGCAACCGCGCCTGGCCGGCAAGCACATCAAGCAGGCCAACGCCCAGCACTGCGCCCAGGTCGGGGAATTGCTGGCGCATCTGCACTTGGCGACCCGCGACAACATGATCAAGCGCAAGACCGATCGCGGCCTGGACTGGATGCAGGAGGAGGGCGCCAAGCTGCTCTCGCACCTCGACGCCGAGCCGCGTCGGCTGCTCGAAGCGGCGCTGGATGAGATCAACCAGCAGAAGGTCGGCATCCTGGCGCTGCCGCGCGCCAACATCCATGCCGATCTATTTCGCGACAATGCGATGTTCGAAGGCACGCACCTGACCGGCTTGATCGACTTCTACAACGCCTGCTCCGGGCCGATGCTGTATGACGTCGCCATCGCCTTGAATGACTGGTGCTCGGATGACGACGGCGTGCTCGATGGCCCCCGGGCGCGGGCGCTGCTGGGTGCCTATGCGGCGCTTCGGCCGTTCACCGCCGCTGAGGCCGAGCTGTGGCCGACCATGCTGCGCGTGGCGTGCGTGCGGTTCTGGCTGTCGCGGTTGATCGCCGCCGAGTCGTTTGCCGGGCAGGATGTGTTGATTCACGATCCGATGGAGTTCCAGCAGCGCTTGGCGCAGCGGCAGACGGTTCACACGGTGTTGCCTTTCGCCCTTTAAACAGCATCGCGGGCAAGCTTTGCTCCCACAGAAGCAAGCGACTTTTCCTGTGGGAGCAAGGCTTGCCCGCGATGAAGACGATGAAATCTTTCAGAGATCGAGTCGCCTATTTCGCGAGCAAGCTTTGCTCCCACGGGGTCACAACGACTCCAGGCACCCCGCCAAATCATTCCCCAACTTCTCCAACAACTGCTCATACCCCTGCGCTGTCGCCGGGGTATAGCCGCCCAGTGCATCCAGTTCTGCCAGTTTCACCGGCAACCCGGCCACCAGGGTTTCGGCCAAGCGCGGGCGCAGGGGCGGTTCGCTGAAGACGCAGGTCTTGCCCACCGCTTGCAAGCGCGTGCGCATCGCCGCCACGTGCTGGGCGCCGGGCTGGACTTCCGCGGCCACGGCGAATACCCCGGCGTGCTTGAGGCCATAGTTGTCTTCGAAATAGTCGAACGCTTCGTGGAACACGAAATACGGCTTGCCCGCGACCCCGGCCAGACGGGTCTTGAGGCGCGTGTCCAAGGCATCGAGGCGCTGGTTGAAGGCCTGCAGGTTGCTTTGATAGCGGGCCGCGTTGGCCGGATCCGCCGCGCTCAGGTCTGCCGCCATTTTCGCGGCGATCACCCGCGCATTGTGCGGCGATAACCACAGGTGGGCATCCACGGTGCCGGGGCGATGGTCGTGATCGTGTTCATCGGCGTCATGGTCATCGTCCTCGTGGGACGCGCTGTCCTGGGCGAAATGCCGCAACTTGAGCCCTGGCAGCTCCTGCACTGCAACGGAGGGCAGGGTACGACCGTTCAACACCCGCGGTAGGAAACCTTCCATGTCCGGCCCAATCCAGTACAGCAGGTCCACCGACTGCACCTTGCGCACATCCGAGGGCCGCAGCGCATAGTGATGCGGCGAAGCCCCAGGCGGCAGCAACACTTCCGGAACCGCCACGCCGTCCTGCACGGCGGCGGCAATCAGTTGCAACGGCTTGATGCTGGTGAGGACCTTGACGTCGGCCTGGGCCGGGCCGATCAGTAGGAAACTTGCGACAAAAGCGACAAAGAGCGAAAAAAATCGGGACACGATGACCACTCGAAGAGGCGAGAACGGGTAACATAATAACGTCTCTCACTGAACTCGTCGCTGCCCATGCCTATTACACCCCTTGCCAGTCGCCCCCACGACCACTCCCACTGCGTGCACAGCGCGCTGTCCGAGGCCGACGCCATCTGCGCGCGCCAAGGGTTGCGCCTGACCGCCCTGCGTCGGCGCGTGCTGGAATTGGTCTGGCAGAGCCACAAGCCGCTAGGCGCCTACGACATCCTCGCCGTGCTCAGCGAGCAGGACGGTCGCCGCGCCGCGCCGCCAACGGTCTACCGGGCGCTGGATTTCCTCCTCGAAAACGGCCTGGTGCATCGCATTTCGTCGCTGAACGCCTTCGTCGGCTGCAACCATCCGGAGCACGCCCACCAAGGTCAGTTCCTGATCTGCCGCGAATGCCACGCCGCCATCGAGCTGGAACAGAAATCCATCAGCGATGCCATCATCGCCAGCGCCAAGGACGTCGGCTTCGTGGTCGACACCCAGACCGTCGAAGTGGTGGGTCTGTGCTCCGGCTGCCAGGGGGCCTGATGAGCAACGCGCTGATCCGCCTCGAGCAGGTGGCCGTGACGTTCGCCGGCCAGAGCGTGCTGGACAACATTCACCTGAGCGTCGAGCCGGGGCAGATCGTGACCTTGATCGGCCCCAACGGCGCCGGCAAGACCACCCTGGTGCGCGCCGTGTTGGGTTTGCTCAAGCCCGACAGCGGCAGCGTCTGGCGCAAGCCCAAATTGCGCGTCGGCTACATGCCGCAAAAACTTCACGTCGACCCGACGCTGCCCCTGTCGGTGCTACGCTTCCTGCGCCTGGTGCCTGGCGTGGATCGCGCACGGGCCTTGGCCGCGCTTAACGAAGTCGGCGCCGAGCAGGTGATCGACAGCCCGGTGCAAAGTGTCTCCGGTGGCGAGATGCAGCGCGTGCTGCTGGCCCGCGCCCTGCTGCGCGAACCTGAACTGTTGGTGCTCGACGAGCCGGTGCAAGGGGTCGATGTGGCAGGCCAGGCCGAGCTGTACAGCCTGATCACGCGCCTGCGAGACCGCCACGGTTGCGGCGTGCTGATGGTGTCCCACGATTTGCACCTGGTGATGAGCACCACCGACCAGGTGGTCTGCCTCAACCGCCACGTCTGCTGCTCCGGGCATCCCGAGCAGGTCAGCGGCGATCCGGCCTTCGTCGAGCTATTCGGAAAGAACGCACAAAGCCTGGCGATTTATCACCACCACCATGACCACGCCCATGACTTGCATGGCTCGGTGGTCAGCGCCCCTTCCGCTTCCAATCATGTTCATGGAGATGGCTGCAAGCATGGCTGATTTTCTGCTGTACGCCCTGCTCGCAGGCCTGGCACTCGCGCTGGTCGCCGGCCCCCTGGGCTCGTTCGTGGTCTGGCGGCGCATGGCCTATTTCGGCGACACCTTGTCCCACGCGGCGTTGCTCGGCGTGGCCCTGGGGTTTCTGCTGGATGTCAGCCCGGCGGTGGCAGTGACCGTCGGCTGCCTGCTGCTGGCGGTGGTGCTGGTGACTTTGCAACACCGCCAGCCGCTGGCGTCCGACACGTTGTTGGGCATTCTCGCGCCGAGCACCTTGTCCCTCGGGCTGGTGGTGCTGAGCTTCATGCATGATGTACGCATCGACTTGATGGCCTATCTGTTCGGCGACCTGCTGGCGATCAGTCCGACGGACCTGTCGTGGATCCTCGGTGGTAGCGCGGCTGTGCTGTTGCTGCTGGTCGCGCTGTGGCGGCCATTGCTGGCCGTTACCGTGCACGAAGAGCTGGCCCGGGTCGAAGGCTTGCCCGTGCTGGGTTTACGGTTGGCGCTGATGCTGCTGATTGCGGTGGTCATCGCCGTGGCGATGAAAATCGTCGGTGTGTTACTGATTACGTCATTGCTGATCATTCCAGCGGCTGCGGCACAGCGTCACGCCCGCTCACCCGAGCAGATGGCCCTGGGCGCGAGCCTGCTGGGCATGCTTGCAGTGTGTGGTGGGCTGGCACTTTCCTGGTTCAAGGACACCCCGGCCGGCCCGTCGATCGTGGTCAGCGCCGCTGCGTTGTTTCTGCTGAGTTTTGTCCTGCCTCGTCGAGGGGTGTAGACTTGCTCGCTTTTTGCGCAAATAGAGAGTCGCAGGAATGAAGCCGTTCGCCTCCCGTTATCTGCTCCTTGTCGCATTTTCCCTGCTGCTGGGCGCGTGCCAGAGTACACCGCCGGTCACCCAGGCTCCCGATACGCGGGGCCCGGCCATCGCGCAGCTCGAGCAAAGCCTGGCCAGCAATGAGCTGGCCACCGCTGAAGACCAGCTGGCCGCCTTGCAAGCCCAATCGCCCGAAGACCGGTCGCTGGAACCTTACCAGCGGCAACTGGCCGAGGCGTATTTGCGCCGCAGCCAGATCGACTTGCAAAAAGGCGATGTCAATGCCGCCGCCACTGCCCTGAGCCGCGCCCGAGCACTGATGCCCAAGGCCCCGGCCCTCACCGGCGAGGTCAACAGCGCCATTGCCGAGGCCCGCAAGGCCGAGCTGGAAAAAGCCGAGGCCGACCTCAAGGCCGCCGAAGCCAAACCGGTCGCCAAGGTGATCGATCCGAGCGCCCCCAGCACCACGGTTGCGCTCAACCTCGCCGATATACAGCAAATGCGCCGACAACTGGATGCCATCGCCGCTGATGTGGTGAATTATCAGTGTGACGTCAGCATCCAGGCGCCGCGCACCGATGACTATCCATGGTTGGCGACGTTGCTGACCAAGCGGGTCAAGAAGCTGGACCCTGGGTTTGATCTGAAGCTGCAGAAGCAGATTTTGCGCAGTGTGCCGGCCCAGGTCGTGCTGACTCCTCGCAAGCCCTAAAAGCATCGCGGGCAAGCCTTGCTCCCACAGGTTAATTCGATCTCCTGTGGGAGCAAGGCTTGCCCGCGATAGCGTCCTATCAGCAACAAAGCGCTTTCAGACAACCCTCAAGCCGGAACAGCCTTCGCCTTCGGCTCCCGCGCCCAAACCCGATGCTGAGCAATCGCCGCAAAAAACCGCGAAAAACCGCTCGCATCCGCGTCTTCGATCAACCCCGCATCCACCTCCAGCTTCAACTCCACCAACAACTGCCGGGCCTCACCATGAAGCCCAATGGCTTTCAGATGCTTGTAGGCCTCCAGCACGTAATGCAACGCCACGCCGTCGCGACTCAAGGCCTTGATCGACTCCGCGCCACCCGGTACGAATACCGCGTCAAAGGCAATCGACGGCAAGCCTTCCATGGACGCATCTACCGCCAACGTCTGCCCATCGGCGGTGGTCACCGGCGCCGAAGTCGGCCCCAGCACTTTGGCGTGAGCGCCCTCGGCCTCCAGGGCCTGCTTGAGGGCATCGATGATCGCCCCATCGACACCGTTGGCCACCAGCACCGCCACTTTTCGCGTCTTGATGTCGCCGGACAGCAGGTTCGCCTGACTCAAGGCTGGGGATTGCTCCAGCGAAGGCGTCGGAACATCGACAGTCCCCGCGGTCGGCGCCGGCAAGCCGAGGTTTTTCGCTACCCGCCCAGCCAGCTCCAAGTCGATGTTGGCGAGGATCTCATTCACCTGCCGCTTCCGGATGAACTCCCGCTCCACCTTGCCCAGCTCGAAGCTGTAGGCAGCGATGATGTGCTCTTTTTCGTGGGGGCTCATGCTCTTGTAGAACAACCGCGCCTGGGAGAAATGGTCGGCGAACGAATCGCTGCGTTGGCGGATCTTGTAGGCATCGATACGCTCTGGATAACTTTCAAAGCCGCCGTCTTCCGGGCCGGGCGGGGTTTCCTTCGGCCAGCCACCGTCGATGGAGTTCGGCTCATAGGACGTGCGCCCCTTGTCGATGGTGGTGCGGTGCATGGCATCGCGCTGGCCGTTGTGCACCGGCGTGATCGCCCGGTTGATCGGCAGCTCATGAAAATTCGGTCCACCGAGTCGGCTGATCTGCGTATCGGTGTAGGAAAACAGCCGACCTTGTAGCAGCGGATCGTTGGAGAAATCGATGCCCGGCACGATATGCCCGGGGCAGAACGCAACCTGCTCGACTTCGGCGAAGAAATTGTCCGGGTTGCGGTTCAGCACCATCTTGCCCAGGGGCGTGATGGGCACCAGCTCTTCAGGGATGATCTTGGTCGGGTCGAGCAGGTCGAAGTCGAAGTTGTGCTCGTCTTCCTCGGCGACAATCTGCACACCGAACTCCCATTCCGGGTAGTCGCCCATCTCGATCGACTCCCAAAGATCGCGACGGTGGTAGTCCGTGTCCTTACCAGCGAGTTTCTGAGCTTCGTCCCACACCAATGAACACGTCCCGACTGTAGGGCGCCAGTGGAATTTGACGAAGCTGCTTTTGCCTTCAGCGTTGATCATGCGGAAGGTGTGCACGCCGAAGCCTTGCATGCTGCGCAGGCTTTTCGGAATGGCCCGGTCGGACATCGCCCAGATCACCATGTGGGCCGATTCCGGCACCAGCGAGACAAAATCCCAGAAGGTGTCGTGAGCCGAACCGCCGGTAGGTATTTCATTGTGGGGCTCGGGTTTCACCGCGTGGACGAAGTCGGGAAATTTGATCGCATCCTGGATGAAAAACACCGGCATGTTGTTGCCCACCAAGTCGAAGTTGCCTTCCTCGGTGAAAAACTTGACCGCAAAGCCACGCACGTCGCGCACGGTGTCGCCGGAACCTCGTGGACCTTGCACAGTGGAAAAACGCACGAACACCGGGGTTTTCTTACTCGGGTCTTGTAGGAAACCGGCCTTGGTCAGCGCCGAATGCGCCTCATAGCTCTGAAAGTAGCCATGGGCGCCAGTGCCGCGGGCGTGGACGATGCGCTCCGGGATGCGCTCATGGTCAAAGTGCGTGATTTTTTCACGCATGATGAAGTCTTCCAGCAGCGAGGGACCGCGAGCGCCGACACGAAGGGTGTTCTGGTTATCGGCGATTTTCACGCCTTGGTTGGTGCGCAACGCCTGTTCGGTGGCGTCGGAGCGAAACTGTTCCAGGCTTTCGAGCTTGGCGTTGGTGTTGCCGCGATCCAGGGTGTCGGTCCCGGCCAGTTGGCTCTTGTTGACCGTGGGCTTGTTGATACTCATCAGGCATGACTCCTCTTTACGTTCCTCGCCGTGGCCAGGACTCTTGAGTTCGATGCCGCAGGCACATGACCTCGGCATTTCGAGTGGCTTAATGAGTGACCGACGCCGTTTGGCCGTGTTCCTTTTTTATGGCCTTTGATCGCGTTATTGCCAAATGACAGGTCTGATCGCAAATAAATGCTAAGAACCTCTATACGGACAGGCTAAAATGCGCGCCCGGCTAACCGCTGATCCTTTTCCAACGCGCCCCACAAGGTTCGCTACGTGATCGAGTTTCAAGACGTCCATAAAACCTACCGGGTCGCCGGTAGGGATATCCCCGCCCTGCATCCGACCAGTCTGACGATTGAGAACGGTCAGGTCTTCGGCCTGATTGGCCATTCCGGTGCGGGAAAAAGTACCCTGCTGCGCCTGATCAATCGCCTGGAGGATTCCACGGGCGGCAAGATCATCGTCGACGGCGAAGAAGTCACCGCCCTGGACGCCAGCGGCCTGCGCCGCTTCCGCCAGCAAGTCGGGATGATCTTCCAGCACTTCAATCTGCTGGCGTCCAAGACCGTGGCCGACAATGTGGCCCTGCCACTGACGCTGGCCGGCGAATTGTCCCGCAGCGAAATCGACCAACGCGTCGCCGAGCTGCTGGCGCGGGTAGGGCTGTCCGACCACGCCCGCAAATACCCGGCGCAACTGTCCGGCGGCCAGAAGCAGCGCGTCGGCATCGCCCGCGCCCTGGCGACCAAACCCAAGATCCTGCTATGCGACGAGGCCACCAGCGCCCTCGACCCGCAGACCACCGCCTCGGTGCTGCAACTGCTAGCGGAAATCAACCGCGAGCTGAAGCTGACCATCGTGCTGATCACCCATGAAATGGACGTGATCCGCCGCGTTTGCGATCAAGTAGCGGTAATGGACGCCGGTGTGATCGTCGAACAAGGCCCGGTGGCCGAAGTGTTCCTACATCCGAAGCACCCGACCACCAAGCGTTTCGTCCAGGAAGACGAGCAGATCGACGAAAGCGAACAGCGCGACGATTTCGCCCACGTGCCAGGGCGTATCGTGCGTCTGACGTTCCAGGGCGACGCGACCTACGCGCCGTTGCTCGGCACCGTCGCCCGGGAAACCGGGGTGGACTACAGCATCCTCGCCGGTCGTATCGACCGCATCAAAGACACCCCCTACGGGCAACTGACCCTCGCCATCACCGGCGGTGACATGGAGGCGGCGTTTGCCCGCTTCACCGCGGCCGATGTCCACATGGAGGTGCTGCGCTAATGGAACTGTTGAGTTCGTTCTTCTCCAACATCGACTGGCTGGAAATCTGGCTGGCAACGGGCGACACCTTCCTGATGCTGTTCGGTTCGCTGCTGTTCACCGTGCTGCTCGGCTTGCCCCTGGGCGTGTTGCTGTTCCTGGTGCAGCCCGCGCCAGTTGCTCGAAGCCCGCGGCGTGTATGCGCTGCTGTCGCTGATCGTGAACATCCTGCGTTCGCTGCCGTTCATCATCCTGTTGATCGTGATGATCCCGTTCACGGTATTGATCACCGGCACCTCCCTGGGCGTGGCCGGCGCGATCCCTCCGCTGGTGGTCGGCGACACCGTTCTTCGCCCGCCTGGTGGAAACCGCCCTGCGCGAAGTCGACCGCGGCATCATCGAAGCGACCCAGGCCATGGGCGCAACGACGCGGCAGATCATCGTCAACGCCTTGCTGCCGGAAGCCCGCCCGGGCATTTTTGCCGCGATTACGGTGACAGCGATTACGCTGGTGTCCTACACGGCCATGGCCGGTGTGGTCGGCGCCGGTGGTTTGGGCGACCTGGCCATCCGGTTCGGTTACCAGCGTTTCCAGACCGATGTCATGGTGGTCACAGTGGTGTTGCTGCTGGTGCTGGTTCAGGTCCTGCAAACCGTGGGCGACAAGTTGGTTGTGCATTTTTCTAGAAAATAAGGCCTCGCGGCCGATAAACCATGAGCCGGCCATTCGCTGGCAGGCGCCGAGAGCAGGCGCTTCAAAAGGAGTTAGCTGAATGAAGAAACTACTGGTTGCCTTCGCTGCCGCCGCAGCGTTTTCCGCCCACGCCGCCGACACCCTGACCGTCGCGGCCACCCCGGTGCCGCACGCGGAAATCCTCGAATTCGTCAAACCGGCATTGGAAAAGCAAGGCGTAGACCTCAAGGTCAAAGTCTTCACCGACTACATCCAGCCCAACGTGCAGGTTGCGGAAAAGCGCCTGGACGCCAACTTCTTCCAGCACCAGCCGTACCTGGATGAGTTCAACAAGGCCAAGGGCACGCACCTGGTGAGCGTGGCCGGTGTGCACCTGGAACCCCTGGGCGCTTATTCCAGCAAGTACAAGGCACTTACCGAACTGCCGGGCGGTGCCAACGTAGTGATCCCGAACGACGCTACTAACGGTGGTCGTGCGCTGTTGCTGCTGGCGAAGGCTGGGGTGATCAAGTTGAAGGATTCGAACAACATCCTGTCGACGACCAAGGACATCACCGAGAATCCAAAAGATTTGAAGTTCCGCGAGCTGGAAGCGGCGACCATTCCGCGGGTGCTGACTCAGGTGGATCTGGCGTTGATTAACACCAACTATGCGTTGGAGGCCAAGCTTGATCCTTCCAAGGATGCGTTGGTGATTGAGGGTAGTGACTCGCCTTATGTGAACATTCTGGTTGCCCGTGAGGATGATAAGGACAGTGAGGCGATGAAGAAGCTGGTTGCGGCTTTGCATACGCCGGAGGTGAAGGCTTTTATTCTTGAGAAGTACAAAGGGGCGGTTTTGCCGGCGTTTTGAGCTGATCAGGTGGTGAAAAAAACGGGGCTGCGTGGGAATGCAGGCCCGTTTTTTTTGCTCGGAAATATGCGTGATGGGCAAAAATCCGCAAGATCACGGGCATTCATAGAAATATCTGCGGGCTTTCGTGTTTCTGGAGCGTTAAAAAAGCGAACCCGACGCAAGATGTCGGGTTTGCTTTTGGGAAGGATGTTTATTTGCTATCGCGGATCAACGTTATCCAACACCCGGTTAGCCAGCAATGAACTCAGCTCAATCAATTGCTGGATGCCGAGAAGGATGTGGCGGCGCTGACCTTCCAGATCGAAGGCCAGGTTGCTGACCATCGCGTCGGCTGCCGCCAGGGTTTCGCTGAGGTTGGCGAGGAGGGATTCGTTGTCGGCGTTTTTTGCGACGGTGAAGAGCTGGCCCGGTTGGGACGTATCTTCGGACTTTTCCGGTTTTGGGAGCAGGTAGTGATCCAGGACGCGTTTGGTGGCTTCGTCGTGCTTTTTGGCCTTGGATTTGGTGCGCGGGGGAGCTTGGTCCGCCTCTGGCGGATTCGGTGTAGGTTTGAACATGTACTAAGTCCTATAGTTGAAGCCGCAACCCTCTAGCTACTAAACAAGGGGTGGCAGCTGTACGCAGGTTAGTAGACCGGGGACTTAGCAAGCCGGCGCGCCCGAGGGCGCCCTGCGCACAACCGCCATCAAATACAGGCATGGAAATACCTGATTGATAGAGCTTTGCACCTTACTAAATACCTCGGGCTACTAAACCCGACCACTGATGGGCAGTGGCAGGAAAACGATAGAACCCAGGGGCAAGGTGCACAAGCGGGCGGATTCTGGCGTAGTTGTAGGTAAAGGCGCAAGGTTGGGTAGCCTGGTGGACGGGTTGGGGTGGGAGGATGAACATGTGGTGTTTATGACCTGTAGTTCAGGCTAGAGGGATACTTGAGAAGGGACGGGGTAGCTGGCACGGGTTGGTCTGTAGGAATGTGTTTGGATGGTTTGGGGCTGCTGCGCAGCCCAGCGGGAGCAAGCTCCCTCGCCACAGACTTTTGGTTGCATGGAGATTTTTGGGGTTGCTGCGCAACCCAGCGGGGATAAATCCCCTCGCCACAAGGGACTGCGTTATGGATCGATGGTGTGGATAAGCGCCGCTGCAATCGAGGAGCTGAAGGCCATCGGATCCGCTTCATTGTTCTACAACCCTCATGATAAATTCACGCCGCGACCTCTAATCAATAGAGGCCATTCAGGGAGAGAAGTGAGTGATCAAGTCTTTGTTGGTTGGGGCATTGCTGGCAATGGCATCCGCATCGGCATCTGCGATGAGTTGCGATAACCCTAGAAACGCCTATGACAGAACCTATTGCGCGTCGCTGAAAATGGTTCAGTCGGATCAGGACATCAACGATCAATACAAGAAGACGATGAGTGCTCTGAACCCGGAGCAAAAGAAAAAGGTGAAAGCCGCTCAAATCCAGTGGATCAAAAATCGTGACAGCGCCTGTTCCAACGATGGCCTGCTCTACCTGGACTGTGCCAATGAGAAGACCGAGGCGCGTATCGTCATACTCAAGGCTGTCGAGCGCGAGTGCCGTGCTGCCGGTTGCGACGATGCCAAGCTGTCGCAAGTCGAGTAACCCGTAACAACTTGCCTTCGCTGAAAAACCCGACCTAAAGCGTCGGGTTTTTCTTTGGCGGGTTCACCCGTTATTGCGGATTGATTCCAGCCTGCTCCTGTAAAGAAGATGATGCACAGTTTGGTTGTAGGAAGGGTTGGGGCTGCTTCGCAGCCCAGCGGGGATAAATCCCCTCGCCACAGTAATTCAGTTGTTTGCGTTGGTGGCAGGGTGCCACAATCGCCGCTTTAGTTGCGTCACGATCAGGTGGATCAAATGGGTGGCCCAAGATCTCGCAATGGCCAGGATTTTTGCATAGCCGAGCAGGTGCGGACTGATCGATTGCAGCAACTGTTTCGCCAATCCGTTTCTGCGGTGTTCGGCAGTTACATGGCTGCCATCATGTTGAGTTGGCTGTGCTGGGATCGGTTTGAGCACAGCATCATTCTTTGGTGGCTGGGCATCCTGACCGCATCGACGCTGTTGCGTATCGCGATGTTCGTTGCCTATTTTCGCAGCGACGAAAGTGAGCGTACGCCTCAACGCTGGGAGCGCAGGTACTGGGTCACGTTGGTGCTATCCGCCAGCATCTGGGGCGGCGGGGCGTTTGTGGTCATGCCGGCGGACGATCTGTTGTCCCAAGCACTGGTCATGCTCTTTACCGTCGGAATGTCTGTCAGCGCGGTGTCCTGTTATTCGGCCTACCGCGATATGACGCTAGCCTCCATTGGCCTGGTGTTGTTTCCGTGTACCGTCTGGCTGCTGTTTCAACCGTCGCCGATTCAAGTCGGCATGGCCCTTTCGATCCTGGTGTTCGCCGCATTTGCTGCCCGCGCCACACACAAAATGTCCCAGGCCCTGGAAGTCGCCTTTCGTCTTACCCGTGAAATGGAACAGGCGAACAGCATTTCTACCCGCGCCGCACAAACCGATGAACTGACCGGCCTGAAGAGTCGGCGGGCTTTTTTCGAGCATGCCCAGCAGCTCTACGACGAATGCAAGACCAACCGGTTAGGGTTGTGCGCGGTCATGTTGGACATGGATCACTTCAAGCACATCAACGACACCTACGGCCATCAGGTCGGGGATCAGGTTTTGCGCGAGATGGGGATGGTCATCAGTTCGTCATTTCGGGCGACGGATATTCACGGCCGACTAGGTGGGGAAGAGTTCGCCATTCTGCTTCCTAACACTTCCATCGAAGTCGCCACCCAGATCGCAGAACGGCTCATTGATACGATTGCGGGTTTGATGATCGAGCCTGTCCACTGCATAACCGCCAGCCTTGGCGTCGCGTCGACGGAGGCCTGTAACAAGGACCTTCACAGCTTGATGAACGATGCGGATAAGGCCCTGTATCGGGCGAAGGCGCTGGGGCGCAATCGAGTGGCTGTTGCTTAGTCGGGTTGGCTTTGCATCATCCGTCGGAACTGGAAAAAACAAAAACCGCCATTCGGCGGTCTTTTTTGTATCGGCAGAACTCAGGTTCTGGCACCAGCCATGCGGCCAACGGGTTCAAGCTCCTTACCCTTGGCGAGGCTAACCGACAAGAACTGGCGCTCAATACTGGTCGCGCAACCAGCCAGACGGCGGGCTTCCGCTTGGTACTGAGCTGCAAGCAAGGGCTTTGGAGTGCGCTTGGAAGTCTTCATGGAAAACTCGTCAATAGAATTGGGGATCATGTTATGCCTCGTTCACCGCTATAACAAGGCGCCGCTGGTCGTCGAAATCGAAGCCCAGATACTGGTACCACTGGACGGCCCCAGGGTCAGGCTCAAAAATCTCAATCTCGCTAAGCTTCAGCATTCGCGCGTATCGGCTGATCGCGATCAATACTAAACCGGCAACTTCACCCTTTAGAGGATGAGTGACGTCAGGCTTGCCCTCCAGGAGGACTACCTTGATGGACAAGGTGCTTGATTTTGGAGTGGCAAAGCAAAGTCCACATAACTCTCGGTCATACCACAGAGAAAGGTCAAACGCTTTCCCGTCGCGATTCTTCCACCCAGGTATATCCTCCCATGGATAAAGTTGGGCCTCTGAGCCCCATAGATAGCATTGTTCCAGCGCCTCTTGAGCTATCGGCTCGTACCTTATCCGCTCAACATCAATACCCTTCTCCGCTAGTGCCCTAGGATCGTCCACCAAAAACTCTTTAGCGAGCTGCATTGCGGTCGAGCGGAACATCTGATGTTTAAAATCGCTAATGCGTGGCCGTTTCATGTGGCAAATACGATGATGGGCAGTGGCAGAAAACAATAGAACCCGGGGACAGGGCGTACAAGCAGGTGGGTTCTGGCGTTGTTGTAGGCAAAGGCGCAAGGATGTGTGGGCTGGCGGAAGCGTGGTGGTGGGAATGATCGAGAAGCCCATAATTCTGCTTTGAACTCCCTCTCTCCGAAGGTCTGCAATTGCGCTGGACCTGCTGATCCTCCCTAGCACTTCCTTCTCCTTGGTCCACCTCGCGACCCACGCGAGCTGGAGACACTGCGCCGCCATAAAATAAATCTCTTTTTAGATCAAACGGTTAAATCAAAATCGATAAATTTTTAAAAATTTATCTTGCGCGCTAATTATTCATCCGTTAACTTTACCTCAACTGGTTAGCGCACAAACATTTAGCGCAAGCCAAAACGATCAAATCAATCAGCAAAAGAGGAAACACCATGAACGTTCTCTATACCGCAGTCGCAACCTCTACCGGTGGCCGTGATGGCCGTGCTGTTTCCAGCGACAAGATTCTCGACGTGAAACTGGCCACTCCAAAAGCCTTGGGCGGCGCCGGTGGTGAAGCCACCAACCCTGAGCAGTTGTTCGCCGCCGGCTACTCGGCTTGCTTCATCGGCGCATTGAAGTTTGTCGCCAGCCAAAGCAAACGCAGCATTCCTGCTGACGCTTCGATCACGGCACACGTTGGCATCGGCCAGATCCCTGGCGGTTTCGGTCTGGACATCGACCTGCACATCAGCCTGCCAGGTCTGGATCAAGCCGATGCTCAAGCGCTGGTCGACGCGGCTCACCAGGTTTGCCCGTACTCCAACGCGACACGCGGCAACGTCGACGTCCGTTTGCACGTCACCGTCTAACTCACTTCATCTACGAATAAAAAGGATCAGGACATGAACACTTTCAGCAAAACTCTCGTTGGCTCGCTTCTGGCTCTGTCGCTCGGCAATGCGTTCGCGACTTCTTTTGTTCAACCTACGTTCGCTGAGGGTGGTTCGGATCGCCTGATCGAAAGCCGCGTAGCCGAAGGCGGCTCGGATCGACTCATCGAAAACCGCGTAGCCGAAGGTGGCTCGGATCGACTCATCGAAAAACGTGTCGCCGAAGGTGGCTCGGATCGACTCATCGAAAAACGTGTCGCCGAAGGCGGCTCGGATCGACTCATCGAAAAACGTGTCGCCGAAGGCGGCTCGGATCGACTCATCGAAAAACGTGTCGCCGAAGGCGGCTCGGATCGACTCATCGAAAAACGTGTCGCCGAAGGTGGCTCGGATCGACTGATCGAAAAACGTGTCGCCGAAGGCGGCTCGGATCGACTGATCGAAAACCGCGTAGCCGAAGGCGGCTCGGATCGACTGATCGAAAACCGCGTAGCCGAAGGCGGCTCGGATCGACTCATCGAAAAACGTGTAGCTGAAGGTGGCTCGGACCGACTGATCGAAAACCGCGTAGCCGAAGGTGGCTCGGACCGACTGATCGAAAACCGCGTAGCCGAAGGTGGCTCGGATCGCTTGATCGAAAACCGGGTAGGCTGAACAAACCCTTCACCGCTCCGAAAACCGGTCATATCAACCCATGTCGCTTCCAAAAGAAAAAACGCCGCTTATCTCTCATGAGGAAGCGGCGTTTTTTTGCAACGTGTCATAGGACCCTAAACGATGCTATCCACCACACCACCATCCACGCGCAGCGCCGCACCGGTGGTGGCCGAGGCCTGTTCCGAGCTGGCATAGATGATCATGTTGGCGACTTCCTCGACCCGTGCCGCACGCTGGATAATCGATGTGCTGCGGTGCTCGTTGACGAAATCCGCCGCGACTTTTTCCAGGCTTTCCCCGCTGCGCTCGACGTCTGCCTGGAGCATCTGGGCAACACCTTCGGAAAGGGTCGGCCCAGGCAACACCGAGTTCACCGTCACGCCCGTGCCGGCGAGGCGCTTGGCCAGGCCGCGAGCGATGGAAAGTTGGGCGGTTTTGGTGAAGCCGTAGTGGATCATGTCGGCGGGAATGTTCACGCCCGATTCCGACGAAACAAACACAATCCGCCCCCAACCACGCTCGACCATACCCTGGGCGTAGGCCCTGGAAACACGCACGCCGGACATTACGTTGGTTTCGAAGAAGCGCTGCCATTCGCTGTCCGGCGTTTCGAAAAAGTCTTCCTGTTTAAAAATGCCCAGGTTGTTGATGACGATATCGAAGCTTGGGTGCTTGGCGACAAGTGCCTGACAGCCAGGCGCGTTGCTGAGATCGCCCACAAAGCCAGTCGCCCTTGAGGCAAGCTCGCCCAAGCGCTGCAGCGCGTCTTCCACGCTGCTCTCGCTGCGACCATTGATGACCACGTGGGCGCCGGCTTCCAGGAAGCCTTTGGCGGTCGCAAAACCGATACCGCTGGTGGATCCGGTGACCAGGACGTGACGTCCGGTGAAGTCGATTTTCATGAGGGGACTCCTTGATTAATGAACCAGAGGAAGTGAGATATTTCTGGCTGGACGGTAGTCCGACGAATTTAGAGGTGGTTTTGCCATTCCAACGTCGACGCTATCGCAGGCCCTTAATCATGGACACGATTGAGGCTTTGCGCCTCTTTGTGATCAATCAGCCGTCAGGAAGCCGACCACACTGCCAGTTCATAGCCATCCGGATCGATAAAGTGGAAACGCCGGCCACCCGGGAAAGCGAACACAGCACGGCTGATGGTCGCCCCTGCGGCTTCGAGCCTGAGCTGGGTGCCTTCAAGGTCATCCGCGTACAGGATGATCAACGGGCCACCCGGGCGCACGGGTTCACCGGTCGTGAAGCCACCGGTCAGTCGGCCGTCACTGAATTCGGCGTAGATCGGGCCGTAATCGACGAAGTTCCAGCCGAATACGCTTCCATAGAAGGCTTTGCTTCGGGCGATATCGTTGACATTGAGCTCGATGTTATCGATCTGACGGTCTTTTGCGCGAATGCCCATTGATGCTTCCTTGGCTGATTGGGGAGTAGGCGAGCTTAGGCCATTCAGCCCTCACTGAGCTTGAAAAAATCGATCCGGACGGCAGGGGTTGAGAGCAGGGGATGGCTTGTCGCCGATGATTTCCTCACAGGCAAGACGGCCCACAATCGCCGCCAGGGTAACGCCGGGGTGCATGACGCATACGTAGACGCCGCCGACCTGCGGAAGATAGCCAATGATGGGGATGCCATCGGCGGGCATGGGCCTGAACCCGACAAGAGCCGATTGCAGATCCAGGGAGACAACGCCGTGGAGTTCGTTCTTGATGGCGTTGGCCGTTCGCATTGCTATCGCCGCTGGTTGGTTTTCCAGGGCGCCGTCCAGATAGTCTTCGGCCGCTAGCAGCGTACCCTCCGGGGTTTGCCGCACTTCCATTTCAGGGCTGGAGATGAGGGTGTGTACCAGGTTGGGTTGCGACGTGTAACGAATGAAAATCGCCGGGGAAGCCTCTATGGGCAGGGAGACTTCAAGCAGGTCAGTCAGCTTCGTGGTGCCTGTGCCGGCTGCCAATACGACGACATCGGCTTCGATGGCGCCCGCGGCGGTTTCAACGCCCAGCACGGTGGAACCCTGGGTTTTAAAGCCGAGCACTGGCGTTTGGGTGAAAACGTTCGCGCCATTCACCTGGGCGCCAGCGATCAACGCATGGGTTGCTGCTACGGCGTCCAACGCGCCTTCTTCTGCCACATACGAAGCGAATTGAGGCGGGTTCTTGAGGTTTGGCTCAAGCTCGAGAATCTGCGATTGGGGTATCCGGTTTGCCAAAGCGGTTGAACTCGCGCCGTAAGATAGGGCGCCAGTCCATTGAATCTTCAGGCCGGGCAGTTGTGCTTCGAGTCGGCGGTATTCCTGAATGGCAGCACCACGTAATGGCGCAATGGGGTCGGGGTCGGCGTGTGAGGTATTGATCCAGGCGAATGAGCTGCCGGTCACGCCTGACGCGATGCCTCCGGCCTCGACCACGGTGACATTCGCGCCTTTGGCCGCCAGGTGGTAGGCCAGGGATGCGCCTACGATACCCGCGCCAATGACGATGACGCGTTTGCCTGGACCGTTATCCATTCGGCCTCCGTTGGGTTTGCCTGGGGGAATACGTTAGCCCGGTTGGGGCTGCTTCGCAGCCCAGCGGCAGCAAGTGCCCTCGCCACAGGGGTTGGATCAGGCACATCGCAGTTGTGGCGGGGGGATTGAGCGAAACACCCAGCCTTCAGGCCTGCGCGCTGAATCGCTGCGCAGCGCGCCGCTCAAGCATTGCCGCTTCCGTCTCTCGCGTCGCGAGTTCGCCTTTGTAGGCCAACTGATTGAAAAACAACCCGTCCGAAAACTCCTGGGGCGGTACCGAGCCGGGGCGCTTGAGCATCGGCGCCAGATCGATGGTGTTGGCGAAGTTTTCCTGGGTCAGGTTGTAGCGACCCAGGTAGCTGCCGGACCACGGCGAGTCGGCGTCGACCATGTCGATCGAGGCGTCGCGGAACGCAACGGCTGCGGCTTTCAGATCCGTGGATTCGTTGAGCAGATCCGTCAGCCGCCGGGTTTCCGAGCTGCTGAGCTGGCCGGCCGTGTTGAGCACCTTGAGCCTGCCATCGGCCTCGACGGTGAAGCCGTATTTCTTGCCGGCCAAGTCTGGATGGGTTGCCGAAAGCGTTGACTGGAATGTCTCGAAAGAGCTTTTCAGGGTGTTTTTCGCGCTCTCGGTGATGGCGGCATATCGAGGGAAATCTGGCGATTGGGATCGACCGATCCAGGTTTCGATGACCACCGGCGATTCCACCATGAGCTGGGTTTCTTCGCTGGGGTGGTAGATAGCCGCTGGGCCGGCGTCTGCCAGCTGCTTTACGGCGTCCGCTGGAGGATTGCTCACCAACTTCTGGTCGGAGCGGGTGAGGTTAGTGTTGGCGGGCGGGATATTGGCAGCGTTCAGGGAGAGGTCCATTTCATCGGTCCATGATTGGCGGATACCTCGGGTTATCGACAGCGGGGGACCAAGCTTTAGGCGAGGGGGGGCTGCTGCGCAGCCCAGCGGGAGCAAGCTCCCTCGCCACAGGAGGTTGGGGGTCAGTTAGTTATGTGGCGGCTGTGAAGGCGCTATCGCGAGCAGGCTCGCTCCCACAGGGATTTGTGATGGATGCGGTGTTTGTGAACAGCCCGGAAAAACTGTGGGAGCTGAGCTTGCTCGCGATGGCGGTGGGTCTGCTTGCATCAATGTTGAGTGTGCCGTCATCGCGAGCAAGCTCGGCTCCCACATGGGTTCTTGGGTGTTCACAAATCCTGCATTCACCACAACTAGCTCATGAAGCAACGGGCCTTCAGTACCACCGCGCCTCGCCCGGCGGGCGTTTCTTGAAGCGTTTCATGCTCCACATGTACTGGCTCGGGTAGGCCCGCACGTAGCGCTCCACCACTTGGCTCATGGCCGCGCATGAGGTTTCGGTGTCAGTGCTGTACATCGCGTCCGGGGCGGCTTCGAGGATGACTTTGTAGCCGGAGCCGTCCGGCAGGCGCAGGGCGTGGAGGAATACGCCGACCGCTTTGCCGCCAGCGAGCATGTTCGGCACGAACTTGCTGGTCAGGGCCTGGGTGGCGAAGAAGGGCACGAAGATGCCGGCGGATTCGGCCGGTTCCGGGTCGGCGGGGATGCCCACCTGGCCACCTTTGCGCACTTCCTTGATGACGCTGAGGATGCCTTCCTTGGTGGAGGCCGCGACTTTGTTGCCCAGTTGCACGCGTTGCTTTTGCAACAATTCATCCACCGCCTTGAGCTTGGGCGGGCGGTAGAAAATGATCGGTTTGCACTGGCTGCAATAGAAGTGGTTGAGCACTTCCCAGTTGCCCAGGTGGCTGGTGATGCCGACCACGCCTTTGCCGGAGGCCAGGGCTTCTTTCAGCACCTCCAGGCCTTCGACTTCGCGTACCAGCTCGATGGAGCGCTGGGCCGGCCAGATCCAGGCACAGGCGCTTTCGGTCAGGGATTTGCCGATGTCCTTGAGGCTCTGACCCACCAGACGTTCGCGCTCGGCCGGGTCCATCTCGGGAAAGCATTTGGCGAGGTTGATCCGCACCACGTCGCGGGAACGGTTGGGAAATTTCCACATGAGCCAGCCAATGGCCGAGCCCACCGCCTGCACTGCGCGCCAGGGCAGCAGCGCAAACAACCGCAGAGCGCCGACCAGCAAGGCGCCTTTCAACTTATCCACAGGTCACTCCTGAATGTATGGGCCGTGTTGCGAGCCGGCTATTCTAACCGCCGTTTACCAACTCGGCGTAGCGGTCGCAGTCCTGGGTGTGGTCCATGACCATGCCCGAGGCCTGCATCAGCGCATAACAGATGGTCGGCCCGACGAAGGTGAACCCGGCTTTTTTCAGGCCTTTGCTCATCGCCAGCGCCTCGGGCGTGATGGCCGGCACTTCGCTGCGGTCTTTGAAATGGTTGATGATGGGCTTGCCGCCCACGAACGACCAGAGGAACGCCACCGGGTCTTCCAGCGCGAGCCAGGCCTGGGCATTGCGACGGGCGGCCTTGAGCTTGAGGCGGTTGCGGATGATGCCGGTGTCGAGCATCAAGTCTTCGATTTCGGCGTCGCTCATCTGCGCCACGCGCTGCACATCAAAGCCGTACAGCACTTTGCGGTAGTGCTCGCGTTTGCGCAAAACGGTGATCCAGGACAACCCGGCCTGGAACCCTTCGAGCAAAAGCAACTCGAACAAACCCTGCGCATCGCGCAGCGGCGTGCCCCACTCCTGATCGTGATAAGCCATGTACAACGGATCGTCAGAACACCAAAAGCAGCGTGGCATAAGGCTCCAGGGGGCGTGCGCACGAACGAATCGGGTATACTCCCGCTCTTTAAATCGCAGCCCAAGAAACAGGTGAATTTCGTGAGCCAGCCTACGCCAGCCGTGCGTACCTTCCAAGACTTGATCCTCGCCCTCCAGCAATACTGGGCCGAGCAAGGTTGCGTGGTACTTCAGCCCTACGATATGGAAGTAGGCGCCGGCACTTTCCACACTGCCACGTTTCTGCGTGCCATCGGCCCGGAAACCTGGAACGCCGCTTATGTGCAGCCCAGCCGCCGCCCGACTGACGGCCGCTACGGCGAAAACCCGAACCGCCTGCAGCACTACTACCAGTTCCAGGTGGTGCTGAAGCCGAACCCGGAAAACTTCCAGGAACTGTACCTGGGCTCCCTCAAGCATGTGGGCCTCGACCCGCTGGTGCACGACATTCGTTTCGTCGAAGACAACTGGGAATCGCCAACCCTGGGCGCCTGGGGCCTGGGCTGGGAAGTCTGGCTCAACGGCATGGAAGTGACCCAGTTCACCTACTTCCAACAGGCGGGCGGCATCGAGTGCTACCCGGTCACCGGCGAGATCACCTATGGCCTGGAACGCCTGGCCATGTACCTGCAGGGCGTGGATTCGGTCTACGACCTGGTGTGGGCCGACGGCCCATTCGGCAAAGTGACCTATGGCGACGTGTTCCACCAGAACGAAGTGGAGCAGTCGACCTACAACTTCGAACACGCCAACGTCGAGAAGCTGTTCGAACTGTTCGACTTCTATGAAAGCGAAGCCAAGCGCCTGATCGAGCTCGACCAGCCGCTGCCGTTGCCGAGCTATGAAATGGTGTTGAAGGCGTCCCATACCTTCAACCTGCTGGACGCACGCCGGGCGATTTCCGTGACTGCGCGCCAGCAATACATCCTGCGTGTACGCACCCTGGCGCGCTCCGTTGCGCAAGCCTACCTGCTGGCCCGTGCCAAGCTGGGCTTCCCGATGGCGACCCCGGACCTGCGTGATGAAGTGTTGGCTAAGCTGGAGGCTGCACAATGAGTGCTCAAGATTTTCTGGTTGAACTGGGCACCGAAGAACTGCCACCCAAAGCCCTGAACACCCTGGCCGATGCGTTCCTGGCCGGTATCGACAAAGGCCTGCAAGCCGCTGGCCTGAGCTACGAAGCCAAACAGGTGTACGCCGCGCCGCGCCGCCTGGCCGTGCTGATCACCGCCCTGGCGACCCAACAGCCGGACCGCAGCATCAACCTCGATGGCCCGCCACGCCAGGCCGCGTTCGATGCCGACGGCAACCCGACCCAGGCCGCCCTGGGCTTCGCCAAGAAGTGCGGCGTGGACCTGAGCGAAATCGACCAGAGCGGCCCGAAGCTGCGCTACAGCCAGAGCATCAAGGGCAAGCCGACCGCCAGCCTGTTGCCGACCATCGTCGAAGACTCCCTCAATGACTTGCCGATCCCCAAGCGCATGCGCTGGGCCGCGCGCAAGGAAGAGTTCGTGCGTCCGACCCAATGGCTGGTGATGTTGCTCGGTGACCAGGTTATCGATTGCACGATCCTGGCCCAGAAGGCCGGTCGCGATTCCCGCGGTCACCGCTTCCATCATCCGCAGAGCGTGCGCATCACCTCGCCGGCCAACTACCTGGCCGACCTGCGTGCCGCCTATGTGCTGGCCGACGCCAACGAGCGCCGCGAGCTGATCAGCAAGCGCACCGAAGAGCTGGCCACCCTGCAGGAAGGCACCGCCATCGTGCCGGCCAACCTGCTGGACGAAGTGACCGCGCTGGTGGAATGGCCGGTGCCGCTGGTGTGCTCGTTCGAGGAACGTTTCCTCGAAGTGCCGCAGGAAGCACTGATCACCACCATGCAGGACAATCAGAAGTACTTCTGCCTGCTGGACGCCGAAGGCAAGTTGCTGCCGCGCTTCATCACGGTCGCCAACATCGAAAGCAAGGACCCGCAACAGATCATCGCCGGTAACGAAAAAGTCGTTCGTCCGCGCCTGACCGATGCCGAGTTCTTCTTCAAGCAAGACAAGAAACAGCCCCTGGAAAGCTTCAACGAGCGCCTGCGCAACGTGGTGTTCCAGGAAAAACTCGGCAGTGTCTACGACAAGGCCGAGCGCGTTTCGAAACTGGCCGCGTTCATCGCCCCACGCATCGGTGGTGACGCCCAGCGCGCGGCCCGTGCCGGCCTCCTGTCCAAGTGCGACCTGTCGACCGAAATGGTCGGTGAGTTCCCGGAGATGCAAGGCGTCGCCGGTTACTACTACGCCCTCAACGATGGCGAGCCGCAGGACGTAGCCCTGGCCCTGAACGAGCAGTACATGCCCCGCGGTGCCGGCGCTGAGCTGCCGACCACCCTGACCGGTGCGGCCGTGGCGATCGCCGACAAGCTCGACACCCTGGTGGGCATTTTCGGCATCGGCATGCTGCCTACCGGCAGCAAAGACCCGTATGCCTTGCGTCGCGCGGCGCTGGGCGTGTTGCGGATCCTGATCGACAAGCAGCTGGACCTGGACCTGAACGACGCCGTGGCATTCGCCGTCAATGCGTTCGGCAGCAAGGTCAAGGCTGCCGGCCTGGCCGATGCGGTGCTGGAATTCATCTTCGACCGCCTGCGTGCGCGTTATGAAGATGAAGGTGTCGAGGTCGCGACCTACCTGTCGGTACGTGCCCTGAAGCCGGGTTCGGCCCTGGACTTCGACCAGCGCGTACAAGCGGTGCAGGCGTTCCGCCAACTGCCGCAAGCAGCGGCCCTGGCCGCGGTGAACAAGCGTGTTTCGAACCTGCTGAGCAAGGCCGAAGGCAACATCGCGGCGACCGTCGAAGCCAAGTACTTCGACAACGCCAACGAGTTTTCCCTGTACTCGGCGATCCAGCAGGCAGACCAGGCGGTCCAGCCAATGGCGGCGGCGCGTCAGTACAGCGAAACCCTGGCTCGCCTGGCGGCACTGCGCGAACCAGTGGATGCGTTTTTTGAGGCGGTGATGGTCAATGCCGAAGACGCCAACGTACGGGCCAACCGTTACGCACTGCTGGCGCGTCTGCGTGGGCTGTTCCTCGGCGTCGCCGATATTTCGTTGCTGGGGTAACGCTTGAAACTGCTGATTCTCGATCGGGACGGGGTGATCAATCACGACTCCGACGCTTACATCAAATCGGTGGATGAGTGGTTGCCACTGCCTGGTTCGATCGAAGCCATCGCGCAGTTGAGCAAGGCCGGCTGGACGGTGGCGGTGGCCACCAACCAGTCGGGCATTGCCCGCGGTTATTATGACCTCGCCGTCCTGGACGCCATGCATGAGCGCCTGCGCGCCCTGGTGGCGGAGCAGGGCGGGGAAGTCGGCTTGATCGTCTACTGCCCGCATGGGCCGGACGATGGCTGCGATTGCCGCAAGCCCAAGCCGGGCATGTTGAAAACCATTGCCGCGCATTACGATGTGGCCTTGGCGGGTGTGTGGTTCGTCGGTGACAGTCTCGGTGACCTGGAGGCGGCGAAGGCCGTCGATTGTCAGCCAGTTTTGGTAAAGACCGGGAAAGGCGAGAAGACTCTGGGCAAGACCCTGCCGGTGGGCACCTTGATTTTTGACGACCTGGCGGCGATTGCCGCTGAACTTATCCACAATTAGAGCTCCCAATACATCCTGATCAAGGATTGTTCGGGAAGCGCTTGAACAGGCGGGCATTGCCCGCAACGGTAAACGCCGCTATGTCGATATTGCAGGCCATCAGAAGCTTTCTCTTTTACCTGCTGCTGGGCACCAGTTCCTTGTTGTGGTGTACCTTGAGTTTTTTTATCGCGCCCTTCCTGCCGTTCAGGGCGCGCTATCGTTTCATCAATGTGTACTGGTGCCGATGCGCGCTGTGGCTGAGCAAGGTGTTCCTGGGCATCCGCTATGAAGTGAAGGGTGCCGAGAACGTGCCGGACCGGCCCTGCGTGATCCAGTCCAACCACCAGAGCACCTGGGAAACGTTCTTCCTCTCGGCCTATTTCGAGCCGTTGAGCCAGGTCCTCAAGCGTGAACTGCTGTTCGTACCGTTCTTTGGCTGGGCCATGGCGATGCTGCGCCCGATTGCCATCGATCGCGACAATCCCAAGTTAGCGCTCAAGCAAGTGGCGAAGAAGGGTGACGAGCTGCTGAGGGACAACACCTGGGTGCTGATTTTCCCCGAGGGCACCCGTGTTCCTTACGGGACGGTTGGCAAATTCTCCCGCAGCGGTTCCGCATTGGCGGTGAACGCGAACCTGCCGGTGCTGCCGATTGCACACAATGCCGGCAAATTCTGGCCCAAGGCGGGCTGGATCAGAAAACCGGGCGTCATCACCGTAGTGATCGGCGCGCCGATGTATGCTGAAGGCACCGGGCCCCGCGCCATCGCCGAGCTCAATGACCGCGTACAGGCTTGGAATGAACAGACACAACGGGAAATGGGCTCGCTTCCTCCCGGCCCTGTCGCGGAAGTCCCCACGGAACAAGCCGCTGTTTGAGATCTGTGGATAACCTGTGTACCGTTTTTTCGAAATCCGTTGCTTTTATGTTGTAGGTATATGTTTTTAATACATATTTCCTAAACACATAAAACCCGTCTGCAGGTGCATAAGTTTTTATAGCACCAGAAAATCGCAGCCTTCGGCAGCTCCTACAGAGATTCGATACGCCCTGTAGGAGCTGCCGAAGGCTGCGATCTTTCAATCTTCCAGCAACGGAAAGCGCAGGCTGAACGTTGTGCCTTTACCTACCACGCTGTGGCACTCGATTTTCCCCTCGTGATGATCAACCACTGCCTTGACCATCGATAACCCAAGGCCAATTCCATCGACCCCCTGGGCCGACGAAAACCGTCGGTACTGACTGAACAGGTCCGGCAGTTCTTCGGCGCTGATGCCCTTGCCTTGGTCGGCGACATTGCAGATCAACCAGCCCGACACGCAATGCACCTGCAGGGAAATGCAGGCATCGGGTGGGCTGTACTTGATGGCATTTTCCAGCAGATTGAACAGGGCACGGGTCAGCAACGATTGATCCGCTCTCACCATCGCCTCTTCATCCTCAATTTCATGAATCAACTGGATGCGTTTTGCCTGGGCGATGGGCAGCGCCTGGTCGAGCACATCCAGCACCAGCATGGCGAACAGCGTCGGCTGGAATTGATAGGCCTCGGATTCGGCCTTGGCCAATTGCACGAAGCCCTCGGTCAGGTCCAAAGCGCGACGCACCTGGCGCTCGATCTGGTCGAACAGCGGATGATCACCGCCCACCTGGTGCCGCTGCACATCGAGCAGTGCAAGGATCGCCGAGTGCGGGGCACGCAGGTCATGGGAAAGGAACCGCAGCATGACGCTGCGCTGTTCTTCCGCCTCACGTTCGGCGCTCAGGTCCGTGAGGCTCAGCAACCAGCCAATCGGCGCATCGCCATCAACCGGAAATAACGCGGCCCGCTCCAGGCGCAAGCTGCGCTCACGAATGTCGCGAAACTCCACCAAGGGCAATGTGGATAACCGGTGATGCACCCCATGCTCCAGCCCCGGATAACCCAATTGCCCAAGGTGCTCCAACACGTCACCGCCCGCCAGGCCATGGCCGAACAGCTGGCGTGCCTTGCGATTACCCAACAGCAGCTTGCCTTGGGGATCGCTGATCATGGTCGCGACCGGCAGGTATTCCAGGCCATCAGCAATGAAGCGCCGGGTGTCGCGGGTGCGGCTCATGGCTTGTTCCAGGGCCATGATCTGGCCCTGCAAACGGTCGCTGCCGGTGTAGGAGGCACGGCGACGCTCCGGGAAGACCTTGGGCTCGGCGTCCAGGCGTGCCAATTCCCAGCCGAAATAGGCCAGCACCACGCTCAGCCGTCGCCAGTTCCAGATCAGGTAGCCGAACATGATCCCCAGCACACTGGCCATGGGTGACCACCACCAACCCCGTGCGCCCAGCATGGCGCTGATCAACAGGGCCAGGCTCATGCCACCCACCGTTGTCCACAGGGCCAGGCGGGGGCGCAACAGTAACAAGCCCAATACACAGGCCACCAGGCACACCGACAACAACGCAGCGCCTGAACGGCTGCCCGGGGATTGACTGCTCAATGACAGCAAGGCTGTCAGCGGCAACAGCAGCAGACTTATCCACAACCACTCCCGTACCAACTGTCGAAACAACCGCTGGACCTGGGTGGGTTCACGACTTTCACGGCGACGCTGGTTACTCATAGGCTTCCTGGCCGAACTCAAGGACTGTGGATATCTTCACTGGCCCGCATCAGTCGACAGGCTGAAACGCCCACGACTATAACGGACTCGATGGGTGGCGCGCTGCTGCCTTTCCCTCTGTGCCGCGAGCCGGTATTGTCGCAACCAGCGACAGGTCGATGAATCAGCCACTGGCTGCCTTTCATTGCCACCTGAGGATGTCCGTTATTTTCGAGATCAAGGAATCGCATTCCATGCGTGTCGCCATACTGGACGATGAGCCGGCCGAGCTGCGCCGGGTAGAACAGACACTGCAACAAATCCCCGGCAGAGGCGAGCAAGCCTGGACCCTGCACAGCTTTGAACGAGGCGAAGACCTGTTGCGGCAACTGCGTCGGGAAACCTTCGACCTGTTGATCCTGGACTGGCAACTGCCGGACATCAGCGGGCTTTCGCTGCTGCGATGGACCCGCGAGCACATGGATTCACCACCGGCCGCCATCATGCTGACCAGCCGCGACGGCGAACACGACATCGTCCAGGCCCTCAACGCCGGCGCAGACGACTATGTGAGCAAACCCTTCAGGCCCAACGAACTCAAGGCCCGGGTCACCGCCGTGCTGCGCCGCCACAACCTGCAGCGTGCGCCCGCCAGCGACGTGCTGGTGTTCAACGACCTGGCGTTCGACGACGCCGAGCTGACCATCACCCGCGCCGGCATTCCCATCAGCCTGACCGAACGGGAATACCGCCTCGCCCGGTGCCTGTTCGCCAACCTGGGCCGACCGCTGTCTCGGGAGTACTTCTACGAGCGCTTCTGGACTCACGAGGAAATGACCTCATCCCGCCCGCTCGACACCCATATCTATCGCCTGCGCAACAAACTCGGGCTGACAGCGGATCGGGGTTGGCAGTTGCTGACGATTTACGGGTATGGGTATCGGTTGGAGAGTGTGGCGGCGGGGAGTGAGGCGTCTGTCGCGAGTTAGGTATTGGATGCATCCGTGGCGAGGGGATTTATCCCCGCTGGGCTGCGTAGCAGCCCCCAAACAGGCAACTCGGTGTACCAGGAAGATTGAACTCACTGCTTTAGGGCTGCTGCGCAGCCCAGCGGGGATAAATCCCCTCGCCACAATGGATATCACCCTATGGTCTGTACCACGCTTCCTGGTTTTGCGATCCGGCGACGCTGTATCAGTACGCCGGACAGCACCACCAACACACTCAGCAGCCCCGTCGCCAGGATCTCCACCCGATGGGCTTCCTGGAACAGCATGATGGTCAAGGCCCCGACGATGAAGACAATCACCGCATAGGTCAGGCCGGGAAACAGCCACATGCTGAAAGCGATTTTTTCACCACGCGCCATGCGTTGTTTGCGCATGCGCAGCTGCGAAACCGCGATGACCAGGTACACCAGCAACGCAATGGCGCCAGAGCTGGCCAGCAGGAATTCGAAAACCGCCGCCGGTGCCACGTAGTTGGCGAATACCGCCAAAAAGGCTGCACCAGTCGACAGCATCACCGCCCAGTGAGGCGTACCGCTCTTGTTGGTACGCTGGGAAACGGCCGGTGCATCACCGCGCTTGCCCAACGAGAACATCATCCGCGACGCCGTATACAGCGCCGAATTCAGGCAGCTCGTGACCGCCACCAGGACCACGATATCGACGATCAGCTTGGCATTGGGGATGCCCATGCGCTCCAGCACCGTCTGGTAGGAACCGACGCTGGCCAGGAGTGGGTCGTTCCAGGGCACCAGGGCAACAACGATGAAGATGGACACGAGGTAGAACAAGCCAATCCGCCAGATCACCGAGTTGGTCGCCTTGGAGATCTGCTGGCCAGGGTTCTTCGATTCAGCCGCCGCGATGGTCACGATCTCGGTGCCCATGAACGAAAACATGGTGGTCAGGATTGCCCCTAGCACCGCGCCCATTCCGTTGGGCAGGAAGCCCTGGGTGTCGAACAGGTGCGAAACACCGCTGACCTGACTGGTGGGGAGAAAACCGAATATCGCCATCACCCCCAGCCCGATGAAGCCAATGATCGCCACCACCTTGACCAGGGCGAACCAGAATTCGAACTCCCCGTAATTCTTCACGCTGAACAGGTTGGTGACCGTCAGTAGCAGGGTGATGACCAATGTGAACACCCAGATAGCCACGTTCGGGAACCAGGCGTGCAGGATCGTCGCAGCGGCGTTGGCCTCCAGCGGAATCACCAGGACCCAGAACCACCAGTAGAGCCAGCCGATGGTGAAACCGGCCCAGTGCCCAATCGCGCGGTCCGCATACGTCGAGAAGGAGCCGGTGTCCGGCGACGCCACCGCCATTTCGCCCAGCATCCGCATCACCAGCACCACCAAGGCACCCGCGGCCGCGTAGGCCAGCAGCACGGCCGGACCGGCCGCGGCGATCGCATGGCCGGAGCCGACGAACAGACCGGCACCAATCACACCGGCAATGGAAAGCATCGTCACATGACGGGGCTTGAGCCCTTGCGCCAGATTATCGGAAGTATGCGTACCGCTCATTGAGACTACCCTTGGCATTTGAATTTATTCGTATCACCTCAACCCATCGCTCTCTGTAAATTTAAAAAAACGATGTGTAAGTTATTAAACACGCAAGTTCTGCGCCAGAAAATCTGAGGCTCCCGTTATCCGGGACTCTCCTCGGATTCCTAACCCATTGAGAATGAAGGCTTTGTGCCAGGATGTTACCGAGCTACCCCGTTTATGACCGACGGGTCCGAAGGAGCGTGGAGATTTTAAAATGTAAAAAAAAGCCAACGCATAAGCGTTGGCTTTTTGTTGGAACGAGGTACCGCAGAAGATCAGAAATCCAGGTTGGACACCGCCAACGCATTGCTCTCGATGAAGTCACGACGAGGCTCGACTGCATCACCCATCAGGGTGTTGAAGATCTGGTCCGCGCCAATGGCGTCTTCGATGGTGACTTTCAGCATGCGACGCGAGCCCGGGTCCATGGTGGTTTCCCACAGCTGATCCGGGTTCATCTCACCCAGACCTTTGTATCGCTGGATGGTGTGGCGCTTGGTGCTTTCCGCCATCAGCCATTCAAGGGCTTCCTTGAACTCGGTCACGGCTTTCTTGCGTTCACCACGTTGGATGTACGCGCCTTCGTCCAGCAGCGTGCTCAGTTGCGCGCCCAAGGATACGACGGTCTTGTAGTCGTTGCTGCCGAAGAAGTCGCGGTTGAAGGTGACGTAGTTCGACAGGCCGTGGGAGATCAGTTCGACTTCCGGTAGCCAGACGTTACGCTCACGGTCTTCGCGCAGGCTGGCTTTGTAGACCAGGCCGGATTTTTCCACGGTGCGCAGGCGTACTTCGTACTGGGCCAGCCAATCTTGCATCGCTGCGTGATCGGACAGTTGCTCCAGGCTCACGGCTGGCAGGTAGATGAAGTGCTCGGTCAGTTCCTGTGGGTACAGGCGCGACAGGCGCTTGAGGGTCTTCATCACCAGACGGAAGTCATTCACCAGACGCTCGAGGGCTTCACCGGAAATGCCCGGGGCATCTTCGTTCAGGTGCAGGCTTGCGTCTTCCAGGGCCGACTGCGTCATGTACTCTTCCATGGCGTCGTCGTCTTTGATGTATTGCTCTTGCTTGCCTTTCTTGACCTTGTACAGCGGCGGCTGGGCGATGTAGATGTAGCCGCGCTCGATCAGCTCCGGCAACTGACGGAAGAAGAAGGTCAGCAGCAGGGTGCGGATGTGCGAACCGTCGACGTCAGCATCGGTCATGATGATGATGTTGTGATAGCGCAACTTGTCGATGTTGTACTCTTCGCGGCCAATGCCGCAGCCCAGCGCGGTGATCAAGGTGCCGACTTCCTGGGAGGAAATCATCTTGTCGAAGCGCGCCTTCTCGACGTTGAGGATCTTGCCCTTGAGCGGCAGGATGGCCTGGGTGCGACGGTTGCGGCCCTGCTTGGCGGAACCGCCAGCAGAGTCACCTTCCACCAGGTACAGCTCGGACAGGGCAGGGTCCTTTTCCTGGCAGTCAGCCAGTTTGCCCGGCAGGCCGGCGATGTCCAGCGCGCCTTTGCGGCGGGTCATCTCACGGGCCTTGCGCGCGGCCTCACGGGCACGGGCGGCGTCGATCATCTTGCCGACAACCAGCTTGGCTTCGTTCGGGTTCTCCAGCAGGAAGTCGGAGAAGTACTTGCCCATCTCCTGTTCGACCGCGGTCTTCACTTCGGAAGACACCAGCTTGTCCTTGGTCTGGGAACTGAACTTCGGATCCGGCACCTTCACCGAAATGATCGCTGTCAGGCCTTCACGGGCATCGTCACCGGTGGTGGCGACTTTATGCTTCTTCGCCAGGCCTTCCTGTTCAATGTAGTTGTTCAGGTTACGGGTCAGCGCCGAACGAAAGCCCACCAGGTGAGTACCGCCGTCGCGCTGCGGAATGTTGTTGGTGAAGCACAACAGGTTCTCGTTGAAGCTGTCGTTCCACTGCAGGGCGATTTCCACGCCGATGCCGTCTTCACGCTGGACGTTGAAGTGGAACACCTGGTTGACCGGGGTCTTGTTGGTGTTCAGGTACTCAACGAACGCACGCAGGCCACCTTCGTACTTGAACAGCTCTTCCTTGCCGCTGCGCTCGTCCTTGAGGACGATGCCGACACCGGAGTTGAGGAAGGACAGTTCACGAATCCGCTTGGCCAGGATGTCCCAGCTGAAGTGGATGTTCTTGAATGTTTCGCTCGACGCCTTGAAGTGGATCTGGGTGCCCGTGGACTCGCTGTCGCCAACGATCGCCATCGGCGCCTGAGGAACACCGTGGACGTAGGTCTGTTCCCAGATCTTGCCACTGCGGCGAACGGTCAGGACCAGTTCTTCGGACAGTGCGTTCACCACCGAGACACCTACACCGTGCAGACCGCCGGAGACCTTGTAGGAGTTATCGTCGAACTTACCGCCTGCGTGGAGGACGGTCATGATGACTTCGGCGGCGGAAACGCCTTCCTCTTTGTGCACGTCTACCGGGATGCCACGGCCGTTGTCGCGAACGGTGATGGACTCATCCGGGTGGATAATGATGCTGATGTCGTCGCAGTGGCCGGCGAGGGCTTCGTCGATGGAGTTGTCGACCACCTCGAACACCATGTGGTGCAGACCGCTGCCATCATCGGTGTCACCAATGTACATACCGGGACGTTTGCGTACGGCATCCAGGCCTTTCAGCACTTTAATGCTCGTTGAGTCGTACGTATTTTCTTCGCTCAATGCCTTCACTCCCGATGGTCGTGGGTCTGGGTGATACGGCCCTGTTCCACGTGGAACAAGGCGACTGGCGTTTCCGTCTGCCAGCCTTCCCTCAATAATTCGTGGTCTACACAGGTGATGAACACCTGGCAGCGTAAGTCTTCCAGCAAGCGGCACAGCGCGCGGCGGTGGGCTTCGTCCAGCTCGGACGGCAAATCATCCACCAGATAAATACACTGACCGCGACGGGCCTGGCTGACCAGATGCCCCTGGGCGATACGCAAGGCACACACCACCAACTTCTGCTGACCCCGGGACAAAATGTCCGCGGCGTTGTGTGCACCCAATCTAAGGCGCAAGTCAGCGCGTTGTGGTCCAGCCTGGGTATGGCCCATCTGCTGGTCCCGCTGCAGCGAGCCAGCCAGTACGGTGCTCAGTTCCCGGTCCTTGTCCCAGCCTCGGTAATAGCTGAGCGTCAGGCCATCAAGCTCAACCAGTTCGCTCAAGGTCTGCTCGAAGACCGGTTTCAAGGCTTTGATGTAAGCGCGGCGGTATTCATCGATTTCAGCGCTGGCCTGGCACAGTTCCCTGTCCCAAACCGCTTGCGAAACGGCGTCAAGTGTACCATGTCGCAGCCAAGAGTTTCGCTGGCGCAACGCCTTCTGCAGGCGTTGCCAAGTCGTCATGAAACGCGGTTCCACATGAAACACGCCCCAGTCGAGGAACTGCCGGCGAATCTTTGGTGCGCCTTCCAGTAGACGGAAGCTGTCCGGGTTGATCAACTGCAGCGGCAGGATCTCGGCCAGCTGTGCAGCGCTGCGAGCGTTCTGCCCATCGATGCGGATTTGGAATTCGCCTTGCCGGTCCCGCGAGATCCCCAGGGCGCTGTGGCCGCCTTCCGCCAACTCCACCTGCCCAAACACCGTGCACGCCAGTTGATCGTACTGGATGACCGGTAACAGGCGCGTGCTGCGAAATGAACGGGCAAGCCCGAGCAGGTGCACGGCTTCCAGCACGCTGGTTTTGCCGCTGCCGTTGGCGCCGTAAAGGATATTGATGCGGGGGGAGGGGGAGAAGGTCACCGGGTGCAGATTGCGCACCGCGGTGACCGAGACGCGACTTAAGGACATCTAGCTTCTGCTGGGCATGATGATTACAGACGCATCGGCATGACAACGTAAGCCGAATCGTCGTTATCGGACTCCCCTGCACCAGCGCACTGCTGTTGGAGTCGGACAGGATCAGACGCACTTGCTCAGTGGTCATCACGCCCAGCACGTCCAGCAGGTAGCTGACGTTGAAGCCGATTTCCAGGGAGCCGCCGTTGTACTCAACGCCTACTTCTTCTTCCGCTTCTTCTTCCTGTTCCGGGTTGTTCGCCTGGATCTTCAGCTGACCGTTGGCCAGTTGCAGGCGAATGCCACGGTACTTCTCGTTGGAGAGGATCGCGGTACGGCTGAAAGCTTCGCGCAGCGCCTGGCGATCGCCCAGTACCAGCTTGTCGCCACCTTTTGGCAGCACGCGCTCGTAGTCAGGGAATTTGCCGTCCACCAGCTTCGAGGTGAAGGTGAACTCGCTGGTGGTGGCGCGGATGTGGTGCTGACCCAGCACGATGCTGACGTTGCCGTCCGGCTCGGTCAGCAGACGGGCCAGCTCCAGGATACCTTTACGCGGCACGATCACCTGGTGGCGATCCGGCTGGCCGATATCGGCCTGCATGGAGCACATGGCCAGGCGGTGACCGTCGGTGGCGACGGCGCGGATGATGCCGGCGGACACTTCCAGGAGCATGCCGTTGAGGTAATAACGCACGTCCTGCTGGGCCATGGCGAAACTGGTGCGTTCGATCAGGCGACGCAATTTGCTCTGGTCCAGGCTGCAGGTCAGCGAACCCGGGCCTTCTTCAACAGTCGGGAAATCGTTGGCGGGCAGTGTGGACAAGGTGAAGCGGCTGCGACCGGCCTTGACCACGAGCTTCTGCTCATCGACCTTGATGTCGATCAGCGCGTCGTTGGGCAGGCTCTTGCAGATGTCCATCAGCTTGCGCGCCGGCACGGTGATGGAACCCGGATCAGCCGGTTCTTCAAGTTGCACCCGACCGACCAGCTCGACTTCCAGGTCGGTACCGGTCAGCGACAATTGCTGGCCTTCGACAACCAGCAGCACGTTGGAAAGTACCGGCAAGGTCTGGCGGCGTTCGACGACGCCTGCGACCAGTTGCAGGGGTTTCAACAGGGCTTCGCGTTGAATGGTGAAATGCATGGTCTAGTCCCTTGCCTTAATAAGCTGCGCTGGTGGTCATCAAGTGGTCAGTGTACGCAGCAGGTTCTTGTAGTCCTCGCGGATGTCCGCGTCGGATTCCTTAAGTTCGTTGATCTTGCGGCAGGCGTGCAGCACGGTGGTGTGGTCGCGTCCGCCAAACACATCGCCGATTTCCGGCAGGCTGTGGTTGGTCAGTTCCTTGGAAAGGGCCATGGCCACCTGACGCGGACGTGCCACCGAACGCGAACGGCGTTTGGACAGCAGGTCGGATATCTTGATTTTGTAGTATTCGGCAACCGTTCGCTGAATGTTATCCACAGAAACCAATTTGTCCTGGAGCGCCAACAAGTCCTTCAAGGATTCGCGAATCAACTCGATGGTGATATCGCGGCCCATGAAGTGCGAATGGGCGATCACCCGCTTGAGGGCACCTTCGAGCTCACGTACGTTCGAGCGGATACGCTGGGCGATGAAGAAGGCTGCGTCGTGAGGCAGCTCGACCTTGGCCTGGTCGGCTTTCTTCATCAGGATCGCGACCCGGGTTTCCAGCTCCGGCGGCTCGACGGCCACCGTCAGGCCCCAGCCGAAACGCGACTTGAGGCGTTCTTCGAGACCTTCGATCTCTTTCGGGTAGCGGTCACTGGTGAGAATGACCTGCTGCCCACCTTCAAGCAATGCGTTGAAGGTGTGGAAAAACTCTTCCTGGGAACGTTCCTTGCGGGCGAAGAACTGAATGTCGTCGATCAGCAAGGCATCCACCGAACGGTAGAAGCGCTTGAACTCGTTGATGGCGTTCAGTTGCAGCGCCTTGACCATGTCGGCCACGAAACGCTCGGAATGCAGGTACACGACCTTGGCATTCGGGTTCTTCTTTAATAGGTGGTTGCCCACCGCGTGCATCAAGTGGGTCTTACCCAAGCCGACGCCGCCATAAAGGAAGAGCGGGTTGTAACCGTGCTTGGGGTTGTCCGCGACCTGCCAGGCCGCCGCGCGGGCCAGTTGGTTGGATTTACCTTCGACGAAATTCTCAAAGGTAAAGGTCCGGTTCAGGTAGCTGGTGTGCTTGAGCGCGCCTTCGACCTGGACGGTGCGCTGTTCGGCCCGCACCGGAGCCTGCTGGGAGCTGGCACCGGCCATGGGGTCGAAGCTGTCCCGGGAAGGTTCTTCGCTGACCTCGGCAACTTTTTGCGTGTTGCGTTTGCTCGGGGCGGGGGCAGGTGCCGGGGCGGCATGGTTGTTCACCGGTGCCGGGGCAGCCTGCTGGGCCTGTGATGCGGCGGCGGCCAGCGGCGCATTGGGTGCAGCGCGGGGTGCCGAGCTGCGTTTGCTGCCTATTAATAAGGACAACGCAGGTGCCATGCCATTGCCATGCTCGTCGAGCAGTTCCATGACCCGGCCCAGGTACTTTTCGTTGACCCAGTCGAGAACGAAACGGTTCGGTGCATAGACACGCAACTCGTCGCCTTCGGCTTCGACCTGTAGTGGACGGATCCAAGTGTTGAATTGTTGGGCAGGCAGCTCATCGCGCAAAAGCTCCAC